>DASYGA010000179.1:0-11382 GCA_036000265.1 Steroidobacteraceae bacterium | reverse complement strand
TCATGATGAAACGCATTCTTCCCGGCGCTCGCTCGAGCATCCTCTGGAGTGTCCTGCTCGCCGGCCTCGTTGCCCGGTCCGCGAGCGCCGCCGATGCCCCGCAGATCGCGGCGTATTACGATGGGGGCATGGCGGTCTCGGCGATACCGGCGGCGAGGATCAATGACCTGATTTATGCCTTCGGTGAGCCGCAGGACACCGGGGTCTGCGCGCCGCCGACGGCCGCGCAGGCCGCGACCTTCGCCGCGCTGCGGCGGCTGCGCCGGCAGCATCCGGGGCTGCGTCTGATCGTATCCATTGGCGGCTGGGATGCGGCGCCGCAATATTCCGATATCGCGCTCACTGCGCGCTCGCGCGCGCGGTTCGCGGGCAGCTGTGTGCGGCTCTTCCTCGCCCAGCAGGGCTTCGACGGGCTGGACCTCGACTGGGAATTCCCGGTGCACGGCGGGATGAATCGCTCCCGTGCGCAGGATCGGGCCGACGCCACGGCGCTCGTGCGGGAGCTGCGGCAACGGCTCGATGCCCTCGGCCGGGCAAAGAGCCGGCATTATCTGCTCACCGTGGCGACACCCGCCGGCACCTGGCAACAGGGGGGCGCCTACTCGGTGGCCGACAGCTACGATCTTGCGGTGATCGTTACCGAAGTGGACTGGCTGAATGTCATGACCTACGACATGAATACCGTCTTCAGTCCTTACAGCGGCTTCAATGCGCCGCTCGATGCCGATCCGCGCGATCCCACGCCGCAGCGGCAGCGCTCACGGGACAATCTGCGCGGCGCAGTGCGCTATTACGAGTCGCAGGGCGTACCGCCACGGAAGATCATGCTGGGCGTTGCCTTCTACGGCCGCGGCTTCAGCGGCGTGTCGGCGGCAAACGCCGGTCGGTATTCCAAGTACACCGGGGTACTCGCAGAGACGCCCTGGAAGACCATCGAGTCGCGATTCCTGACCGATCCCGACTGGGTGCGCCACTGGAGCGCCAGCGCGCAGGCGCCATGGCTGTACAACGGCAAGCAGCATGTCTTCTTCACCTATGACGACGCGGCATCCCTCGCCATCAAGGCGGACTTCGCCCGCCGTGAGCATCTGCGCGGCGTCATGATCTGGGTGTTGGGCGAGGACGATCCGGGAAACTGCCTCTTGAACGCGCTGAGCTCGCACCTCGAGATCCAGGCTCCACCGCAAAATGCCCGCAACTGAGACGCCTCGATCCCTGGTGCTGACAGCGCCTCTTTCAGGCTGGAGCACGCCGCTCGACGAGGTCCCCGATCCGGTCTTCGCAGGCCGGATGCTGGGAGACGGGCTCGCCATCGATCCAACCAGCGCCACGCTGCAAGCGCCCTGCGACGGAGAGATCATCACGCTCCCGGATTCCAGGCATGCGCTGACCCTGCGCAGCACCTGCGGCGCGCAGCTCCTGATGCATATCGGTATCGATACCGTCGCGCTCGCGGGCGAGGGCTTCCAGGCGCACGTGAAGTCGGGTCAGAGGGTGGCTGCCGGCCAGCGGCTGATCAGTTTCGACCTCGATCTGCTGGCCAGACGCGCCAAGAGCCTGCTGACGCCCGTCCTGTTGCTGGAAGGGAGCGGCTTCACGGTCTCGCGCAGCATCGAGAGCCGGGAGGTCGCGGCAGGCGATGTCCTCATGGAGATTGTGCGGCTCGGGGAATTGCCCGACCGCGGCACGGATGGGCAGGGCTCGGAGCAGGCGCGCCGACAGGCTCGCGACGAGGCGCAGGAGGTTCGGCGCATACGGGTGCTCCTGGAGCATGGCATCCACGCCCGGCCCGCGGCGCAGATCGTTGGCGCGCTCAAGGGCCTCACGGGAGAGGTCAGTCTCCGGGCGCAGGGCCGCGTTGCGAATGCGCGCAGCACCGTGGCGCTCATGAAACTCGGTGTCCGCGGCGGTGAAGAGGTGGAGGTGCGCGCTTCGGGCAAGGATGCGGCAGCAGCCATCAGCGCGGTCGCGGCTGTGGTGGCCGGCGCGTCCGAGGAGGGCAGCCACCACTCCCCCGGCGTTCTACGGCGCACCTCTCCTGCCGGATCCGCAGATCATCCGCCAGCGCAAGCCCGCGGCGACGCGCCGATAGCGGCAGTAATGCCGGCTTCCATTAGCGTCGCAGCTCTCAACATACGCGCGGGCGCCGTACTTTCGGGCGTCGTCGCAAGCCGTGGTCTTGCAGTGGGACAGGCCGTGCCCCTTGCCGTTCGCGAGGCTGAAGTGGCGCAGGCTGGCGCTGGCATTGCGCACGAGACATCGGCGCTGCAGCGCGCCAGAGATCAGGTCCGTGCGCGGTTGGAATCGGCGCGCGCTTCGGCTTCGGCCACAGCACGCGAGGTCATCGAGGCGCACCTCGCGCTGCTGGAGGATCCCGAGCTCACGGAATCGGCACTCGCGCTGATCACCGGGGGCGCGAGTGCCGCCTTTGCCTGGCGGCAGGCCGTCCGCGGGAGCATCGAGGGACTCCGCGCCCTCGACGATCCGCGGATGGCGGAGCGGGCGGATGACCTGCTCGATCTCGAGCGCCAGGTGCTGGCCGCCGCGAGCGGTACTTCCGCCGCCTCGGCCCAGGAGTTGCCGGCCGGTGCCATCCTGGTCGCCGAGGAGCTGCTGCCTTCGCAGCTCGTGGCGCTCGATGCAGCGCGGCTCGCCGGCATCTGTCTGGCCGCCGGCGGGCCGACCTCGCATGTGTCGATTCTGGCCGCCGCCATGGGGATTCCGGCGCTGGTCGCACTAGGTCCAGGCGTGCGGCTCATCCCTGAAGGGACACCGCTGCTGCTCGATGCAGACAGCGGCCAGCTGCAGGTGAATCCGGGAGCAGAGCAGCTCGCTGCCGCGCGCCGCCAGCTCGAGCTCAGGGCGGCACGGCGCACCGCCGAGCGGGAAGTCGCCCAGCGCGACTGCCGTACGGCCGACGGCGAGCGCATCGAGGTCTTCGCCAATATTGGATCGCTTGCGGAAGCGCAGACAGCGGTCCGCAATGGCGCCGAGGGCTGCGGGCTGCTGCGGACCGAGTTTCTGTTTCTCGAGCGCGAGACGCCGCCGAGCGAGGCGGAGCAGCACGCCGAATATCAACAGCTTGCCGAGGCGCTCGGCGGCAGGCCGCTCACCATTCGCACCCTCGATGTCGGGGGCGACAAGCCCATTCCCTATCTGCCGCTGCCCGCGGAGGACAATCCGGCGCTCGGGCTGCGCGGCGTGCGCACGAGTCTCTGGCGCCCCGATCTGCTGCGGCAACAGCTGCGTGCCATTCTCGGCGTGCGGCCTCATGGCCAATGCCGCATTCTGCTGCCCATGATCACCGACGTAGCGGAGATCCGCTCTGTGCGCGCCATGATCGCGGAGGCGGGCACGGAGGTCGGGCGGCGCGAGCCGATCGAGCTCGGCGTCATGATAGAGACGCCGGCATCCGCGCTGATGGCCGAATGTATCGCGGCGGACGCGGACTTCTTCTCGATCGGGACCAACGATCTCACCCAGTACACGCTGGCGATGGATCGCGGCCATCCGGAGCTTGCCGCGCGGCTGGATGCCCTGCACCCCGCCGTGCTGCGGCTGATTGCGCGAACGGCCGAAGCCGCGCACTCCCGCAGGCGCCGCCTCGCCGTATGCGGCGGCCTGGCGTCCGATCCGACGGCCGTGCCGATTCTGATCGGCCTCGGCGTCCACGAGCTCTCCGCCGTGCCGTCCGCCGTCCCGCAGTTGAAGGCACTGATCCACAAGCTGACGATCGAGGATTGCACCAGGCTGGCGCGCCGGGCCCTCGAGCAGGAGTCGGCCGAGGCGGTACGCTCGCTCGCGATGGCGGCCGTCCCGCTGGAAAACGCGCCGGCATCGCTGGATGACTGATCCAGACGGGTTTGCGGCGCGGAGAGCTCAGATGACAAAGAGTCTGCTTGGCCAGCTTCAGAGGATCGGCGGCGCGCTGATGCTGCCGATCGCGGTCCTGCCGGTGGCGGGATTGCTGCTGCGCCTCGGGCAGCCGGATCTGCTGCACATCGCCGTGATGGCACAGTCCGGCCAGGCGATCTTCGATAATCTCGGCCTGTTGTTCGCGGTCGGCATCGCCATCGGCCTCGCGCGCGAGAATCACGGCGCTGCGGGTCTTGCGGCCGTGGTCGCCTATCTGGTCACGATCAAGGGCGCGGAGGTATTCATCCCGGTGCCGCCCGCGGCGCTGTTGGGAACCACGGGCCACTTGCGCGACCTCGCGTTCGAGGCGCTGAAGACCGACGATCTTACGGACCTGCGTATTCCGGCCGGCATTCTCTGCGGGCTGCTGAGCGGCGCCCTTTACAACCGCTTCTACAAGATCAGCCTGCCGAGCTATCTCGCCTTCTTCGGCGGGCGGCGGTTCGTGCCCATCGCCAGCGGCTTCGCCGCGCTGCTGTTCGCGCTCGCATTCGGGCTCGGGTGGCATGGGATCCAGGAGGGGATGAGCGCCCTCAGCCGCGCGGTGCTCGCCGCGGGACCCTGGGGGCTGTTCGCTTACGGCGTGCTCAATCGCATCCTCATCGTGACCGGGCTGCATCACATGATCAACAGCGTCGCCTGGTTCGTGCTGGGGAACTATCATGGCGCGACCGGAGATCTCAACCGCTTCTTCGCCGGGGATCCGACGGCGGGCGCATTCATGGCAGGATTTTTCCCCGTCATGATGTTTGGACTGCCGGCGGCGTGCCTGGCGATGTACCACACGGCCTTGCCGGAGCGCCGTCACGTCGTCGCCGGCCTGCTGGCCTCCATCGCGCTCACGTCGTTCCTGACCGGAGTGACCGAGCCGGTCGAATTCTCCTTCATGTTCCTGGCGCCGGCGCTCTATGTCGTGCACGCGCTGCTGACTGGCGCCGCCTTCGTCCTCATGCGGGCGCTCGATGTGCATCTCGGGTTCACGTTCTCCGCCGGTCTTTTCGACTACGTGCTCAACTTCGACCACGCGACGCATCCATTGCTGCTCCTGCCGGTGGGAGCGCTGTACTTCGGGCTCTATTACGGCATATTCCGCTTTGCGATCGTCAGATTCGATCTGAAGACACCCGGACGGGAAGAGGTAGAGCCGGCCGCCGTCTCGCTGCAGGCGGCACCCGCGGATCGGGTGCGGTCCTATATCACCGCTCTCGGCGGCGCGGCGAACCTGCAATCCATCGATGCCTGTACCACCCGTTTGCGGCTCATCGTCAGGACACAGGATGCGATCGATGTCGAAGCGCTGAAGCGCCTCGGGGCGCGCGGCGTCGTGAGACCCTCGGCCACAGCGCTGCAGGTGGTGGTCGGGCCGACGGCCGATCAGCTGGCCAGCGAGATACGCGAGGCAATCGCAGCGATGCCGAAGGAGAGCCTGTCGACCACGGACTCGCATGCGTCGCCCGCAGGCCAGGGGCCTGCCGCGACTGCAGCGCGGACCGCAGCCGCGGCAGTGGTTGCCGCTCCTCCGGTTGCGGTGGAGACGGTGGCGCCAGCGCCGGCGAAGGAGGCTCTGCGGGGCCTGCTGATCGCGCTCGGGGGCCGCTCCAATGTCCGCAGTGTCGCGACGTCCTCATCGCGGTTGCGCATCGAGGTGGCGAGTGCGGAGGCGATCGACGGTGCGGCAATCCGTCAGCTCGGCATGCGCGGGGTGGCAATCGCGGCCGCGGACTGCATACACATCATCGTGGGGCCCGGAGCAGCAGCGGCGGGTGCGTCCCTGCGAGAGTTGCTGGCTGTTTGATGCCGGTGTCATGAGCGACACAGACCGGCGCATCCGGCGGATCGTCATCCTGGGAGGAGGGGCCGCCGGCTGGATGGCGGCCGCCGCCCTCGCCAACTCGACACGCGGGGGTTGCCGCATCGAGGTCATCGAGTCCACGGCGATCGGTACCGTGGGCGTCGGCGAGGCAACCATACCGCCGATCCGTCACTTCAACCGGCAGCTCGGATTGGATGAGGACGCATTCATCGCCGCCAGCCGCGGCACTTTCAAGCTCGGCATCGAGCTCACCGATTGGGTCCGTCCCGGACATCGCTACTTCCATCCGTTCGGCCGCATCGGCGATGAGTTCGATGCCATCTCCCTGCACCAGTACTGGCTGCGCGAGCGGGCCGGGGGCGGCGCGGCGCCGCTCGAGGAGCACGCCATGGCCTGGGTGCTGGCGCGGGCCGGCCGCTTCGGCCGGCCGTTGGCCGATCCTGCCATGGTGTTGTCGAGCTTCGATTACGCCTATCACTTCGATGCATCCCTCTACGGCCGGTGTCTTCGCGATTACGCGCAGAAGCGCGGGGTGCGGCGCACCGATCGCAAGGTGGTGGGCGTGCGGCTCCGACCCGAGAATGGCTTCATCGAGGCGCTGCTGGTCGAGGACGGCGAGCGAATCGAGGGGGATCTGTTCATCGATTGCTCGGGGTTCCGGGCACTGCTGCTGGACGGCGCGTTGCAAGTCGGGCTCGAGAGCTGGCAGCAGTGGCTGCCGTGTGACCGCGCGGTGGCGGTGGGTTGCGCGCCGGGCGATGACCTGCCGCCGTATACGCAGGCGACTGCACGCGCGGCCGGCTGGCAGTGGCGCATCCCCCTGCAGCATCGGATGGGTAACGGGCACGTCTACTGCAGCGAGTACATGAGCGAGGACGAGGCGACCGCCGTCCTGCTCGCCAACCTCGGTGGCGAGCCGGTGGGCGAGCCGCGGCCGCTGCGCTTCGCGGCCGGCATGCGGCGGCAGCTCTGGTCGCGCAACTGCGTGGCTCTCGGCCTGGCGGCGGGGTTTCTCGAGCCCCTGGAGTCGACCTCGATCCACCTGGTGCAGTCGGCGATCACGCGCCTGCTGGCGCTGTTCCCGGACCGCGACTGCAACCCGATCCTGGCGGAGGAGTTCAATCGGGCCAGCCGCTTCGAATACGAGCGGATACGGGATTTCATCATCCTGCATTATCACGCGCAGCAGCGGCAGGAGCCTCTCTGGCAATACGCACGCTCGATGCGGATCCCGGAGAGTCTGCGATTCAAGATCGATCATTTCCGCAATGGTGGCCGGATCCTGTTCGATCCTGCGGAGCTCTTCCAGAAGAACAACTGGCTCGCGGTGCTGGTCGGGCAGGAAGTCTGGCCCGAGCGCTGCCATCCGCTGCTCGATCTTTGCGGCCGAGCGGATGCCGCGAAGATCCTGGCGCAGATGCGCCAGGCCATGCAGCAGGCGGCGCTGTCACTCCCCACGCATCGCGAGTACATCGAGCGGCACTGCCGCGCACAGCAGTCGGCGTGATGTCGTGTCCACGCGGGGCCCCGCTGCGCGAACGTCAGGATTTCAGCAGCTTACCGAGATCAACGGTTTTCCCGCCAAGGCCCGGCAGCTCCGTCACTCCCGGCGTGTCCGTGAAGGACTCGTCGGTGTACTGGCCGTCGACCGGCGAGCGCAGGAAGTGCCACCGGGCCTGCTCGATCTCGACGATCCAGTACTCCGGAATGCCGTAGCGCGCGTATAGCGGTGCCTTGACCTTGCCATCGTAGCGAAAGGTCGAATCGCTGACTTCGATCACGAGCAACGTGTCGTCACCCGTTGCAAAGCGCGACCAGAAGAAGTCGTCGCTGGGCTTCAGGAGGATGACGTCCGGTTGGGGCTCGGTGAAGCCGCTGAGCCTGAAGGAGCCTTGGACACGGACGATGGCTTGTCCCGATACGGCCAATGTCAGCCGCTGATTCAACATGTCTACCGCGCTGTTGTGCGGGTTACCTATGGGTGCCATGTCGATGATCTCTCCTTCGATCAGCTCGACGCGCGCATCCGGGGCGAGCAGACCGACCTCCGCCATTCGGTGATACTCCTCGACCGTTATGCGGTGCCGGGACGGTGAGCGGGGCATTGGCACGGTACTCATGCGGCTTTCTCGAATGAGAGGCAGTGTATCGCGAAGTCTGCTCGGCGGGCATCCGGTCAGGTGTGGTCAGCTTGCGCCGACGATGCTCTGCAGGACATATCTGAAACTCACGTGTTTGTGCACAAATGCAGAGTACCGCCGGAATCTGTCAGAAATGCACCGAATGCGCTTCATCACCTGCATGAATTGCACGCCTGAAGGTGCCGTCTAGTACATACGTGCTGTCTTACGTGACTGCAGAATGGATTTGCGGACGCCGGATATCGATGACCCGTAGTACCATGGGCTCGCATCCCTGCCCCCCGAGGAGACCCCCATGATCCGTAAAGCCAGAGCAGTCTGGCGCGGCACCGGCCGCGCAGGCAAAGGCGAGCTGTCCAGCGATTCCGGTGTCCTGGCCGCGACCCCGTATTCCTTCAAGACCCGCTTCGAGAGCGAGAAGGGCACGAATCCGGAGGAGCTGATCGCCGCCGCCCATGCCGGCTGCTTCACCATGGCGCTCGCCTTCATTCTCGAGCGCGCCGGCCAGTCGCCCACCGAGCTCACCACCGAGGCCGCGGTCACGCTGGAGCCGGAGGGGCAGGGTTTCAAGATCAGCAAGTCCGCGCTCACACTGCGCGCCAAGGTGCCGAATCTCGATGCCGAGTCCTTCGCCAGGATGGCGGCGGATGCGGAGAAGAACTGCCCGGTATCGAAGCTCTTCCGGGCGCAGATCACCCTGGACGCGAAGCTCGTCTGAGGCGTTTCGCGGCGATATGATGATCCGGTCCGCACCCCGCCTGCGGACGCCTGCCCCCAGCCCCCCAATCCGATTCCGATAAGGAGCCCTGCGATGGTCAACGAAGCCAAGAAGACTGCCACCCTCAACACCCCTTCGGGCCTGTCGCAGGAGGCGGTCCGCGACATTCCACCCGCTCTCACCACGCTGCTCGCCGACAGCTTCGCTCTTTATCTGAAGACGAAGAATTTCCACTGGCATATGTCGGGGCCGCACTTTCGCGACTGGCACCTGTTGCTGGACGAGCAGGCGACGCAGGTCTACGAGATGACCGATCCGATCGCCGAGCGGGCGCGGAAGATCGGCGGTACCACGCTGAAGTCGATCGGGCAGATCTCCAAGCTGCAGCGCCTGAAGGACAATGACGCGAGCTTCGTCACCCCGCGCGACATGCTGGCCGAGCTGCGGGAAGACAACAAACAGCTCGCCGCCTCCATGAGGGAGCTGCACGGAGTGTGCGATGAGCACGGCGATGTGGCCACCGCGAGCCTGCTGGAGAACTGGATCGACGAGACCGAGAGGCGGGTGTGGTTCCTCTTCGAGGCGACCCGTCACGCCGAAGGCTAGCGCGAGGCCAACTCCGCTCAGTGCGGATTGCTGGTGAACCCCCGCGGCCGCGGCAGGCCGACGGGGGTCACCGTCGCGGCGCCCTTGGAGCCGCACTTCGAGCAGCGCAGCCGCGGCGCCAGACTCGCCAGCGTCATCGACCAACCGACGAGGCGCGCCAAGGCCTCCGCGGCGATGTCGCGTGAGCCGCCGCAGGCCGGACACTGCACGCGCACCAGGAACTGACCAAAGCGGTCATCCAGCTTCTTGACGTCCCGCAGCTCGCGCATGGCGGCAGAGTAAGAAGCGTGGGGGCCTGCTGTCCATGCAGTTGCCCGCCGCCACGAGCACTGGATGAGCGGCCATTCCCTGCGGCTGCGCCCAAGTCCGTCGCGGCCATGGGCCGGAACCCGGCCGGCGCCTGCGGCTTTCCTGGAGAGGTGTTGCTGGATCAGGGGTACCTTGCATGAAAGCAGTCCTCACGTTGCTGGGAATCGCGTTCATCATTGCCTGGCTGGTGCTGTGGCTTGCGGTGAAGATCACGTTCGGCGCCATTCACCTGCTGGTCGTGATCGGGGTGATCCTGATCGTTCTTGCGATCATCAAGGTCGTTTAGCCGGGCTGCGTTTCGCAAAGGAGCATGAGGACAGGCCAATGTTCTGCGGCGGATGCGTGACCGGGTCTCCACCAGGACAATGTTCTCGGGTGTACCGGCTACGATGTGGCGGGAACCGAGAACAACCCCACCGGTCCGCCCCCGCCCATGAGCAACAACGCGGCAGCCTTCGAGCATTGGATTCGCACCTCGTTCGTGCAAATGAACACCGAGCTCGAGGAGCTCTACTTTGCGCAGGAGGATCGGGCGAGCGTGATGGGTGTGGGCGATGAAATCAAGCACTCGCTGCGCGACGAGGGCCACACGTACGTCGTCGCCTTGCGTGCCGAAGGCAACACGGGTGAGGGTTTCGAGAGCGCATTCAGCGTTCTCGGCAACGTCGGCATGTACCTGGGGGCATTGCGCAGGCACGAGCTCACCAATCCTGCGCGGGAGGAACGCTCACCCTTTGCGGAAGCCTCCTCCCTTGCCGTGCACTGCGGTGCCTCGCTCGGGATGGCGCCGAGGTTCGCGACTGCGCATCTGACCATCCACAACAGGGCGCGCGCGGGGCTGCGCAAGAGCTTCACGTCCCTGAAGGACGAGTTTCTCTTCATCGACGAGAACACCCGCGGCATTCTGTCGCTGCAGCGGGCGGCGGATGCGCTCACGAGCATTGTCCACCTCGGCGTCTCGAGTCCGGTTGCGGACGTGATGTTCGAAGCGGCGAAACAGTCGCTGCATGAGGCGATCCAGGCCAACCGCCGGCTGCTGGAGCAGCTCGACGTGGCGCGATTCTTCTACTGTGTGCGCCCCTACTACAAGCCCTACCGGGTCGGCCGGCAGGAGTACCGCGGCGCCAATGCGGGCGATTTTTCCGGAATCAACGAGCTCGACCTGCTGCTCGGACTGTGCCGCGCGAGCGACCCTTCCTACGGGACGCTCCTCGTCGACAAGATGCTCTTCATGCTGCCGGGCGATCAGGCGCGGCTGAAGGATTGCATGGCACGCAGGAGCCTCTTGGACGAGCTGCTCGAGCTCCTCGAGTGCCATCGGGATGCCGACTGGTTCCAGCGCAATGCGCGCGCGTTTCTCGAGGTCTGCGATCTTTTTGGGCAAACCGCGGCGCAGCATCACGATGAGCTGGTGAAGCGCTTCATCGAGCAGCCGGCCGCGGCCCTCGGCGAGGAGCAGTCCCAGGGCCTCACCGCGAGCGGGCCGCCGCTGCGGGTTCTGCTGCGCTCCCTGGAGGCGCTGCGGGACCTGCGCATGGCCGCGGACCGCGCCGACATCGCAACCCGGCATCGGGACCTGGCAAGACTTCGTGCGGCGGTGGCGGTGCGATGAGTGACGGCGACGGATTGGCGAAGCTCAAGGAGCTCATCGAGAGCATCCGGATCGGCCTGCTGACGACCGTGGACCTCGATGGCGCGCTGCACACACGGCCCATCGAGACCCTCCGCTGCGATGTCGATGGCACGTTGTGGTTCTTCACGGACCATCAGAGTCCGAAAGCCCATGAGCTGGCGCGCGACATGCGCGTGAGCGTCGGTTATTCCGAGCCCTCGAAGAAGACCTACGTGGTCGTGACGGGGCACGCGCGCATCCTGCGTGA
>DASYGA010000156.1:0-10279 GCA_036000265.1 Steroidobacteraceae bacterium | reverse complement strand
AACGAGCACCGCCTCGCCACCGTTTGCGAGGAGGCCAAGTGCCCGAACATCGGCGAGTGCTGGAATGCCGGCACCGCCACGATCATGCTCATGGGCGCGGTCTGTACCCGCGCCTGCCGCTTCTGCTCCGTCGACACGGGTAATCCGCGTGGGTGGCTCGATCCGGACGAGCCGGAGAATGCCGCCCTCAGCGTCGAGCTGATGAAGCTCAAGTATGTCGTGCTGACTTCCGTCGATCGGGATGATCTGGCCGACGGCGGTGCCAGCCACTATGCCGCTTGCATCCGGGCGATCAAGCGCCGCAATCCCGACACCGCGGTGGAGGCGCTGACTCCGGATTTCCAGGGTGTGCTCGCGGACATCGAGACGGTCGTCGATTCGGGCCTGGAGGTCTTTGCGCAGAATATCGAGACAGTGCGCCGCCTGACTCACCCCGTCAGAGACCCCCGGGCTGGCTATGAGCAGACGCTGCGCGTGCTCGCGCACGCGAAACGGCACAATCCCGCCGTGTTGACCAAGAGCAGTCTGATGCTTGGCCTCGGTGAGACCGATGCGGAGATCGAACAGACGCTGGCGGACCTGCGCGCCGCCGGCGTGGACATCGTCACTCTGGGCCAGTATCTGCGCCCAACCGCCAACCACCTGCCTGTCGAGCGCTACGTTACGCCCGCGGAGTTCGACAGTTATCGCGATAGCGCTCTCCATCGGGGCTTCCTCGAGTGCGTCTCCGGTCCGCTGGTGCGCTCCAGCTACCGTGCGGAGCAGGCGCTCAACCGCAACAACGCCGGCCTCGACAACACGCGGCTCGCGTCCGAGAAGCAGGCGGTTTGAGCGCGCAGCAGGGCAACATCGTGCCAGCGCCGGCAACAGCGGTCGGGTGCATCGCGGGGGAGGCAGGCGCCTCGCGTCCCGTTCCGCCGCATGTCGTGCGTGACCTCGGCCTCGCGGATTACGAGCCGACCTGGCGCGCGATGCAGCGCTTCACCGACGAGCGCGGCCCGGAGACACCCGACGAGATCTGGTTTCTCGAGCATCCGCCGGTATTCACGCTGGGCATGAATGCCAGCCGCGATCACGTGCTTGCTGCCGGCGATATCCCGGTCGTGCAGATCGACCGGGGCGGGCAGGTCACCTACCATGGGCCCGGCCAGCTCGTCGTCTACCCCCTCGTCGATCTTCGGCGTGCCGGTCTCGGCGTTCGCGACCTCGTTACGGCGCTCGAGCGCAGCGTCATCGACTATGTCGCGGAGCTCGGTATCGAGGCTGAATGCCGCCGCCAAGCGCCCGGCGTGTACGTCGATGGCCGGAAGCTGGCCAGCGTCGGCATCCGCGTACGCCGCGGCGCCAGCTATCACGGTATCGCCCTCAACGTCGGTATCGATCTCGAGCCGTTCCATCGGATCAATCCCTGCGGCTATTCCGGCCTCGAGATGACGCGGCTGGCCGATCTGAGCACGATCGACTCCGTGAACGTCGCCGCCGAGGCCCTGAAACCGCACCTGCTGAGGCGGCTCTACGGATCTGCGTAACCAATCCGTCACCGTTTCCCGACTGACTGCGTAACTGAGCCTGCCTCACCATTGCCAGCTACCTCAGAGGAGTGGCAATGCATCTCGTCCGCAACAAGCTGCCGCGCGCAGCCGCACTCGTGTTCGCAATCCTCGTCACCGCGGCTGTGGCCGGCTGCGCCCGACATGCCGCTTCCGGCGTGACGCTCCTCAACGCGTCCTACTCCCCGACACGCGAGCTCTACGCCGAGTACAACGCCGCCTTCGAGAAGTACTGGAAGGCGAAGAGCGGCGAGACCGTGCATGTGAGCATGTCCTACGGCGGCTCGGAGCTGCAGGCCCGCTCCGTAGCAGAAGGGCTGGGCGCCGACGTGGTTACGTTGGCTTTGGCCGCAGATATCGACGTCATTGCCCGGCAGGGGAAGCTTCTGCCGCTCAACTGGCAGACGCGTCTTCCTGACGACAGCTCACCCTATACCTCGACGATTGTCTTCCTCGTGCGCAAAGGTAATCCGAAGGACATCCGCGATTGGAGCGATCTGATCAGGCCTGGCGTCTCCGTCATCACGCCCAACCCGAAGACCTCGGGCGGCGCGCGGTGGAATTTCCTCGCAGCCTGGGCATGGGCTCTGAAGCAACCGGGCGGCAATGCGGCGAGCGCCAAGGGGTACCTTCACGAACTGTTCCAACATGTCCCCGTCCTGGACACGAGTGCCCGCGCCGCCACCACGACCTTCGTGCAGCACGGACTCGGAGACGTCCTGATCGGCTGGGAAAACGAGGCAATGCTCGCAATCCGGGAGAAGCCGGAAGAAGGCCTGACGATCGTCTACCCGTCCGTCAGCATCCTTGCCGAGCCACCGGTCGCTGTTGTCGACCAGTACGCCCTGCAGCATGGGCAGCGGCCACTCGCGACCGCTTATCTCCAGTACCTGTACAGCAAGGAAGGACAGGAGATCATCGCCCGCAATTTCTACCGCCCGCGTGACCCCGCGGTCGCCGCGGAGTTCGCCAAGCGGTACCCGAGGATCGAGCTGGAGACCATCGGCGACTTCGGGGGGTGGGCCAGCGTGCAGCAGAAGTTCTTCGGCGATGGCGGCGTGTTCGATCAGATCTACTCCCACGGGCAGTGAGAGGTCGCAAAATGCGATCTCAACTCGAGAGCTCATTCGCGGAGAGCTGGAGCTCATGAGTGGCGGCGCGCTCGGAAAGTGGCCACGCGCCGGGCCGCGCTTCCTGGCGCCACCACCAGTTGACAGCGGATCCGGCTAGCCGCTCAGTGAGCCGCTGGGCGTGCACGCGCAGCTCCGGAACGGCCGTCGCTTCCCAGTCTCAAGCGCGCAGCCACGGGCCGACATAGTAGAGGCCTTTGACGATGCGACCGTCCGCGCGCACGGAGAGTCGGCCGGCATTCCGCAGCCGTTCCAACTCGCGCGCGGCGGCGGGCGGTAGCCTGTGACAGCCTTCTGGCTAACCTGCCAGTCAGGATCGGTCACGGCTCGCACTGGAATGGCACCGACCGTCTCGCGGGTACCGATCACCCGCGCCGCAATGGCCTGGCGGCGAACCTCGGGCGCGGAATCCCGGCTTGCGCGCAGGGATGGCGGGCACTTCCTATCCAGGCCGAGCGGAGCGGGAGTGAGGCCTCGGCTGCATCGCACGGACTCTCCTCGCTGCCATCGCGCTTGCGCAGCGCGACCGCCCAGCCGAGCAGCTCGAGTGGCGAGGGCAGGTCGGCGGGCAGGCGATAGCTCAGAGTGCGGCGACAGCGCAGGCTCGCGTCGACGATCATCGCAAGCCGTGGTCCGCTGCGGGCGATCTGGGCCCGGAGCGCGCCTGCCGCGAAATCCGCCGGACTGCCGGGCTGTGTGTCGAGCGCCAGCACGGCCGCCGATCCGATGTCGAGCGGGGCGAGCCGCCCGAGCCAACCGAACCCGGGGTCCGACCCGGGACCGGCCAGCGCCACCGGGAGCACGCCGCTCGCGCCGAAGCTGCGGCTGAGAACGGCGACCCAGCGGTCCATCTCCAGTTGCTCCTGGGCGAAATCTCCCGGGTGCGAGAAGAGGATCGCCCATCGGCCCGCGAGCCGGGCGCGCAGCGAAATCGCATCGTGGATTTCACCAGGGGAGACCTCGAGCCGGCTGTCTGCCAACGCCATCACTGCCATACCGCCTCCTAACACTCGATTCATTGCTTGCGCCAAACGGGCAGGAGCGACTGCATATTGCAGGACCGACGGTGTCAAAGTCGCTCTCATTTCGGTGACGGATGGGTGTCAGGAGAGCGAAATACGCGCTTGGCGCCTGCCTTTTTGCCGGGCCGCGCGACGGCAGGTCCGTGTGCCAAGGGGCGCAGTTGCATCGGGGTCGTTCGACAGTGACATTTTGGTTTCGCTTTCGCAGCGGACCACAGCGTGCGCTCATCCGGGCCGCGGCTCGCGGAGGTGATGGAACCGCTATGTTCCAAGAGTACAACCTGAGATCGCGCGACAACGTGGTCGCACGTGCCGTCAGGAGTTGACGCGATGCCGTCATATGATGGATCGTTATATGCGTAGTGCCGTACGGTCGTGGACGATACGCCGGCTCTGTCGCGATCATCCGGGCTCGCGATGCTGGGGCCTCGTCCGCGTGCTGCGCTCGGCGCGCACGACAATTCAAGTTGGCAAAGTCAAGACAGCTATCAACCGGAGAAAGCACTTCGCATGAGTACCTTAGTCAAGACCGGAGTCCTCGCAGCGGTCGCCGGCGTCGGCTTGGCGGGTCTGCTGCATGCCGACGATGCGCTGGCCGATGGCGCGTTCCAGGTCAGATCATCGGACGGGAACTTCTCCGGCGGCATCGGCGGCAGGCTCGAGTTCGATGGCTACTACGATGACAACGATAGCGGCAGCAAAATCGGCAGTGGCGTGGCCGGATCGGATACCAGCGACAGCGCCAGGTTCCGACGTGTCTGGCTCACGCTGACCGGAAACGTGTACCGCTTCAGCTATCATGTCGATTACGACTTGGTCGCGAACACGCTGCAGCGGGCCTGGTTCTCCCACGAGGTGTTGCCGCACGGTACGCTCTATATCGGACAGAACAAGCCGTGGGCAAGCCTGGATGAGATCGCGAGTGACACCGACAATCCTTTTCTGGAGCGCAACATCGCGTCCTCGAGCGGCGTCAATTCGGTGGCGACCTACACCAATGGCCTCTATTACTCGTGGCGCGACACGCTTTTCACGGCAGACGACAATTTGTGGCTCGGAGTTTCGGCATCCGCGCTGCACAAGATATCGGGCGGCGCCGATACGAGTACTCAGGGGACTGCGTTCAATGCCCGGGTCGCGTACGCGCCGATCGTCGCGAAGGATCGCTGGCTGCATTTCGGTGCGTCGTTCATCAACGCCAATGCGGCGGCGGGCAGCACGACTGCCGGCACGAACGCGCTGCTGGCCAGCTATGTGTACGGAAACCACTTCGACAGCAACGAGAAGCTGACGCTCGCGGGCTACACGGTCTCGAGCACGGGTACGAGGCCGCACTCGAACACAGTGGGCGGGGAGCTCGCCGGAGCCTACGGGCGCGGATTCCTGCAGGCGGAATACGACAATGCCAGATTCCATCAGGCCGGAGAGCCCGATAACACGGTAAAGGCATACTCGGTCACGGCCGCGGTCACACTGACAGGGGAGACGCGTCCGTACAGGCCAGGCGATGCTACGTATGGCGGCATTGTGCCCGAGCATGCCTATGGTGCGTGGGAGCTTGCGGTGCGCTACGAGAAAGCCCGAAACGACGGCAACAACGGTGTGTTTGCCGGGCTCGCGCTGGCGGGCACGAAGGCATCATCCGCCACGTTCGATCAGGTCACGTTGCTCAGCGCGGGAGTGAACTATTATCCCAACTCCCACGTGCGGTTCATGCTGGACTACCAGCATGGCAAGGCCGACCTGGGCAGGGCGGGAACGGACAGCCCCAACACCGTGGCGGCTCGCGCCCAGCTGGTCTTCTGACCCGCACCTCCCGCGATGCCGGCGCGGCCGCCAGGCCGCGCCGGGTACGATCATGGCCGCCGGCCCGTCAGTCCGTCACGAGCCTGTAGCCGGCTCCGGCGGCGGTCTGCAGCCGCTGCGGGACGGCTGGGTCGGGCTCGATCTTCTGCCGCAGGCGGTGAACGAGCTGCTTGAGAAGTTGCCGGTCGCCGGAGCCGCGGTGACCCCAGACGTGGATCAGCAGCCGGTCGGAATTGACAGTGCGCCCGGCGCTGGCGAGCAGCATTTGCAACAGGCGCAGCTCGAGCTTGGTGAGGCGGACAGGGTCCGCCTCCCCGATACGCACCGTGTGCTCTTCAGGATCGAGAGTGAGCTTTCCGGCCGATAGAACCGATGCGCTTTCCGTACCGGCGCGGCGCAAAAGCGCCTTGGCGCGGGCGAGCAGGGTGCGCGGACTGAAGGGCTTGGTGAGGTAGTCATCGGCCCCGAGGTCGAGCGCGCGCACCAGGTCTTCCTCCTCTCCCCGGACGGTGAGCATCATGATGGGTACGCGCGAGTTGCTGCGTATGGATTCGCAGACCTGGAAGCCGCTGGCGCCCGGCATGTTGATGTCGAGAATGACCAGGTCCGGCGCTTCATCGGCGACGGCGCGTATGGCGGCCGTTCCGTCGGGCGCCTTGATCACGAGATAGCCCGCCTGCATCAGCGTGAAGCCGACCAGATCGCGCAGATCGCGATCATCGTCCGCCACCAGAATCTTCATGCAGTCACCTCCACGGGCAGGAGCATCGTGAACCGGGTGCGGCCCTCGTTGGTGGGCGCCACGCTGATCGTGCCGCCGTGCCGCTCGATGATGGAGCGCACGATCCAGAGCCCCAGCCCCAGTCCGCCGGCCTCCGGCTCATGATCCCCGCCCCGCTGGAAGGGCGAGAATAGCCCTTCCCCGGCGGGCAATGCCGGCCCCGTACCTTCATCCTCCACCCACGCGGCCAGGCGGCCTTCCGCGGCATCACAGCCGATGCGGACCATGCTGCCTTCAGGCGCGAACTTGTTGGCGTTGGCGAGCAGATTCACGAACACCTGTGTCAGGCGGTGCTTGTCGCCTTCGATGAGCGGCAGCTCTTCGGGCAGCGAGACCTCGAGCCGCTGACCCCGCAGCGCCAGCAGCGAGCCGATGAGGGCCTGCGCGTCCTCGATGACCTCCGCCAGATCGACGCTCTGGCGGCGGATCGCGAGCTGGCCGGACTCGATCCGCACGCTCTCGAGCAGATTGTCGATGAGCCGCGTGAGGCGCAGCGCTCCGCGCTGCAGCGACTCGGTGAGCTCCCGGCGCTGCGCGGGCGGCATGGTCTCGAGGTTGTCGAGCAGCAGCTCGATGGAGGCGAGCTGTGCGGCAAGCGGCGTGCGGAATTCGTGCGAGATGTTGGCGAGCACGGAGTCACGCGCGCGGCGGACCGCCTCGAGCTCGGTCTCGTCGCGGATCACCTGTACCTGGAGTCCCTCGATGAGCTCGGAGCTGGTGACGACGGCAGTGCGCGTCTCGTCCCCGCGCCGCAGCCGCTCCACGCACTGCGCGTTGCCGCCGGAGCGTGCATTGAGGATCGGGCAGCGGTAATCGCACGGGCGCCGCCCTTCCTCCGCAAGCGGCTGCAGCACATCGCCGCAGAACCGGCCGACGGCCTCCTGCGGCTGGATGCCCAGGAGCCGGGCGGCCTGGGCGTTGAGATATCGGATGTTGCGGTGCTCATCCACGGCGTAGACGCCTTCGACGATACCTGCAAGCACCGCCTGCGCCTCGGCCTCTCGCCGGCGCAGCGTTCCGGTCAGTTCCAGAAGGTTGCGGCGCATGTCTTCCATCGTCCGGGCGAGCGCGCCGACCTCCGCGGCGCCGCCCGGCGGAATCGACACGGAGAAGTCGCCGTGGCCGATGCGCACTGCGGCATCGGTGAGGGCTCTGACGGGGCCGACGACACGGCGGCTCAGGACCGTGCCCGCAAGCATCGCGAAGGCCGCCAGGATCAATGTCGTCAGCACGAGCTGGCGGATGAGCCGCGTCGTCGAGCTCTCGACGATTCCTATCGGTACGCCCGCATCGATGAAGCCGATGGCCTCGCCGCTCGAGGCGAAGAGCGGCACGCTGGCCTCGTAGAGGCCGAGCGAGTCGATTCGCCGCACCGCCGACCGCCCGTCGGCGAGCGCAGCCGAGTAGAGCGCCGTGTAAGCGTTCACCGGGTCGGCGGCATAGGAGCGGTAATCGACGAAGCGCACCCGAGTCCCGACGCGGTGTGTCAGCTCGGCGGCGAGCCGGGCATCGAGTAGCCGCAGAACATAGATGCGAATGTCCCCGGGACCCGGCATGGGCACGAAGGCGCCGAAGGCGGCAAGCCTGATGTTGGTCGGCAGAGCGAGGAAGGTCGGGCCCTGCTCGGTGCTCTCCGACTTGACACCCTGCCAGTCCAGGTCCGGTCCGGTCGCGGCGAGCAGCGTCGTGCCGGAGAAGACAGCGCACGCATCGAGGTGGGAGGTATCGCAGAATCGCCGCAGGAAGGGTGTGATGGCTTCATCCTGGTGCTCATTGAGCAGCCGCTGCAGGGTGGGGCGTTGCGCCAGGACGCGCGCCGATGTCAGTGCGTCCTCCGTCATGCGGCGAACGTCCTCGTGGGCGGTCGCTCCAGCGAGGAGCACACGCGCCTTGCCCTGCTCGTCCGCGAGCACCCGCAACATGCCTATCGCGGTGGCGGACAGCCCAACTCCGACGAGCAGCACCAGAAACACGTGCACGGCGATCATCCACCAGCCCAGACTGGTGTTGGCCGGGTCCGGCCAGAGCGCACTCAATCGGCGGCGGAGGAAAGCGCGCATCGGATCACCGCCGGCGATATCCGGTCCGCTCGACCAGCGACTTGAGAGCCAGGGTCGCCAGTGCGAGCAGAGTGAGGAGGGAGGCGAGCGCGAACGCGCCGGTGAAGTCGTAATCGTCGTAAAGCGCCTCGATGGCGAGCGGCATGGTATTGGTCAATCCCCTGATGTGGCCCGACACCACCGAAACGGCACCGAATTCGCCCATGACGCGGGCATTGCAGAGAATCACTCCATAGAGCAGTCCCCAGCGGATCCTGGGCAGGGTCACCCGGAAGAACGTCATCCAGGCCCCGGCGCCCAGGGTGATGGCCGCCTCCTCCTCATCGTTGCCGAGCTGCTGCATGAGGGGGATGAGCTCGCGCGCCACGTACGGAAATGTCACGAAGAGCGTCGCGATCATGATACCGGGGATGGCGAAAACGACGCTGATCCCGTTTGCCGCCAGCCAGGCCCCGAACCAGCCCCGCATGCCGAAAAGCAGCACGAACAGCATACCCGAGATCACGGGCGAAACGGCTATCGGAAGGTCGATCAGGGTGATGACCAGGCTTTTTCCACGAAATTCGAACTTGGCGATCGCCCACGCGGCGCAGAGCCCGAAGACGGTATTCACCGGCACAACGACGAGAGCAGTGAGCAGCGTCAGGCGGATGGCTGCCTGCGTGTCCGGGTCGGCAAAGGTGTGGAAATACCTCCGCAGCCCATCGTGGAAGGCGGACGCGAAAACGACCGCGAGCGGCGCAAGCAGCAGCGCGGCCAGAAAGGCCACCGAGGTGCCGATCAGTGCGCGGCGCAAGAGTGCGCTGACGATCGTCTTCCGGCCGGGACGTGTCTCGAGCTCTGCGAGCGCCGTGGGCCGAGGGCCCGCCGCCATCACTGTCGCCTCCGGACCATCCGGTCCCTTCCCCAGGCCTGCAGCAGATTGATCGTGAGGAGGATCACGAAGGAGGCCGCCAGCATGACGAAGCCGAGCGCCGCGGCGCCGCGGTAATCGAACTCCTCCAGGTGGATGACGATGAGCAGCGGCGTGATCTCGGTTTTCATCGGCAGATTGCCGGAGATGAAGATGACCGATCCGTACTCGCCGAGCGCGCGCGCGAAGGCGAGCGTGAACCCCGTGAGTATCGCCGGGAGCACCGCCGGGACGACCACTCTGCGGAACACGTACCAGCGGCCTGCGCCGAGCGTCTCCGCGGCATCCTCCAGATCGCGCTGCACCTCGAGCAGCGCCGGTTGCACGGTGCGAACCGCAAAGGGCATCCCGATGAGCGTCATCGCCAGGATGACACCCACTCTGGTGTAGGCAACGTGAATGCCGGCGCGGTCCAGGTAGTGGCCGAGCCAGCCATTCGCGGAAAAGACGGCGGTGAGCGCGATTCCGGAGACGGCGGTCGGCAGTGCGAACGGCAAATCGATCATCGCGTCCATGAGCCTTCGTCCCGGGAATTCATAACGTGCCAGGGTCCAGGCGATGATGAAGCCGAAAACGAGATTGATACAGGCGGCGATCAGCGCGCCGCCGAACGACAGCCGATAGGACGCGAGTGCCCGCGGGCTCGCCACCGTATCGAGGAGCTGGTGCAGCGGTGTCGAGGCGGCGAGCAGCACCAGCGCGGCGAGCGGCAGCAACACCACGGCGCTCAGGAAGAAGGTCGTGAATCCCAGCGTCAGCCCGAATCCTGGCAGAACGGTGGGTTGGGCGGCTCTCATGTCTCAGCTCAGGCCGCGGAGCGGCTGTGCGCCGACGTCTCCCGCTCTCGATAAACGAGCAGCACCGGCCAGCGCGGCTGCACGAGCAGCGCCGCGAGCTCGCCGGCGAGTTGACTCACGCTCGCGATGCCGACGATCAGCATATGGCCCGGCAACTCATCCAGCCGCTGCCGCAGAGCCTCTGCCGCCGCGCCGAACCGCATTTCCGTCCTGATCTCGA
>DASYGA010000138.1:0-4146 GCA_036000265.1 Steroidobacteraceae bacterium | reverse complement strand
CGAGATGGAGGGCAAGACCGTGCTCGTCCGCAACGTGTGGTCGGACATTACCTCCAAGACCTGTCACCAGGACTGGGCGATCTCGGCCGACGGCGGCAAGACATGGGTGCCGACCTGGGTGTCTGCGGATACGCTCGGGAGCTGACGCCGCAGAGCACTGGCAGGCGGCGATGGCTCAGGCGCTCCCGTTTCGGCGGCAGCGCCTGAGGCATTCATCGCCCGGCGGGCGGCTGCTCCTGCAGGACGCCCGACTCAACCTCCCATAGAAGCTTGCGAACCTCATCGGCCGTGCACTGGCCCTCATCGAGGAGCGCACCGAGCAGACCCTCGAGATAGGTGCCCAGCGCCACCGCGACTGCCGCCGGGGGATAGCGATCGAGGCTCATGATGATCTCCTCGAGCTCCTCGATGCATTCCTCGACCACTGCCTCATCGTCCGACTCATCGCTCAGTGACATGGGATCCTCCGCGCCGTGACTGACCAGTCGACTCGAGGATAGCGCGCCGGCGCGGGCAGCCGATATGCGCATTTCTGCCCAAACACGCAGGCAAATGCGATTCCAATTCTGACGGGCGTCTCTAGACTGCGCATCGTGCCATCCGGCATGTGCGACCCAACATGAGTAACCCGCCATGAACAGCTTCACCCTCACCGCCATCGGCAACCTTTCCCGCAATCCCGAGCTCACCGTCAAGGGCGATCGTACCTACGCCAGGTTCTGCCTGATAGGCAACGACTACGCCGGCAAGGACGAGGAGGGAGGAGCGCGGGAGGTCGCCACCACGATCTGGTTCACCGCCTTCGGTCCGCTCGGCGAGACGATTGCGCGCACCGCGCGCAAGGGCGATCAGCTCATCGTCGATGCGCAGGTGCGGGCGGACAACTGGACGGACAAGGACGGGGAGCGCCACTACGACTACAACTTCGTGGTGCAGGGGTTCCGCTTCGGCGCGCCCGGCAAGGCCAAGCGTGAGGAGCGTGCATCCCGGCGGGCGGACGAGCCGCAGCGGCTCGCTGCGAGCGCGTAAGGCCCGGTGGCGGAGCGGCGGCTTGGGTTCGCATGAGCCGCCCGACCGCTCGACAGACAGGAACCGACAGAGTCAGGACCCAATAGGGTCAGGACCCGATAAAGAGAGCGCACACCATGCTGAATCACATTGGCCGCATTGCGGCGCGCGGACTGCCCGGCGCCATCGCGCTGACCCTGCCGCTTGCGATCGGGATGCTGTTGCTGGCGCTGCCCGTGCCGGCATTCGCCCAGGCATCCCCCTTCCTCACGGGCGCGACCGCGCTCGAGACCAACATTCTCGCCTGGCTCACGCCCGTCGCCGTCATCCTGGTGATGGTGCTCGGGGGCATGGCGATGGCGAATCGGATTTCCTGGGGCTGGTGCATGGGCGCCATCCTGGGCATAGCCATTGCCTTCGGGGCGCCGCAGATCGTCGCCTGGGTGCGGGGCATGTTTGGGGTATGAGAGGAGGCGTCAATGGACAGGGCAACTCGCGGCCTCGCGGCCGATCCGCTATTCGTCGGTGCGACCCGGCCGCCGATGCGTTGGGGAGTGACCTACCCGGCGCTACTGTGCAACCTGGTGTTCACGCTCGAGGCGTTTCTCGTCACCAGAAATCTCCTGACGCTCCTCGTGGCGTTGCCGATTCACGGCGCGAGCGTGCTGCTCTGCGGCCGTGATGCACGCTGCTTCGATTTGCTGCTCCTCTGGGGACGAACGCGCCTGCCGGCGTTGCTGGCCAACGGCCGCTGGTGGCGTGCGAGCAGCTATAGCCCGCTCGCGCTCGATCCGCCGCGCTCATCGGGCAAGCGCAGGGCGCTGCCATGCTGAGCACGAGGAGAAGTGCGGCCATGCGCCGCGAGATGACCGCCGAACGGCACATTCCCTATGCCGCGCATGTCGCGCCGGAAGTCGTCAGGACTACTCTCGGGGACTACCTGCAGGTCTTCCGCCTCGGCGGCGTCAGCTTCGAGAGCGCGGATCTCGAGCAGCTCAACGCGCTGCAGGAGCGACGCAACGTCACGCTGCGCAATGTGGCGGCACCGGGCATAGCGCTCTGGAGTCATGTCATCCGCCGCCGCGAGTGCGTGTCCCCGGCAGCGGCGGCCGGATCCGGATTCGCCGCTGCGCTCCACGAGAAGTATCGGCGCCACCTCGGGAGCGAGATCCTCATGGTGAATGAGCTCTATCTGGCGGTGCTTTACCGGCCGGCGGCCGGCCGTGCGGTGGGCCTGCTGTCCGGTGTGATCACGCGCCTCAGGCCCACGAGCTCCCGGCTGGAGACGGCCGATGCGCTGGAAGCCTGCCGCAAGATCGCGCAGACATTGCGCGCGTCTCTCGCCCGCTACGAGCCGGAGAGTCTCGGCTGCTACCGGGAATCGGATCGCTGGCATTCCGCGCTGCTCGAGTATCTCGCACTGCTGGTCAATGGCGAGCGGCGGCGGGTGCCATTGCCGCGCGGCCCGCTGAGCGCCGCCATGGCCACGACGCGGCTTTGCTTTGGCGGTGAGACCGTCGAGTACCGGCTGCCGACCGGTACCCGCGTCGGGGCAATGCTCGGGATCAAGGAGTATCCCACGCCGACCGTCACCGGGATGCTCGACCGGCTGCTGAGTGCCCCATTCGCGTTCGTGCTCACGCAATCCTTCGCGTTCCTCTCCAAGGCGAGTGGCCAGGCGTTGCTCACCCGCCAGATCAACCGCATGGCGAATGCCGGCGACTTCGCCGTCTCGCAGTCCGAGGAGCTGGGCGAAGCGCTCGATGCGCTGACCAGCAACGAATTCGTCATGGGAGACCATCATTTCACATTGCAGGTGCTCGCCGATCCCGACGAAGTGCCGGACGGCCACCCAGCGGGAGAACGGCTGCGCACCCTCAATGATTGTGTCGCACGCGCGCGCGCGATCCTGGCGGATACCGGCATGACCGTCGCGCGCGAGGACCTCGCGCTGGAAGCCGCCTTCTGGGCGCAGCTTCCGGGCAACTTTCCGCTGCGGCCGAGGAAAGCGCCGATCACCTCGCGCAACTTCGCGGCCATGGCACCTTTCCACAACTTTCCATCGGGGCGCGCCGAGGGTAACCACTGGGGAGAGTCGCTGGCGCTACTTCCAACCCGCGCGCATTCGGCGTACCACTTCTCGCTGCATGCCAGCGATCCGTTGGACGGCAGCAGCCGGCGCGATGCCGGGCATACCTTCATCTGCGGTCCGACCGGCTCGGGCAAGACCGTGTTGATCGGCTTCCTGCTCGCCATGCTGGCACGCCAGGGAGCCACGCAGGTCGTGATCGACAAGGATCGGGGACTCGAGCGGGTGGTCCGCGCGCTCGGCGGCGAGTACCTGACGCTGCGAAGCGGACGTGCGACGGGCTTCAATCCGTTGCAGCTGCCCACCGGTCCCGGCCACCTGGAGTTTCTGCGCACGTGGCTGCACCTGCTCGCCCGCTCGAGCGGCCCACGGCCCCTGAGTATGCGCGAGCAGCGGGATCTCGATCAGGCATTGCGCGGAGTGCTGTCTCTGACTGCGGGGGCGAGACGGCTGTCGCGCCTGATCGAATTCCTCGATCCAACCGATCCGGAGGGATTGCACGCACGCCTGGGACGCTGGTGCGAGGCCGCGGAGGGCGCCTATGCCTGGGCATTCGACCATCCGGAGGATTCTGTCATCCACCGCCTCGGCGGCCGCCCGGTGATCGGTTTCGACGTGACGGAGTTCCTGGAGAACGAGGTCGTCCGCGCGCCGGTCACGATGTACCTCTTTCATCTGGTGCGGCAGATGCTGGATGGACGCCGGCTCGTGTGCTGGATGGACGAATTCTGGCGCCTGCTCGCGGACCCCGCGTTCGAGAGCTTCGCCAAGGACGGGCCCAAGACCTGGCGAAAGCTGAATGGAGTCATGTGCCTCGCCACGCAGAGCGCGGGCGATGTGCTCGACAGCCCCATCAGCCGCACCATCGTCGAGCAGACGCCCACGAAGATCTTCTTTCCCAACGCCGATGCCGCGCCCGAGGAGTACACCGCCGGGCTGGGCCTGACCCGCCGCGAGCTCGCACTCATCAAGGAGGAGCTCGAGCCGGGCGCGCGCGCGTTCCTCGTCAAGCAGGGGCACCAGAGCGTCGTCTGCCGGCTCGACCTGCA
>DASYGA010000099.1:0-5833 GCA_036000265.1 Steroidobacteraceae bacterium | reverse complement strand
GCTACCTTTGAAATCGTAGCAAGCCTGGCCCCATTTCAGTTCTTCCTTGAGTCCTGAGGCAAGGCAGAGCTGCCGAAGAGCGGCATATTCAGCGCTCCAGCGCTTCTCCTTGCCATGCATCTTACTGACGAGCGGATTCATTTCCCCGCAATCCGATCCGGATGATCTCTAGACATGGAAATTAGCCGCTCCGCCGACAGCGTTACGGTAAATGGCACGAACTCGATCGCTATGATGCCATAGCAACGGCCCCGGCAGAACGCATTGGCCATCCCCCGGGCTGACCGATTTCTGATTCAGCGACTCGCCTTCCGGCCGAACGGGCTGGCAAGTCGGCATCGCCTTGTGCGCCCGCGAACCGAAATCAAGGGCCCCACACACCCATTCGCCCTGGCCGCACAAAGCGCCACGACAAACACTGCTGTATCCGGGGGCCGTGTGGTATCTGTTTGAACGTTGGGCCTCCATATGACCTCGTGCGAACTTCGGCTTTGCTGCCGGCGCAGGCGCGCAGTTCAAGATCGTCACCCCACCCTTCGTAGTGAATACTAGCGACTCTCCACTGGCGGTCATCTCGCCTCGCTGTCGCTACAGCAATTTGAGGCCCTTGACTGCTCTCTCCGAGTTCGCCCGCCGAGACGTGCCGGGCACTAACATCCGGAGATCAACTCGACGCTCGACTTCAGGAGCTACGCCACGTCACCTTCAGTCTTGAAGTGCCGAAGGCGGCGATCCTGCCGGACCAGCTGCGGCTGTCTGTTGAGACCCTTCCCGTGCAGCCGCTGCCGTCGGCGAATCGCGACGTATGGATTTCACGACATTCACAACCGGGCTCACACTGCCCTAGAATGAATACACGAATCAACGGGATACCCGCAGCGAGACGGGGACCAAAGCTTTCGATCTGCGGGGTCCGTTCGATCACCAGATGGCGGGCCTGAGGGCAACGACACGTCACGCGGCGCTTCCGTCACTTCGGGGTCTCGTTCTAACTGCAAGCATCGGCCGGACTATCTCGGTCGGTCAGAGGATGGTACATGATTCACGTTTCCCGCAAGGAGAAGTTCGCTCGCTATTCGGCCGCGATACTGCTGGCCGTGACACTAAGCAACGCTTCCGTTGCGGCTGCGTCGCCCCAGACATTATCAATGCCACTCGCGGCGAGCCCCTCTCCATCCCCATCTGCAACACCTTCGGCGAAGTTCAAGGGTCTTCATGTCCAAATGGGCGCCGACGGCGCCATCGGTCATCTTGTGAACGGCGCCAACCAGCCCGTCCAGCTGCACGGCGCCGATCGCGCCGGTTCCGAGTGGACGTGCCTTTGGAGCAACAGCTTCAACGACCATACCGATCAGGCAAGTATCGAAGCAATGAGGGCATGGAACATCAACGCGGTTCGTATTCCATTGAATGAAGACTGTTGGCTCGGAATCAACGGCGTGGCTTTTGGCGGCGCGAAATATCGCGCGGCCTTGAAGGCGTACGTGAATCTTTTGACGTCGAATGGAATGGCCGTGATCCTCGACCTGCATTGGGCAGCTCCCGGATCCGAGCAGGCCAATGGCCAACTCGGCATGGCAGACGAAACTCATGCGCCGACATTCTGGTCACAAGTCGCGGCCGCCTACGCCAGCCACGGCGCGGGCGACACCTCCGGCAATAGCATGGTGATTTTCGATCTATTCAACGAACCGTTTATCACCAATTGGAACTGTTGGCTCAATGGCGGCGCGTGCGCGCTTGACTACAGGAAGGCAAGTTACCGGGTAGCCGGCATGGCGCAACTTTATAGGGCTGCGCGCAATACGGGCGCAAGGAACGTCGTCATTTTGGGTGGACTTGGCTATTCGAGCAGCTTCTCTCAATGGGTGAAGGAAGTCGGCTTGATTCCGAATCGATTCAATATCGCAGCGTCTTGGCACGTGTATAGCAACAACGCGAATTACAACAGCTTTCAGTACAGTTGCCCAAACCAATGGAACAATTATTCCGCAACGTGCCCAAACGCAGCGCAGACTGCAGCGACCGCGAATATTCCGTCGGTGCTATCCGCCGGCTATCCGTTTATCGTTGGAGAGACGGAGGTTTCGTACGAGGGATATCAATCGTTGCTGACCTGGTGGCGCAACATGTTGATTTGGATCGATAATCAGAACCAATCTTACCTGGCGTGGGATTGGAATACTGTTGCTCCCCCGGAGTTGATCACGAATTTCAGCGGCAGTCCGACCGGAAGCGGGCGAGCATATGAGAACCATATCGCCAGCTTGAATTAGTCACATCGTTTAGGAATCTCATCGGGGCTGTCGAGGCTTAAGTACCCGAAGTCCGGAGGGGCGAGAACCCCTCCGGAGGGTTATGGAATCCGGCACGCCACTCGCCGGTATTCACCTCGGGCGTGCGTCATTCCATTTGTCGGCCGCCATGATCTCCTCCTCGCCCCTCTGCAAGTCGTTGGGCGCCCTTTCGGCCATGTACCACGCAGCTGCCAGCGGATTACCCGTTGCATGAATCATCCATGCCACGAGAACCTGCGTGGACCCACCAACTACCCGCGAGAAATCAATAGCTTACAGGCAACCATGCTCCTTCGCCGTCGGAGTCGCGGCGCCCTTGTAGTTCGGCTCGTGCGATCGTGCCGGGTCTTGCGGCATTGGATCACTGGAACCGCTGAAATCGCGAACGCGTCACGCATCGCTGCGAGAAAGGCCTCCATGCTTCTCGTTTTCAAGGAAACCTGATCGGGTCGCCGAGACATCACGGGGAAGGAGAAGGGGCCAATGCGTGGTCCGGCATCATTGCGTCGCGAAGTGCCAGCTGTGGTCGTGGGAGGCACGCTCAATGCCCTGGGCGTCGTCCGTAGCCTCGCGCTAGCCCACATACCTGTCCTGCTGCTGGAGACCACGCGGAGATGTCCCGCGGCATGGTCGCGGCATTGCACCTATCTGCGCGTGCCGAGTCTCGAGGGTGAGGCACTCATCGAGACGCTCGTGCGGCTCGCGTCAGACCTTGAATGCGAGCCGGTGCTGCTACTGACGACCGATGACAGCGTTCTGGCCGTCTCCGCCTTCCGTCACCGCATCGAGCAGCTTTACCGCATCGATCTGCCCGCGGCGGCAATGGTCCGGGCCCTGGCCGACAAGACCGAGTTCCACGCGCTGGCGCAGCGCGAAGGATTCGCCATACCTCGCGGCCGCGTCCTGGCCGGCAAAGCCGACCTCGATCGCATCATGGAGCTCGACCCGCCGCTCGTCCTCAAGCCGGCGGACAAAACGCTGGTTCTGGCCGGAGTGGTCGACCGCGCAGTGCGCGCGGAGACGCTCGGGCAGGCCCTTGCGGCGGCCGTGCAGATGCTGTCTCGCGCGCCCTCGCTCATCGCGCAGGAATGGGTGGATGGCCCGGACACTGACATCTTTTTCACACTCTTCACCTGCGGCCGCGAAGGCGGGCTGGTGGGCTTCTTCCCGGGCCGCAAGCTCGTGTGCTCGCCTCCGGCCGTCGGCTCCACGGCGGTGTGCGTCGCTGCGCCCGAAGTGGCCGAAGACCTCTGTCGTCAGACCCGGGATTTCGTGGAGCGTGTCGGTTACAGAGGGATCGGGAGCCTCGAGTTCAAGCGCCACAGCCGCACGGGTCGCTTTCTCATCATCGAGCCGACCGTCGGGCGCACGGATTGGCAGGAGGAGATCGCCACGCTCTGCGGCCTCAACCTCCCCCTGCTCGCCTACCGGATCGCGTTGGGAACCGCACTGCCACCGCCTCCCGATGTCGCTTTCCTGCAGTATGCGTGGCGCTCGGACCGGCAGTTTTCGGTACCACGCAACACCGTCGCCCCACGAACACGGATGGTCGACGGGTACTTTCGGTGGAGCGACCCTCTGCCGGCCACGTATTACTATGGCTACGAGCGCCTGGCGATGCGGATCTGGCGCCGCACCATCCGACTGACGCGCAAAACCTTCGCGCAGACTGTGAGGGCGCACTGAGTGGATCTCGATACGGCCATCATCGGCGCGGGCCCGTATGGCCTTTCGGTCGCCGCGCACCTCGAGGCGAAACACCGGCCCTATCAGGTCTTCGGCAGCCCGATGGAAAGCTGGCGCAAGTTCATGCCCGCCGGGATGATCCTGAAATCCGAGCCCTTCGCTTCCAACCTGTGGGACCCCGGCCGCAAGTACTCCCTCCAGCGTTACTGCCGCGAGCACAATGTTCCCTATCAGGCGGTCGGCCGCCCTGTCAGCCTCGAGCTCTTCCTGCAGTATGCCGAGTGGTTCCGGCAGAACACACAGCAGCCCTCCCTGGACATGAGGGTGATCTCGCTCCGGCGCTCGGGTCGCAGACTTGCCCTGAGCCTCGCCGACGGTGCCGTCGTCACGAGCCGGCGGGTCGTCCTGGCAACCGGCCATCTGGCTTATTCCGTGATGCCTCCGGAGCTCTCTCACCTTCCCGAGCCGCAAGTTGCGCACAGCTCTCGCATGCTCGAGGTGCGACGATACGCCGGGCGTAGCGTGACGGTCATCGGAGCCGGACAGTCGGCACTCGAGACGGCGGCGCTGCTACACGAGGCCGGAGCCCGGGTCAGCATTCTCGTACGTCGTCACCAGGTCGAATGGAATCTGCCGTCGCAGCCACGCCCGCTGCTCGAGCGCATCATCGCGCCGGACGCCGGGGTCGCCTCCGGTTGGAAATCCTGGGCCATCTCCGAGATGCCCCGCACCTTCCGGCGCGTCTTCGCAGCGGAAAAGCGTCACGGCTTCGTGGCGGACGCCTACGGCGCCAGCGGTTCCTGGTGGTTGCGCGACCGCATCGATCGTCGCATCGACATACTGCTGAGCTGCCGCACGCAGGCGGCTTCACTCGCGGACGGCTATGTCCGACTGAGTATCGCGAGCCCCGAAGGCGCGCGGGAAATCGTCACCGATCACGTGATCGCGGCAACGGGCTATCGAGTGAACATCGAGCGGCTCGGATACCTCGACGCGGAGCTCTTGAGCGCCATTCGCAGAGAGGCCGGCGGCATCCCCGCACTCAGCTCGACATTCGAGACCTCCGTGCCGGGCCTGTTCATCGTCGGGATAACCAGTTCGCCGGTATTTGGGCCGATCATGCGCTTCATGTATGGCGCGAAGCACGTAGCGCCGGTGCTCGCACGATGACTGCACTGAGGCGCCGGCGCCTCAGTTGTCCGTGGCTCAGGCGCCGGTCCGAGCCCCGCGCAATCAGCCTGCGATAACAGCTCTCTCCCGAGCGCAAGCTTGAAGTCATTCCCAGATCCGCCCTAGGTGATCTGGCGGCAGCATCGCACGGGCCTACTTGCCCTCATGAACCCTCCCAGGCCCCCATGAGTAGCAGACTCGCCGGCTCGGCAGCCCTGGCCAGCGCCTCCAGAGCTCCCCAGGCAGAGTTTGGAATGAGAGCAAAAAGCATACTTTTCGGCGCGGCTGCTTCGCTAGGCGCTATTCATGCCGACAAGGTAGGTTATTGACTGAACGATACTCTCCAAGTCATCTCTTGTGAGCGCCCCGGTGTTGCGCAAGCCTCGCTGCAGGACTAGTCTAGCTGCTGTGGGAGCGCTACCATGACTCTTCGAGGTCGATTCGCTGCCGAGCCAGTCCGGGTTGCGCTGCTGCTCTGTCTAGTGGCGACGAGTCCGGCTCTGGCGGCATCTCCCGGCCAGGAGCCGCCTCCGTCGCTCGGCATCTTCCGCGGCCAGTCAGACATCAGCACCACGGGAGGCGCGGCGCGTTACGACGCCAAGCGGCACGTCTACGCCATCGTGTCCTCGGGCGCCAATACCTGGTACCACGTCGATCATTTCAACTATCTGTGGCAGCGC
>DASYGA010000080.1:0-5016 GCA_036000265.1 Steroidobacteraceae bacterium | reverse complement strand
CCGATCAGCATGCGGCGGATCTCCTGAGTGCCGGCGCCGATCTCGTAGAGCTTGGCGTCCCGCAGGAGCCTGCCTGCCGGGAAGTCGTTGATGTAGCCGTTGCCGCCGAGCGCCTGGATCGCCTCGAGCGCGACCCGGGTGGCGTTCTCTGCCGCGAAGAGTATGCAGGCCGCGGCATCCCGCCGCCGGACTCTGCCCGCATCGCACGCACCCGCCACCGAGTAGACATAAGCGCGCGCTGCCCCGAGCGCCGCATACATGTCGGCGAGCTTCGCCTGCATCAGCTCGAAGGTGCCGATCGGCTGGCCGAACTGCTTGCGCTCGTGCACGTAGGGGAGCACCAGATCGAGCGCCGCCGCCATGAGGCCGAGCGGGCCGCCGGCGAGCACCACCCGCTCGTAATCGAGACCGCTCATCAACACGCGCGTGCCGCCGTTCTCCGGCCCGAGCCGGGCCTCGGCCGTCACCGGACAGTCCTCGAACACGAGCTCGCAGGTGCCGGAGCCGCGCATGCCGAGCTTGTCGAGCTTCTGCGCGGCGCTGAAGCCGCTCGAGCCGCGCTCCACGATGAACGCCGTGATACCGCGCGCCCCCGCGGCGGGGTCGGTTTTCGCGTAGACGACGAATACGTCCGCATCGGGTCCGTTGGTGATCCACATCTTGCGGCCGTTGAGCACGTACCCAGCGCCCTGCCGCTGCGCGCGCAGCTGCATCGAGACCACGTCCGAGCCGGCCTGAGGCTCCGACATGGCAAGCGCCCCGACGTGCTCGCCGCTGACGAGCTTCGGCAGGTAGCGGTCGCACTGCGCGTCGGTGCCGTTCAGACGCAGCTGATTGACGCAGAGATTGGAATGCGCGCCGTAGGAAAGGCCGACCGAGCCCGAGGCACGGGAAATCTCCTCCATCACCACCGCGTGGGCGAGATAACCGAGGCCGGCGCCCCCCCAGCGCTCCGGCACGGTGATGCCGAGGAGACCGAGCTCGCCCAAGGCGGGCCAGAGGTCGCGCGGGAATTGATTGCTGCGGTCGATGTCGGCGGCGCGCGGCGCGATCCGTTCCGCCGCGAAGCGGCGTACCTGCTGGCGGATCTCCTCGATGCCCTCGCCGAGGCCGAAGTCGCTGTCTACAGGTGAGTTCGCGGACATGAGCTTGTCATCCGTCGAGATATGATCGTATGATTGTCCGACAATCAGGCTATTGTGACAAGCCCATGCCCCGCATCGCGTCCCGCCTCGACCCCCGCTCCCAGGAGTTTCGCGACAACGAGGCGGCGATGCGCGAGCTCGCCGCCGGGCTCAGGGCCGAGGTAAGCCGCGCGGCAGAGGGCGGCTCCGCTCAGGCGGTGAGCCGGCACCGTGCCGCGGGCAAGCTCACCGCACGTGAGCGCATCCAGGTGCTCCTCGATACCGGCAGCCCCTTTCTGGAACTCTCGCAGCTTGCCGCGCACGGCATGTACGGCGGCGGCATCGCCTGCGGGGGCATCATCACGGGCATCGGCCGGGTGAGTGGCCGCGAATGCGTCATCGTCAGCAACGATCCGACCGTCAAGGGCGGCACTTACTATCCGGTCACGGTCAAGAAGCACCTGCGTGCGCAGGAAATCGCGCGCGATAACCGCCTCCCCTGCGTCTACCTGGTCGAAAGTGGCGGCGCCTTCCTGCCGGCGCAGGATGAGGTCTTTCCGGACCGGGAGCACTTCGGCCGGATCTTCTATAACCAGGCGACGCTGTCGGCCGCCGGAGTGGCGCAGATTGCGGTGGTGCATGGCTCGTGCACCGCAGGGGGCGCGTACGTGCCCGCGATGTCGGATGAGAACGTGATCGTACGCGCGCAGGGCAGGGTGTTTCTTGGCGGGCCTCCGCTCGTCAAGGCCGCGACGGGCGAGGACATCGATGCGGAGTCGCTGGGAGGCGCCGATGTCCATTGCCGTGAGTCGGGTGTATGTGACCACTACGCGCAGAACGACACCCATGCGTTGGGTATCGCACGCCGCATCGTGGCGCGCCTGCGGCCGCCGGCAGACACATCGCCACCCCAGGCGGCGCGCGAGCCGCACTACGACCCGCGGGAGCTCTACGGCGCGGTACCAGCGAGCCTGCGCCGCCCGTACGACGTGCGGGAAGTGATCGCGCGGCTGGTGGACGGCTCCGAGCTCGAGGAATTCAAGCAGCTCTATGGCACGACTCTGGTCTGCGGCTTCGCGCACCTTGCGGGCTACCCGGTCGGCATTCTCGCCAACAATGGGATTCTCTTCTCCGAGAGCGCGCTCAAGGGAGCGCACTTCATCGAGCTCTGTGTCCGCGCGGGTATCCCGCTCCTGTTCCTGCAGAACATCACCGGCTTCATGGTCGGCCGGCGCGCCGAGGCGGGCGGCATCGCCAAGGATGGCGCCAAGCTCGTCACCGCGGTGGCCTGTGCGCAGGTCCCGAAGCTCACCGTCATCATCGGCGGCAGCTACGGCGCGGGCAACTACGCGATGTGCGGCCGCGCCTACTCGCCGCGCTTGCTGTTTCAATGGCCAAACTCGCGCATCTCCGTGATGGGCGGCGAGCAGGCCGCGAGCGTGCTCGCGACGGTCAAGCGCGCTCAGCTGGAGGGCGCCGGCGGCAACTGGACGGCCGGGGAGGAGGACGCCTTCAAGCAGCCGATCCGCGAGCAATATGAGCGCCAGGGCCATCCGTACTACGCCTCGGCGAGGCTCTGGGACGATGGGGTGATCGACCCGTTCGAGACGCGCCGCATTCTCGCGCTCTCCCTGGCCGCGGTGCGCAATGCTCCCGAAGAGGACACGCGCTTCGGGATCTTCCGCATGTGACCGACGGCGACACTCGAGCGAACGGTGCAAACATGATCCGCAGCCTCCTCGTGGCCAACCGCGGCGAGATCGCCTGCCGAATATTCCAGACCGCCCGCAGGATGGGCATCCGCACGATTGCTGTGTACTCCGACGCCGACGCGACCGCGCGTCACGTGCGGGAGGCGGATGAGGCTGTCCGCATCGGCCCGCCGCCCGCGGCCGAGAGTTATCTCAACATCGAGGCGATCATTCGGGCGGCGCGCGCATCGGGCGCGGAGGCGGTCCATCCGGGGTACGGATTCCTGTCCGAGAACGCGCAGTTCGCTCAGGCCTGTCTCGATGCCGGGCTCGTATTCGTGGGTCCCCCTCCGGCCGCGATCGCCGCGATGGGCTCGAAGAGCCTGGCGAAAGCGCGGGTGCGCGCCGCGGGCGTGCCGGTGTTGCCCGGCTATGACGGCGAGCGGCAGGACATCGAGCACCTCGAGGCGCGCGCGCTCGAGGCGGGCCTGCCGTTCATCGTGAAGCCTGCCGCCGGCGGCGGCGGTAAGGGGATGCGCGTGGTGCACGCGAAGGAGGAGGTGCGCGATGCGCTGACCGCGGCGCGCCGCCTCGCCGAGAGCGCCTTCGGCGACGGGACGCTGCTCATCGAGCGCTATTTGCCGGAGCCGCGGCACATCGAGGTGCAGGTGTTCGCCGACGCACACGGCAACTGCGTGCATCTCGGCGACCGCGACTGCTCGGTGCAGCGCCGGCACCAGAAGTTGCTCGAGGAAGCGCCGGCTCCCGGCCTGCCACAGTCCCTGCGCGAGTCGCTGCACGCCGCGGCGGTGCTGGTGGCGCGCAACATCGGCTATCGCAGCGCCGGCACCGTGGAATTTCTTTTCGACGGCCGCGACTTCTATTTCCTCGAGATGAATACCCGGCTGCAGGTCGAGCACACCGTCACCGAAGCGATCACCGGGCTGGATCTCGTGGAATGGCAACTGCGGGTGGCGGCCGGCGAGCCGCTGCCGCTCGCGCAAGCGCAAATTCATCTGCACGGCCATGCCATCGAGGCACGCGTGTGCGCGGAGGATCCGTGGCGTGATTTCCTGCCGAGCGCCGGTACGCTGCACCTGGCGGAGTGGCCGCGCGGGGAGTCGCTGCGGGTCGATGCCGGCTTCGACAGTGAAGATGTCGTGCCTTCCGTCTACGATTCCCTGCTTGCCAAGGTCATCGCCTGGGCGCCGGCGCGCGAGCAGGCGTGCCTGCGCCTGGCGCACGCGCTCGATCACACTTTTCTCGCCGGCATCCGTACCAACGAGCGCTGGCTCGGCCGCATCCTGCGCTCCAGGATTTTCCTCGAGGTCCGTCACAGCGTGGCGCTGCTCGATCAGCGCGCGATGGACTTCTCCGGCCCGGTGGAGGCAACACCGGCGGCGCTGGCCTTGGCGGCGCTCGCGGCGCGGCAAACTGCTGCCGGCGAACGGACAGCGGGCAGGGCGGGTCCATGGGACGTGCTCGACGGCTTTCATCCCAACCTTCCGGCCCGCATCGAGCTGACGCTCTCATCGGGCGGCCGGACACACCAGGTGCAACTGACGCTGCAGGACGGCGTGGCCCGCGAAGCGCTGCTCTTCGCGCCGGCGGCGGCGCCCGCGCAGCGAGAGGGGGGCACCCGACTCGATCTTGCCGGTGTCGCGGTCACGGAGCACACCGTCACCGCGGCGCTGAGCGGCGAGCGCCAGAGCGCCCGCTGGCTGCGGCGCGGAGCACGACTTCATGTCTGGATCGGTGATGCACATCACGATTTCGGCCTGGAGGATCCGCGGACACTGGAGTTCACCGTCACCGCGGCATCCGGCGGGCTCACGACGCCGCTTCCGGGTGTGGTGGTGGCTGTGGCCGTGAGCACGGGGCAGGCGGTTGCCGCGGGCGAGGTGCTGATGGTGATCGAGGCGATGAAGATGGAGCACAGCATCATCGCGCCGCACGCGGGAGTGGTGCACGAAATTCACTTTGCCGCTGGCGATCGCGTGCCGGAAGGCAGCGAGCTGCTGGCGCTGTCGCGGCCGGGCGACAGCGCAAGTTAGTTTCCGTTCAGCCAAGCCCGGCTACAATCGCCGCCGTTCGCCAAGAGGAGGCAACGACGAGAATGAACAAGTCTTTATGGGTGGGTCTCGCGGCCGGCGCGGCGGTAGCCATCGGTGCGGGCGCGGTCGCTGGTCTGAAAATCATGA
>DASYGA010000065.1:0-28406 GCA_036000265.1 Steroidobacteraceae bacterium | reverse complement strand
GATCAGGACCCGAAGCGCCAACGCCTCAGTCGTCATCATCACTCAGCAACCTCACGTCATGCGTGATCGCCGCGAAGCTCGGGGGCGCCACTCAGGATATGCCGAAAATCGCGCAGCGGGGCTCCGACCCGGATGCCGTGCCCGGGCTCCAGCAAGAACTCGCGAATCGTGCGCTCGTGCGGACCGCTGCGCTTCTTCACGACGGAAAGGGCGGTGCGGATGGCTCCAGAGGCTTCGAAGAACTGCAGGTTCAGCACTGTATCTGCCAGGTAGCTGATATCGACCGGCGCCTCACGGGCGACGCTTCCGTGCTGCGTGAGGATGAAGATCGTGAGCACGCCACGCTGGTTGAGATAGGTGGACAGCTCGTGCAGCTGCGTGGTGAGGTAGCGCTCACCCGGCATGGCATTCAGATACCCGTTCAGCGTGTCGATGGCGACCAGTCTGCTTCCGCCGTCCACGCCTCGAGCAACCCGATCGGCGAACTCTCCTGGCGAAATCTCCGCCGGATCGATCTGCTGGTGCGTGATCAGGCCGTTGCGGACATACCGGGGGAATGGCAAACCGAGCTTTTCGGCTCGATCGAGGGCGATGCCGACCGTTTCATCGAAGCAGAAGACGTGGCTCCGCTCTCCTTGAATGGCGAGCCGGGTCGCGTATTGCAGGGCAAAGGTCGACTTGCCGGTGCCGGCCTGGCCCTGGATGAGCGTGGTGCTGCCCCGGTCAAGCCCGCCGCCGAGCAGCTCATCCAGCTCATCGATGCCGCTCGGCACCGGCTCGCGGGAAAAGAGCGTGCGGTGCTCGGCAGCAACGAGTCGGGGAAAGATTTGCAGTCCGCCCGTCTCGATGACGTAGTCGTGATAGCCCTCCCGAAATCGCACGCCTCGAACCTTCATTATCTTCAGGCGGCGGCGCGACTTGCCGTAGTCGGGCGAAAGCTGCTCCAGCTCGAATACCCCGTGCGCGAGGCTCAAGACATGCGGATCCGAGCCTGCGCGCCCAGAATCCATTTTGTCATCGAGCAGCAGCGCGGTGCAGCCGCGCAGCGCCAGCTCCTGCTTGAGACTCAGCAGCTGTCGACGGTACCGCAGCGGAGTCTCGGCGAGTAGGCGGAACTCGGAAAGGGAATCGAACACCACGCGGACCGGCTTGTGCTTGCGGACTTCCGCGAGAAGCAGTCCGGTGATCTTGTTGAGCTCGACCTCGCCTGGATGAAAGACGGTCGTCTGGGATTCCGGCCGCAGCAGCGTCTCGATGGCGGAGAGCTCCAAGAGCGGGATGTTCTCTAGCGACCAGCCGTGAGAGTCCGCAACCCGCTCGAGCTCCGCGCGGGTCTCGGAGAGGGTGATGTAGAAAGCCGCCTCGCCCTGACGCAGTCCTTCGAGCAGGAACTGAAGCGCCAGCGTCGTTTTGCCGGATCCGGGGTCACCTTGAACGAGATACACGCAATTGCGCGGCAGCCCGCCGCCGATGAGGCGATCGAGACCATCGATTCCGGTGCGGCACAGGTTTTCATCTGCCACGGAGGCTGGAGCCACGGTCATGAGGATCTGTTCACCGACCAAAGAAAAACCCAGCCATAAAGTGTCGATTAGGACATTCGGCCACGCAAGCGAAGCGGCAAGCTTGACCGTATTCGCGGGACTCGCTGCTCGTGCGCCCTACTTCCACAACGGTGCCGCGGCGGATCTGGCGCAGGTCGTGAGCTTCTACAACCAGAGATTCCAAATGCATCTGACACCGGAGCAGAAATCGGATCCGGTCGCCTTCCTCGCGGCGCTCTAGAGAGAGGCCGTCCCCCGTCCGGTAACTGGGCCGCGCGCCAGCAGCCGCGCGCGGCTCAGGGCCAGGAGATCTCCAGGTCCGTGGACCGCCGCGAAGAGCAGGCCTGCCACGAAGATGAAGTGATCGACGAACAACCCGAACTCGGCCTGGCTTCCGTTCCAATGCGCCGGCCCGTGGAAGGTGAAGCCGAGAAACAACACATAGGCCGCCGCCGCAATGGCAGCTTCGGTGAAGAATGCCCCGGTGACGAAGCAGAGGACGAAGGCGAGCTCGAAAAAGGCGGCAACCCAGGCGAGAAACAGGGGAGCGGGCATTCCGGCTGCGGCGATATAGCTTGCCGTGCCGTGGATAGCCGCGAGCTTGAACGCCGCTGCCGTGCCGAAGACGGCGGCGAAAATCGCCCGAGCAGCCAGGACGCAGGCGCAGGCCCAGATTGGATATGTTGATTTCATGAGGCGCCGGCATGTCCGGCCGTGAATGCCTGCAGAACGACGAGCAGGGCGATGCCGAACAGCGCGACCAGCGCAGCGAAGATCGGACCCAGGTACGGTCCGTGATGTGGCGGAAGGCCATGCACGCGCCGGTAGGCGACCGAATAGGCGAGGAACCGCGAGCCGCAGCTCACGGCCATGACCACACCGAGCGCGATGAGCGCTCCTCCGCCCCAGCTGGACAGCTCCCTTGCTCCCAATTGCCCGCGGGCCCGCACAAGCAGGCTGAGCCGATCGATCGCGATGCCAAAGATCATCAGCGCGAGCGCGGTGCGAATCCAGACCGACAGTGTCCGCTCGGCATTCATATAGGAACGCTCGGCGGACATCTGCGTCCGGTCGAGCGACAGCTCGACCAACCGCCTCATCAGAATGATCTGCTCCGGTTCGGTCGTCTCGGGCATCGGCCCTTCTTGATAGCGTACACCTGCATTGAGTCTACGCTTTGAGCCCGATCGGCAGAACCGTCCTGCCGTAATCGCCGTTGATGACCTCGGCGGCCGAGAGGTAGGCCGCCAACGCGGCGCAGAGAAGACCGAAATAGCCGCCCGCCGTGTGCAGGGCGCTCGACCCGCGGAACTCGCCTGCGGCAAGCAGGAAGAAGGTGATCCAGAGTGTCAGGAACACGAGCTGCAGTACGGTGGTGTGCCGGAAGGAGGCGATCCACATGTAGAAGGTGAACACTCCCCAGACGAGCAGATACCAGCCGACGAACGCCGGGGGAGCGCCGCCGCCGAACTCGTGCGCGTAAGCGACGAACGACAGCCAGAAAGAGCCGTAGCTGATGAAGGCTACCGTGGCGAATGTGTTGCCGCGAATGAATGAGAGGATCCCGGCGAGCACCTGCGCGCCGCCACCAAACGCGAGCGCCATGGAAAGAACAATGGACAGGCTGCTGCCGCCGAAGAGCCCCGCATTCACCATGCTGAGCAGCCATGTGGTGGTGGCGAAGCCGATCAGGCCAAGAGGAGCGGGATTGGCGAGCTTGCTTTCCACGATGTCCCCCTGCCGAGCTGCGATTGTTATGGTACCGATATCATCGTAGTCTGCAGCCCAGCCCGCGTCAATGATTGCCACTCGTGTGCTGCGCGACCCTGCTCGAGGCGAGCATGGTTGCGCGCCATCACGGCAAGGGCCGAGAAGTCGCGCGCGAGGCGCACGGCGGTGGCCCGGCCGATGCCCTGGCTCGCGCCCGTCACCAGGGCGACTGATTTGGCCATGGGCATCAGCGGAGAATGAATTCGCCGATGGCTGCCGCGATCTCAACGGCGTGGGTCTCCAGCGCGAAGTGGCCTGTGTCGAAGAAGCGGACTACCGCCTCGGGGATATCGCGCTTGAACGCCTCGGCGCCCGCGGGCAGGAAGAACGGATCGTTCTTGCCCCAGACCGCGAGGAGAGGCGGCTTGCGGGTGCGGAAATACCTCTGGAAGGTGGGATAGAGCGCCACGTTGCTCTGGTAATCGCCGAATAAATCCAGCTGCAGGTCGGCCATGCCAGGCCTTGCCAAATAGAAGTTGTCGAGGGAATACCCGTCCGGCGAAACCCGCTCCGGGTTGGGAACACCGTGTGTGTACTGCCAGAGCGTGGTTTGCGGTGTCAGGAAGCCGCGCAGCGCTTCGCGGTTGGGCTCGGATGGATTCTGCCAATAGGCCCGGATCGGGTCCCAACCCGCGCTCAGCCCGTCCTCATATGCGTTACCGTTCTGGGAAATGATGGCAGTGATCCGGTCGGGGTGCTTCACCGCGAGCCGAAAGCCAGTTGGCGCCCCATAGTCGAAGACGTAGACAGCGTAGCGGTCGAAGCCGATGACCTCGGTGAAGCGGTCGATGAGTTCCGCCATTCGGTCGAAGGTGTGGCGATCGCCCGGCATATCGGACCTGCCGAATCCCGGCAGATCCGGCGCAATGATGTGGAAGCGGTCTGCCAGAAGCGGGATCAGATCGCGGAACATATGGCTCGCGCTCGGGAAACCATGAAGCAACAGCAGCTTCGGGGCGCTGCGTGCGCCGGACTCCCGGTAGAAAATGTTGATCCCGACATCCGCGGTTTGGTACTGGATGGAGCGCATGGAATATCTCCGGTGGTTGGGCGAAGTCCATTGAAGTCATCGACCCGGCCCGGACCTGACAGCTGAAAGGGCCTCCGCGAGCACGTCCAGCACAATGCCCGGAGCCGTCACCATCGGGGCATGATCGACGGCATGAGAGCGCACCTGAGCCCGCATGCGCGCGGCCATGAAGCGCTGGCTGTCCGCGACGATCATCCGGTCCAGCTCGGCCAGCAGGTACCAGGTCGGCCGGTCCCGCCACAGCGGTCGCGGCATGGGTACGGTTATGCAAGCCGGTGAGATTGGCCGCTGCACTGCGGCCAGCACTGACAGCGCTTCTGCCGGGGCGTTCTGCGCAAAGGCGGCAGCGAAGGTCTCCTCGGGCAGGTAGATGAGCCCGCTTGCGTCAGGGGCTAGCTGGGGCGCCTGTGGATGGGGCGCAGTGCGATAGAACACGTCAGCCACCGTCTCCCCCTCATCAGGAGCCAAGGCGGCAATATAGACGAGCCCTTTCACCTTCTCATTCCGCGTGGCCGCGATCACGGCGCCAGCGTAGGCATGGCCAGCCAGGACCACCGGACCGGGTATCCGCCCCAGAACGCGTTCGAGTGCCTCCACGTCAGCCTGAAATGAAGTCAGCGGTAGCGGTGCCGCCACCGTCCGCACGCCCTCGGATACGAGGGGGTGAATGACCTTTGACCAGCTCGATCCATCGGCCCATGCGCCATGTACGAGGACAACGCTGAGATCGTTCGAGGACATAGGCCGCTGTGAAGAATGAATGGGTCTTCCCCGGATAGAGGAGTTGGGCGGAATCTTCCGGCCTTCCAGAAGTGCACGCTAGACGATAAAATCGAGAGCAACTCTCTCATCCGACGAGAGGTCCATTGGACCGCCTGGAAGCCATGACATTGCTGCTCGCCGCCGTCGAGCATGGCAGCTTGTCCAAGGCAAGCCGAGAGCTCCGCCTGCCGTTGCCCACTGTCAGCCGCAAGATTGCCGAATTGGAGTCGCACCTGAAGGCGACGCTTCTGATCCGATCCACCAAGGGACTCGAGCTGACACCGACCGGACGCTCCTACATTGCGGCCGTGAAAGCTATTCTGGAGCAGCTGAATGAAGTGGAGCGTACCGCCGCTGGCGAATACACCGAACCGAGGGGCGATCTGGTGGCCACCGCGCCCATCATGTTCGGTCGGCTGCACGTCCTTCCAGTCGTATTGCGCTTTTTGTCTACTTTCCCCGAGATCGCCGTCAGCTTGATGCTGACCGACCGTGTTGCTCATTTCCCGGATGATCAAATCGATCTGGCGGTGCGCGTCGGCACTCTGCCTGACAGCAGCCTGATCGCGACCCGCCTGGGAGAAGTCCGGCGCGTGATGTGCGCCAGTCCTGACTATCTGGCATCAAACGGCATTCCTGCGACGCCCGACGAGCTGGCGCGGCATAACGTGATCTCGTTCGAGCACGTGGCGCTCCCGACCACGTGGACTTTTGCCTCCGGCGGCGCCGAGATTCGGGTCTCATTCCGCTCCCGGCTGAGCGTCGATACAATCGATGCGGCGATCGACGCTGGACTCGCGGGCGCGGGGCTGATCCGCGCGATGTCCTATCAGGTCGTCGAGCACGTGCGCTCGGGACGAATGAAGGTGGTGCTCGAATCCTTCGAAAGAGCGCCGCTGCCCGTGCATCTGGTCTATGCCAGACAGAACAGGCTGCCGCTGAAGCTACGCGCATTCATCGACACCGTGGTTCCTCGCCTGCGCGAGCGGTTGACAGGCGCCGCCCTATGAAGGCCGGCCGACCGGATCCCATTACGAGCTCCCGCCGCTTGCCGATGAAGGCGTGCGGTGCACCAGCGGGAATCGGAACGGAGCACGCACGTGGCCGGCCAGCGGTCGCCGGAACGCGCTGACGGCCCGTGACATCCAATGCATAGAGGGCGGATTGCGGCACGGGAACAGGTCTGCGTGCGCACGCCCGCAGCGTTCCAGTCACCACGGGAGAAGTCGACATGAAGAGAGCCATATACCTGCTTGCGGCGATCCTCGGCGCAAGCGTTCCGCTCGCCTGGGCGCAGGGGAGCGGGCCCACCGATCCGCAGATCGCGGCCATCGTCGTCGCCGCCAACCAGGTCGATATCGATGCGGGCAAGCTCGCCGGGCGCAAGGCGCACGCTGCGGACGTCAAGGCGTTCGCGCGGCGCATGGTGACCGATCATACCGCTGTCAACCAAGCCGCCGTCGATCTTGCACACCAGCTGAAATTGACACCCGAGAGCAACGCGACGAGCGAGAGTCTGCAGCAGGGCGGTGAGCAGAACCTTGCGCACCTGGGAAAACTCAGGGGTAAGGCTTTCGACAAGGCCTATATCGATCATGAGGTTGCTTACCACCAGAGCGTGCTCGATGCAATGGACAAGGTGCTGATTCCGAGCGCGCAGAATCCGCAGCTCAAGGCGCTTCTGGTCAAGGTGCGGCCCGCCTTCGTGGATCACCTGGAGCATGCCAGGCACATTCAAAGCTCGCTCGGCGGGTCATAGCCTCGCAGGCAGCGGCGTGACTTCTTTGCTTACCCTCGAGCTACCGCTATCCGGCCGGCGCAAACCAGCGGGCGCGCCGGCGCTGATGATGGTCACCGTCGTCATGGCCATGTTCGCACGCGGCGCGCTCGCGGCCGGAGCGAGTCGACCCCCGCTGCCCGGTACCGCAGGCAGGCACACAGTGATCATCGAGGGCATGCGCTTTCACCCGGGGACGGTCGTGGTGCGCCGCGGCGAGCGGATCACGTGGATCAACAGGGATCTCTTTCCGCACACCGTCACGGCTGCCGGCGGGGGGTTCGACTCGCACGCGATAGGCCCTGGCGGCTCATGGACGTATGTGCCGACGAAGCCCGGAGAGTACGATTATCGTTGTACCTTTCATCCGACGATGAAGGGTAAAGTCGTCGTCCGCTGAGCAGAGAACGTATTGTCGTGACCAGCCCCGAGCTCTCATCCGTTGCGAGCGATGCCGCAAGCGAGCAGGCGATCATTCGCCGAGCCATCGCCGGAGAGCACGAGGCCTTCGCCATCCTGATGCGCCGCCACAATCGCCGCCTTTACCGCCTCGCGCGCGCCATTGTGCGCAACGATGCCGAGGCCGAAGACGCTCTGCAGGATGCGTACCTCGACGCATTCCGATCTCTTGGCGGATTTCGCGCCGCTTCCTCTGTCTCGACATGGTTGTCCCGACTCGTCATCAACGAATGTCTCGGGAGGACCCGGCGCGAGGCGCGCCGACAGAACGTAATTCCGATGACACAATCACCTGCCGATCGGGAGCTCGAGACGGTACCGTCCGGTGAAGTCGGATCGCCCGACGAGGCGGCCGATCGCGCGCAAATGCGCGCGATACTCGAGCGCAATATTGATGCGCTGCCGGCGACCTTCCGGGCGGTCTTCGTCCTGCGGTCGGTCGAGGAGCTGACCGTGGAGGAGACCGCGGAGTGCCTGGGCATTCCGCCAGAGACCGTACGCACCCGCCATTTCCGGGCGAGAAGCCTCTTGCGTGAGGCTCTGGCGCGAGCAGTGGACATTGCCGAGCGCAACGCCTTTGAATTCGCAGGGGAACGCTGCGACCGGATCATCTCGCGGGTCCTCGCCCGGCTCGCCGGCCGCGACAATCAATAAGGCGTCGAGCCGAGAGCGTAGCGGAAGGCCAGCTGGATCTGGGTGTCGGTGAGAGGACCGTCACTCTTAAGGTACTCGCTTTGGCTGTAGGAGTTGCTGGTCACGCGCAGCCATTCGAGGGTTGCCGTCCACCTGCTGCCCGGATCGAATGTGTAGGCCGCGGTGAAGCAGTGCCCGTTCTCCTGACCGTCCTCCCTCGCATTGCGGCTATCGACCTCGAATCGGTCGTAGCGGGCGCTCAGCAGATGATGCCTCCCGATCCGCTTCGACAGTAACGCGTAACGCGCATTGAACGGCCATTCCAGCGGTCCCGTGAGCGGGGCGATCTCGGTCCGGCCCGCCATCCATTGGGCGATGAGCGTCCATCCTGGGCCGTACTCCACCCGTGCCCCGGCGCTGTTGAAAACCGTATGCCACGCCAATACCCGCGAGACTGCATCCGCGGATGCCGGGTCGGCTCTATTGTCATAGTGGATCGCGGTAATCAGGACGCGTCCCGGAGCGTGCAGCTGCAGACCGGCATAGTAGCCGGCACGATGGTCCAGCTCGCGGAACGGCTCCGTATATGCGCCCGTCTTGCTCTCGATTTTGCCAACCCTGTCGAACACCGGCGTTTGCCGATCGTCGATCACGAATCCGCCGTCGGCCAACGCCGCGCCGGCGAGGTCGTTCCAACCGAAGACACCTGCTATGGCGTTGATATCGAACGGCAAACCGCGGCGAGTTCCGAGCCAGTCGACCTCCGCTTCGAGGCCGATCGTACGCAGCTCTTCCGCGATCCAGCTGTCGATGGCCGAGTAGGAAAGCGTGTAGGGCGATGCCCAGCCGCTCGCGCGGTTCTCCAGCGATAGCGGCGCGTAGAAGGCGCCTGCCTTGAGCCGCAGCCGCAGATCTTTGCGCGGATAGGGGCGGAATTGCAGGTACGCTTCTGTCAGCCCGATGGGGCGCTTGTAGGCGTTGCCCCATGCGGAGGCGTCCAGGTGCACTCGCCATACTTGGCCGAGCGGCGCCTCGAGCGCCAGTCGCAGGCGTCCGAGCTGCAAGCCGGATTGGCGCTCGCTGAACCGGACCGGGCCGTATCCGCCATCGAGGACTGAAGTCGCCGCATCGGAGGTGACTGCGCGAATGTCGAGATCCAGCTCCCAGGCGGCGCCGTGCACCGCCGAGGCCGCCAGCAAGACGACGGCGCCGAAGGCGAGCCGGCCGCAGCTCGCGCGCATCAGTAGCTCTCCCAGGACGGCGACCCGCCTTCCATCGGTGCGGGGCGCAGAGGCTTCGTCAGTTGCAGCGTCAGGGCAACGCGATCGCTGCCCTCAAGGGAGATCTCGCGCACGAGGGAATGGGTCTGCTCGCGCATCCGCGGATGCCATACGGTGATTTCGTACCGGCCCGCCGGCACCTCGGCCGCCCAGCCGCCTTGCGCATCGGTAGTCCCATAGAAGGGCGCATCCGTGACGTCGATGTACCCCATCATCCAGTCGTGGATGTTGCAGCCCAGGATGACCACGCCCGTATGGTCGAACAAGACCGGCGGGTACGGCTTGCCGCGATACAGCGGCAATTGGAAGCGCTTGGGGGGCGAGAAGGAGTAGATCTGGTGGCTCACCGAGTCGCTGTTTGGAAACGACACCGTCGAGCCCACCGGAATGACGAGCACCTCGGGAACGAACATACGGTGCATCTGATCCATGACCGCATGGACGGGAGCAGCCGGGCCCAGCCTCTTGCCCATGGACTGCACGGTAACGACCGCATCCGCGAGCGACTGGCCATCGGGGAGCTTCACGGCCAGTTTGAGCGATGCTGCGGGTGCGCACCCGGCGTGTAGCAACGCCCCCAGCAGCGCCAGCGCGGCGAGGGCGGCGATGCGGCCTCTGCGGGCCGTGAGAATCGGGCGTGCGGACCGTGTCATTCTGTCGACTGGTTGCTCGCGCCTCCCTCCTGCGGCGCCTAGGATTGGTCGATTGGAGCCGATCCCATGGGCAGTTTCCGCAAACGGCTTCTCGTGCTGATCATCGGTCTGGTGGTTCTGACCCAGACTGTGACGCTATCCGCAGTGCTGGCGAGTACCTCCCGGGACGTGCAGGCCCGCGGCGCCGAGCAGTTGCGCGCGGCCGGGTCCTTCGTCGATCAGCTGATCCGGTTCCGGGCGGGCCAGCTCGCCAACGGTGTTGCGGTGCTGGCGCAGGACTTCGGCTTTCGGGAAGCAGTGGCCAGCGGCGATGGTCCAACCATGCTCTCGGCGGCCGGCAACAACGCGCGGCGGATGGGCGCCGATCTCGTGCTCCTGTTCGACACGCACGGACGGGTGCTGGCGTCGAATGCCCCGGCAGATGCCCGTGGCGGAAGGCCGATCGGCGACCTGCTGCTCGGCGAATCGGGCGCCCAGCGAAACCAGCCTCGGTTCATGGTGCTGGGCCGGCGGACCTACCAGTTCTTTCTTGCTCCGGTGCGCACGCCGGAGATCATTGCATGGGTTGCCATGGGCTTCGCGGTGGACGACGCCCTGGCACGCAAGATTCGCGATCTGGCCGGCGTGCAGGTCACGCTTGGGATCAGGCGGGCGCACCGATTCACCAGCGTTGCCTCGAGCCTGCCGGAGGCGGAACACGAGCAGCTGCGCGCAGATGCAGGCCTTGCCGGCGGCAGCGCGCGGGTTGTGCGGCTCGGCGCTTCGAGCTATCTCACATTCGTGCAACCGCTCGAGTCGGGTGGTCAAGCAGCGGAAGCCATCCTGCAGAAGCCGATGTTCGCCGTCCTCGCGCCCTATCGGGAGCTGCGCAATTCCCTGCTGCTCATTGACAGCGTGGCCATTGTGCTTGCGGCGATGATCGGCGTCATCCTCGGACGCGGTGCAGCGCGCCCGCTCTGGGAGCTGGTACGCGCTGCCCAGCGCATCCAGCATGGCCGCTACGACACGGCGGTCACGATCCGGGGCGGCGAGGAGTTTCGCAGCCTGGCGGCCACATTCAACACAATGCAGCGCACCATCGCCGATCGCGAGGCGGACGCCACGCGGCAGGCATTTTACGATTCTCTGACAGGACTTCCCAACCGTACTCTGGTCGAGCGTCGGCTGGAAGATCTGCTGGCAGGCCCCGAGCGTCCGGCCACTCTGGCCCTCATTTTGATCCTCGTGCGCAGCGTGCGTGAGATCAACGCGACCTTCGGGCAAGCCGTCGGTGACGAGGTTGTCCGCGAAGCCGGACGGCGGCTGAGCCGCAATGTCGCCGCGGAGCACGTGCTCGCGCGTGTCGGCGAGAGCCGCTTTCTGGTGGTCGCGCCAGGGTTTTCCGCCGAGCGCGCCAGGGTGTACGTCGATCAGCTCGGGAGTGCCCTGAGAGGCGGGTTCCACCTGTCTGGCATGACATTGGAGCTGGACCTGAGTGCCGGTATCTGCACGTTCCCGGACCACGGTGCCGCTGCGGGAGAGTTGCTGCAGCGGGTGCAGATCGCGCTCGAGGACGCGGACGATACGCGCCTGCGAGTCGCGAGCTACGAGCCCGGCCGCGACGAGCAGCATCGGCGCCGGCTCACGCTGATCACGGGATTGCGGACCGCCATCGAGCGCAATGAACTGACACTCAAGTACCAGCCCAAAGTGGAAATGGCCGGCGGCACCGTCAAGAGTTTGGAGGCGCTGGTTCGCTGGCATCACGCGACCCTCGGGCCGGTATCGCCCGGAGAATTCGTGCCGCTCGCCGAGAGCGCGGGAGCGTCCCGGGTGTTGACCGACTGGGTGCTCGGCGCGGCGATCCGCCAGCTCGGCGAGTGGCACCGGGCCGGGCTTTCCCTCCAGGTTGCCGTGAATCTCTCGGCGCCGGACATCCTGGACCCCGATCTCGGGGATGGCATCCTGAAGCTGCTGGCCGCGGAGCGCCTCGAGCCGCATGCTCTGCTGCTCGAGATCACCGAAAGCGCGGTGATGCGCGATCCGGAACTCGCCGCGCGCCACATGCAGCCGCTGCGCGCGGCAGGCGTGCAATTCGCGATCGATGACTTCGGCACGGGCCACTCCTCCCTCTCGCAGCTGAGCCGGCTGCCGGTCGACGAGCTGAAGATCGACCGCTCGTTCATCTCGCAAGCGTCGGCAGGCGGCAATGCGGCGGCGATCGTCGCTTCCACGATCGAGCTCGCCCATGGCATGAGCATGAAAGTAGTCGGCGAGGGCGTAGAGGAACCGAGCGCGTGGAATCTGCTGAAGCACCTGGGATGTGATTGCGCCCAGGGCTACCTCATCAGTCCGCCGATCGAGGCGGCCGCAGTACCGCCATTCGTGAGCCGGGCGAATCGGTTGCTGCCGGCCTCTGCTTCCACGGTCCTGCAGATCCGCGCCCTCGGCCAGCTTTCTGCTCCCGCCAAGGACTGATGGGAATCGCCAGGCTTCAAACCGCCACGATGCGCTCGAAGTGCTGCCGCATGCGTGCGGCGTCGGCGGTGCGGCCGGTGAAGATCCCGAAGGCGCGTACGGCCTGATAGACCGCCATCCCACCCCCATCGAGCGTCCTGCAGCCCGCCGCCCGCGCCGCCCGCAGCAGTTCCGTGGTCAGCGGGAAATATACGATGTCGGCAACCCACAGGCTCGGCTGCAACAGAGCCGCCGGAACTGCCGAGCCCGGATACCGGGCCATACCCATCGGCGTCGCGTTTACGACCCCGTCGGCCCCGCTGATCGCGTCCTCGACGCGCCGCCAAGCGCGAATGTCGCGATCCGGGAATTGGCTCGCGAGGCTCGAGGCCAGCGCCTCGGCGCGGGAAAACTCGATATCGACCAGCCGCAACCGCCGGGTGCCGAGCTCCAGGAGCGCGAAGGCGGTCGCGGCGCCGGCGCCGCCCGCACCGACCTGAGCGACCGTATCGGTGGCGGTCCCCGGCATGTCCTGCCGGAAGCTCTCGGCGAAGCCCCATGCGTCGGTGTTGTATCCGACCCGGCGGCCGCCGGTGAACTGCACGGTATTGACGGCGCCGAGAGCCTGGGCCTGGGGACTCAACTCGTGCAGGAAGGGAATCACGGTCTGCTTGCACGGATACGTGATGTTGAGCCCGGCAAAGCCGCGGGATTCGGCCTCGGCGAGCAGCACGGGGAGGTGCTCGACGCCTACCCGGAGCTGCTCGAGGTCGAGCAGCTCGTAACGGCACTGAAATCCCTGGGCGGCCGCTTCGGTCTCGTGGAGCGCGGGCGACCTGGAGGCCTGGATGCCGCTGCCGATGAGGCCGAGCAGACAGCAGGATGCCGGGCGACCGGCCGCGTCGCTTTTCGTCATGAAACTGCTGGATCTATCCGCCATGCCTGCTGCCACCTCGAAGCCCGCCACTTGTCGGCGGGCAACGCAATGGTATATTCTTTCCTTACGTAACGCACTAGTTCGTACAGTGAGCGCCACGGGGGAATGATGATGCGATTCATTGCAATTGGACGGTTGCCTCGTGCCGGGTTCGTCGCCGGGATGCTCGCGGCGCTGTTTGCGGCGGGTGTGGCTTGCGCAACAAATGCAGGATTTTCGCCCGCGATTCTCGATTCCATACCGACGGCGAGCCAGGCGGTGTTGGGTGATCACTATCCTGCCGTGCGCGTGCCCTTCCCGAACGGCGTGCTGGGGTACCCAGATCTCCAGTATGCCGTCGTCCCGGCGTATCGGCCGCTGCATCTCGATTTGTATGTTCCAGCCGGTCCCCGGAAGCCGCATCCGCTCATCGTGTACATCCATGGAGGCGGCTGGGCGTTCGGCCAGCCCCGGCAGTCGGGAGCGTTCGCCAATTGGCCGGGCGTGCTGGCGCTGATCGCCTCGCGTGGCTTCGTGGTCGCCTCCGTGCAGTATCGCTTCAGCGGCGAGGCGCCGTTTCCCGCAGCCATTCAGGACGTGAAATCGGCGATCCGCTGGTTGCGCGCGCATTCCGGGGAATACGGCATCGATCCACGTCGCGTCGGAGTATGGGGCGGCTCGGCTGGCGGCCACCTCGCGGCATTGGACGCAGTGTCCTGCGGTGTGGAAGCCCTGAATCCGCAGGCTTCCCGCACCGCCACGCCGGGTGTCCTGCATGCGGAAATCGCGCCCGCCGGCCCGCAGGGCGACTGCGTACAGGCATTCGTCACGTGGTATGGGGTGTTCGATTTCAGCAAGCCGGTACCCAGCGAGCAGCGGGCTCCCAAGTCGGACTCGACGGTTGGCCGCTTCCTGGGCTGCCCGCACTCGCCGTGCACCGCCGGGCAGCAGGCGGTTGCAAGTCCCGCGACCTACGTAAAGTCGGGTGAGCCGCCGGCGCTGCTGATCGTCGGTAGCGCAGACACGGTCGTCGGCCCGCAGCAGTCGCGCGATTTCTACCACCTGCTGCGCTCCAAGGGCGACAGGGCGCAGTTGCTCGTCATTGCGGGCGTCAACCACAGCTTCGTCGGCAAGACACCGGCCGCCACCCGCGCGGCCAGCCTGGAGGCGCTGCAAAGGACGGTCGAATTCTTCGAGGCAACTCTCGCGCGATGAATCGCAGCCACTCGAGGAGCCGATCGCTGGCGGCGTTGACCTGTACTATCTAGTTCGTATATTCTTGAGCAAACGCGTAGGGGGAGCACGATGACGAGAAAGCGAAAAGGGTCACGGGCCGGTGCCCCGTGGCCGCAGCATCTGGCATCGATATCCGCAGCGTCGCTCTTGGTGATGGCGGCGCGGCCCGTCTGGTCGAAGGACGCGGCCGTCAGTGCGGCGCCGGCCGGCGCGCAGAGCGAGCAACCCGCGGACCCGACCGCAGGGAACGCGCAGCAGTCCAAGGCGCCTTCCGTATCCCTCCAGGAGGTGGTCGTCACCGGCACGCTGCTGCGTGAGCCTAACCAGGTCTCCCCGAGCCCCATCGTCGTGACCAGTGCGGCTCAGCTGCGCCAGTCGGGCCAAGTCGATATCGAAAGCGCCCTCAACCAGTTGCCGGACTTCACGCCCGCGGGAACGCCGGCGACGGGCGGTCAGGGCACGGGAGGCCATGCCACCGTCAACCTGCACGGCCTGGGCTCGAACCGCAATCTGGTGCTGCTCGACGGACACAGGCTGCCGCTGGCCGACGTTTCCGGAGATGTCGACATCAACCTCATTCCCAGCTCAATCATTTCCAGCGTGGAGACCATCACGGGTGGAGCGTCCGCGGTCTACGGGTCCGATGCGATGTCGGGTGTGGTCAACTTCAAGACCATTCAGAGCTTCGAAGGGGTCCGTGCCGACGTGCAGTACGGCAATTCTTTCTCGGAAGATTTTCGAAACGTGAACGCGTCGATTGCCATGGGGACCAAGTTCGACCATGACAGGGGGAACCTGCTGGTTGCAGTCGGATATACCTACAATCCGAGTCTTTGCGGCTGCGACCGCGGGTTCTTCAAGTACCAGACTCCTTCATCCTACATCGGGCAGGGCACGTTCGTGCCTTCTGCCAACAATCTGCCGAATGCAAGCGTCGTCAGGGGCCTCTTCGCAGGCTATGGGATAGCCTCGCCGATCAACATCTCCTCGCCTCTGGGCTTCAACAACGACGGCACGCTGTTCACGGAGACCGGAGCCCAGAACTACAGGGGTCCGATCGGCCACTATTCGGGGCCGTGGTCGTTCGCGATCCTCGGCGGCAACGTGCGCATGCCGGTCGGCCCCCAGGGCGTGATCCTCAATTCCCTCGACCGCCACAATGTGTTCAGCAAGTTCGACTACCGCATCGCCCCCGGGCTGGTGGCCTATGGACAGGTGCTGTACGCCGACTGGCACGTCGGCACGGACAGCGGCGGCTCGCTCACGCAGTTCGGTACGCCTGATACGATTCCGGTGAGCAATCCCTTCATTCCGGCGGATCTGGCGACCGTGCTCGCCTCGCGCCCGGACCCGACAGCGCCTTTCGTGTGGAACCACCGCTACGTCGGACTGCCCACCAAGTCGTGGGATGAGCATTACACGGTCGATCAGTTCATGGGCGGCCTGCGCGGCGCGCTGCCGTTCGGCGACTGGACGTGGGATGCGTACACCACCTGGAGCAATACGGACCACGTTCAGTCCAACTACAACGCGGTGCTCAAGAGCCGTGTCGAGTCGCTCCTGAGCGCGCCCGATGGCGGCGCATCGCTCTGCGCCGGTGGATTCGATCCGTTCGGCCTGGAAAACACCACCAACATCTCGCCGGCCTGTCAGCAGTACATGACGACGACGGCAGTGAGCACGGAGACACTGAGCCAGGGCGAGGAGCAGATCCTGCTGCAGGGCTCGTTGCTGCATCTGCCCGCCGGCCCCATTCAGATGGCGCTGCTGGCCGATCACCGCACCAACGAGTACATCTATCATCCGGACGAGGACCTTGCCGCCCAGAACATCGAAGCCGTGATCGCTTCGCAGCCGACGAAGGGAGCCATCTCCGTGAAGGAAGGCGCGACGCAGATCGATGTGCCGGTGCTGCGCGACCTGCCTGGAGTGAAGCGGCTGGACATCGGCGGGGCGTTCCGCTTCTCCGACTACGACACATCGGGTGGCGTCTCGACGTACGCCGGCAACTTCCGCTGGTCGCCGGTAGACAGCCTGCTCGTCCGCGGCGGCTACCAGCGGGCGGTCCGCGCCCCGGCCATCGGCGAGCTGTACGCGGCGGCTTCCGGCTCGCAGATCGTCTTCGGCACGCCCCCGGTATCCATAGGTGATCCATGTGACATCCGCTCGAGCGCACGCACCGGTCCCGGCGGCGCCCAGGTGGCGGCGCTGTGCGAGGCCCAGGGCGTGCCGGGCTCGATCATCAACTCGTACGAGTTCCCGACGACGGCGGCGGGCGGAGTGAGCCAGGGCAATCCCAAGCTGACGCCGGAGAGAGCCAATACCTTCAATTTCGGGCTCGTCTGGACGTCACATGCCGATTCCCCGATGCTCAGGCGCCTCTCTGCGTCGGTGGACTTTTACGAGATCGAGATCCAGAACGTGATCTCGGTGGTCCCGGGACTGACGACCCTCAGCAAGTGCTTCAACCTCGATGGCTCGAACCCGGGCTATTCGCCGACCAACCAGTTCTGCCAGCTGCTCGACCGCGATCCGGCGACGGGCCAGCTCGTTCTCGTTCATACCCCATATGAGAACCTGGGCGGATTGAAGACCGATGGAATCGACGTTCAGCTCAACTGGGCATTCGACCTGGCGGACATTCACGGCCTGCGCGTTCCGGGAACGCTCGCGATCGGCAGCGGCATCGGCTACAACAGAAACGAGGAAGTGCAGACCCTGCCAGGAACCCCCTGGGCGGAGTATTCCGGCACCAACACCCCGAACGGCAGCTATCCGAAGTGGAAGGCGCTGACCAGCGTGGCGTACAGCCTGGGAGGCGCCACCGCGGGGTTGCGCTGGCGGTATCAGGATGCGATGGCCGACGTCACCTCGGTGACTTCCCCGAAATCGCCCGGAATCGGCGTCGCGCCGTACAATCTGTATGACTTCTTCGCGATCTACGACATCAGCCCGACCTGGCAGGTCCGCGGCGGCATCAATAACATCTTCGGGCATGGAATTCCGGTCGTATCGAGCTCGCAGAATCATACGGACGCTGCGGTGTTCGATGTGATCGGCCGCGCATACTACGTCGGCGTGAGGCTGAATCTGGAGTGATGTCACGGGCCTCGGCGGCAGGGAGCGGTCGCTCGGCCAACCGGGCACTCATAGGCGTTCTGACTATGGTCGCGGCGCTGGCACTTTGGGTGCCGGCGCCGCCGGCTGGCGCGCAAGGTGCGGCGGCAGGTGTGAGTGCCGCCGACGGCTGCGGTCCTGTAGACGGACTGCATTTCGTTTGCGGCGCGCACCATCCGGAGGACATGGCGCGCATTCCGGGGACCCCATGGGCGATCGTCAGCGCATTCGCCCCGCATGGCGGGCTGCAGGTACTGGATACGCGGGCGCTGACGTTACGGCCCTGGCATGCCGGCTCACCTGTACGGCGCGACGCCGGCAAACGCATCGGTGCGGCGGACTGTCCCGGTCCGCTCCAGAGTGGTGAGCTTTATACGCAAGGCCTGAGCCTGCGTGTCTTGCGCCCGGACCGATATCGGCTGTATGCCGTCAATCATGGCGGGCGCGAAAGCATCGAGATATTCGACGTATCCCTGGCCAGCGGGATACCCGTTCGGCGGTGGCGGGGCTGTGTGCTGATGCCGGCAGGCGATGCGGCGAATGCCGTCTCTTCGTTTCCGGACGGCACGATCATCGCGACGGTGCTCAACCTTCCGGGTACCACCAAGGCCGATTTCGTGCGCGGCAAGCCCACGGGCGGGGTTTTCGAGTGGCAGCCGGGCACCGAGCGCTTTCGACTCCTGCCCGGCACCGAGCTGCCGGGCAACAATGGGCTCACCGCCTCGCCCGACGGCAAGACGTTCTATGTGGTCGCGTTCGGGCTGCACGCGATCTACAGGTATTCCCGCTCCGACACGCGGCGGCCGATTCGCGCCGCGACCGCTCCAGGGTTCATGCCGGACAACGTTCATTGGGATGATGGACGGCTGATCGCTGCGGGGATGACGTATGACGAGCCGGCGTGCGGCGGGATTCGCAGGGTAGTCAACGGGCACGCCGACGCGATGCTCTGTCATCGCGGTTACGTCGTGGCGACGCTGGATTCGCGTACGCTCCATTACACCGTGATCGCGCAAGGGGGGCCGAATCCGGCATTCAACGGTGCAACGACGGGACTCATCATCGGCAGCCGCCTCTGGATCTCCTCCTACCAGGCAGACAGAGTGGCGTACCGGGTGCTCCCGGACGCGAAGCCCGGCGGCTGACCGCGGTGGTCAGCGCTCGATGTCGTCCCGGTAGCGCGATTGCGCGGCCAGGCGGATCGGCGCGTTGGCGGCGCCATACCCGCGATATCCCCTGCGCTCGACGATCTCGAAGAAGAAGCGCTTGGCGAAAGCACGGGAGACGAGTTGGAAATACTCGCCGCCGGCATCCCGGTCGTAGAGAATGTCGAGCTGCGCCAGCTCATCGAGCAAGGCCGGCTCGAGCTCGAAGCGGGCGGCCACATCGTCGTAGTAATTGCGAGGAATGGGCAGCGTCGGCAACCCGAGCGCGCGCAGGCGCCTGGCGGAGGCGAAGATGTCGCGGGTGGCGAGCGCGATGTGTTGCAACCCTGACCCGTGATAGCCCTGCACGAAGCGCGCGGAGAGCGTTCGCGACCCGGTCGAGGCGTTGAGAACGAGGCGCAGGCGGCCATCGGCGGACTCGAGAGCACGCGTCTGCACGAGCCCGAGCGGATCCGCGATCTCGAGCACCGGAGTCTTCGCAAGCTCGAACAGCGATACATAGTAGAGCAGCCAGGAGGACGCCTCCTCGTATGGCATTGTCTGCGCGATGTGGTCGATCGATTCGAGGCCGGCATCGGAGCTGCCGCAATCGCTGGCCAGGAACTCGCAGTCCCAGATCTCGTGTTCCTTGCCCGCCGGCATGAAGTAAACGAGGCTGCCGCCGAGTCCCTGAATGGAAGGGATCACCAGTTCGCCCGGCCCGATGGGCTGCGAGAAGCGCGGGATCTGCAGTCCTTCCGCGCGACGCAGCGCGTCCGGAATGTCGTGCACGCTGATCCCGACGGCGCACACGGAAGCGCCATGCACGGCGTCGTAGGCTCTGGCGAAGCTTTCCGGCTCGCTGTTGATCACGAAATTGATGCGGTTCTGGCTCCAGCGGGCGACGTTCTTCGATCTGTGCCGGCCCACCTGCCGGAAGCCGAGCGCCGCGAACATCGACCCGAGTTGCGCCGACTCCTCCTCGTTGGCGGCGAATTCGACGAATTCGAGGCCGCGCGGCACGATGCGCGGCGGCAGCTCGGGCGGGAAGCGGGGTGCCAGGCGGCGCACGGCCTGATCGAAGAGGAAAGTCAGCGAGCGATGCCCATCGAGCGCCACGATTGACGAGGACGTGGTGCGGAACTGGTCGTTGAAGATCTCGAGCGACAGCGACCCGTCATATCCGATCTCGAGCAAGGTGGCGAGGAAGTCCACCAGCGGCAGCTCACCCTGGCCCGGCAGGTTGCGGAAATGGCGGCTCCAGGAGAGATAGTCCATCTGCACGAGCGGCGCATCGGCGAGCTGCACGATGAAGATGCGCCTGGGGTCGATCTCCCGCAGACTCTCGATGGGTATGGAGCGCGCCAGGGAGTGAAAGCTGTCGAGGATCAGTCCCAGGGACGGATGGTCGACCTCCCTGACCACCGACCACGCGTCACGATGATCGAACACGTGCCGGCCCCACGCCAAGGCCTCATAGCCGACCCGCAAACCGCGTCGGGCTGCGCGCTCGGCGAGCTCACGGAAATCGGCCGCTATGCGGCTTCGGTCGCCGCTCGATGCCGGCGAGACATTGGAGCAGACGAGCAGCAACGGGGCTGCGAGCTCCTGCATCAGATCGAACTTTCTCTCCAGCCGGTCGAAGGTCCGCGTCCGCAGCTCATCCGGCATGCCCTCGAAGTCTCGAAACGGCTGAAACAGGGTGCAGGCGAGACCCAGATCGCGCATCTGCGCCGCGATCTCGCGCGCGGAGCCGCGTGCCGTCAGCAGGTCGTTCTCGAAGATCTCCGCGCCGTGAAATCGCGCTTGCGCGATGGCTCTCAGCTTCATCTCCAGCGTCCCGCTCAGGGATACCGTCGCAATGGAGGTGAGCATGGCCGTGCCTCCGGTCAGCCGGTGGAGACGCGCTCGAACTGACGCTGCATGCGCCCGGCGTCGGCGGTGCGGCCGGTGAAGATCTCGAATGCCCGGACGGCCTGATACACCGCCATGCCGCCGCCATCGAGGGTCCTGCAGCCCGCGGCCCGGGCGGCCCTCAGCAGCTGCGTCTCCCGCGGGAAGTAGACGATGTCCGCCACCCACAAGCCCGGGCGCAGCAGCCCCGCGGGTACCGCGGAACCAGGGTGCTTGGTCATGCCCATCGGAGTGGCGTTGACGATGCCGTCGGCGCCGGCGATGGCCTCGGCGAGCCCCCGGCAGGCACCGACCTCCCGGTCCGGAAAGCACTCGGAGAGACTCGCCGCGAGCGCCCGCGCACGGCCGGGATCGCTGTCGAAGATACGCATCTGCCGCGCACCGAGCTCGAGGAGCGCGTACGCCGTGGCCGCTCCCGCGCCGCCGGCGCCGACCTGGACGACCGCCGCCAGCGATGCGCCCTGCATGTCGTGGCGAAAGCTCTCCTCGAAACCCCAGGCATCCGTGTTGTAGCCCGTGCGCCGCCCGCCATAGAAGTGAATGGTGTTGACCGCCCCTATGGCGCGCGCATGCGGGCTCAGCTCGTGCAGCAGGGGGATGACGGCCTGCTTGCACGGATGAGTGATGTTGAGTCCCGCGAATCCGCGCCGCTCGGCCTCAGCCAGCAGGTCCGGCAGCTGCGCGACGCCGACCTGAAGCGTATCGAGGTCGAGCAGTTGATACACGCAGGGGATGCCCTGCGCGGCGGCCTCAGCCTCATGCAGCGACGGCGCCTTGGATGCCTGGATGCCGCTGCCGATGAGGCCGAGCCGCAGGGGCGGCTTCTCACCGGCAGGCGGGTCGGAATCTCCGTGCGGGCTCGCCATGGCTCCTGATCCGGCATGTCGGACACTAACTAGATAGTGCATTATACGGCTCCACTACGGAGGACGCCATGCCCGTGCATCGCCTGGATCATGTCAATCTGCGCGCTGCGGGCAGTGGCTTCGCGGCGCTGCGGGAGTTCTACTGTCAGGTACTTGGGCTGAGGGTCGGCGAGCGGCCGCCGCTCGCGTCCGTCGGACTATGGCTCTACGCCGGCGCCGACCCGATCGTGCATCTGGTCGAGGTAGTGCAGGGTGCTCCGTCGGCCGCCGAGCGAGCCGCGCCTGGTCTGGCGTTCGACCACGTCGCATTCGCATGCTCCGGCCTCGAAGAGATGCTGCGCCGGCTTGATGATCGCGGTGTGCCGAAGACCGTGCAGGCGAACCCCGTAACCGGACAGGTGCTGGTGCGGCTCGAGGACCCGTCCGGGCTGTGTGTGGAACTGGTATTCCCCGCCGGACGGGCCGGGGGCTAACCGTCGGCGGTGGCGGGTTTCAGGAGGACCAGGCGTTCCACCGTTTCGACGATCAGTCGCTTGTGGCGCGCCAGCGTCCGCGGCTCGGAAAGATCCCGCTTGAAGATCGCACCGACGGTGTGCCGGTTGGATACCCGGAAGAAGCAGAAGGAGCTGATCAGCAGATGAAGATCGAAGGCGTTGATATCGGCGCGGAATACCCCGGCGGCCCGGCCGCGCGTCAGGATGTCCTCCACGGTCTCGATCGCACTGACATTGATCCCGCGGATGGAAGTCAGCTTCTTCAGGTGCTCGGCATAGTGGATATTCTCCACTGCAATCAGGCGGATGAAGCCGGGATGGCCCTCGTCGTAATCGAAGGTGATCTCGACCAGGCGTCGCAGCGCCTCGCGCGGCGGCAGGTCCCTGAGGTGGGTCTGGGTCTCGCGCGTCCTGATGCCGTTGTAGGCCTGCTCCAGCACGGCGCGATACAGCCCTTCCTTGCTGCCGAAATAGTAGTAGATCATCCGCTTGGAGGTGCGCGTCCGATCGGCGATCGCATCGACGCGTGCGCCGGCGAGCCCATTCTCGGCGAATTCCTCCATGGCGACCGCCACGATATCGGCCTTCGTGCGATCGGCGTCCGAAAGCGCCGCCGGCGTCTCGCTGGGGGATGTCGCGGGATTTCTCTTGGCCATATTCTGTGCAAGTCGCCCGCACCAACGGATGCGGCTCCCAAAACCCACCGCTTGCCATCATAAGGCATTAGCGGTTCGGACCCCATAGGGACCCTATTGCCAGCGGCTCGGCTCGCGAAGCTCGACGCGGCCGCGGATCACCCCTCCACGGCCGGCAGCTCGATCTGCCGCACGGGCCCCAGGAGCACCAGATAGCACAGGATGCCGAGCAGCGCGATCACACTGACGAATGCCAGCCCGCCGACGAACGAGCGCGTCCTGCCGAGGAGCACGCCGATGACGGCCGGGATGATGATGCCGGCGAGGTTGGCAAACAGATTGAACATGCCGGTGGTGAGGCCGCGCAGGTTCGGCGGTGCGAGGTCGGTGATGAGCGTCCAGCCGAGATTGCACATGCCCTGCCCGAAGAACACGAAGGAGAAAACGCCGATCACGGCGGTGATGTCGTGCAGGAAGCCGGCGAGCAGCAGTGTGCTCGCCATGGCGAGTCCCGTGACGAGGGGGGCTTTGCGGCCGATGGTGGCGGAGCCGGTACGCCGGATCAGCCAGTCCGACCACCAGCCGCCGAAAAGGAGACCCACCGATGCGGCGATGTAGGGCAGGGCGGCGAGAACGCCCGCGCTCGCGAGCCTCAGATGCTCCGCCGAAGCGAGGTAGGTCGGATACCAGGTGAGGAAGAACACGAGGGTCGAATTGCTCGCGAACTGGCCGAGGCCAGCGCCGAGAAAAGCGCGGTTGCCGAGCAGCAGGCGCATGCTTCGCCACGACCATCGCGGAGGAGGCGGTGGCCGGACGAGACCGCCGCCGCTGCGGATGTGATCCAGCTCCGCGCCGTTTACGGCGCGGCTGTGTTGGGGGTCTCGATAGAAGATGAACCAGAACACCGTGAACACGAGCCCGGCGGCGCCGGTGAGAAAGAACAGGGCCCGCCAGCCCCAGGTGTCGGCAACCCAGTAGAGCGGCGGGCTGAGAAAGGCGAGCCCGAAGTACTGTCCCAGCGAAAACACGCCGTTGGCCCGGGCCCGCTCCCCCTGCGGGAACCAGGCGCCGAGCACGCGGCTGTTCGAGGGAAAGCAGGGGGCTTCGGCCGCGCCGAGGCCGAGCAGGCAGCCGAGCAGCGTTGCGAAACTCGAGGCGGCGCCCTGCAGGAAGGTGAAGATCGACCAGATGCCGACCGCGAAGCCGTAGACGATTCGGGTGCCCAGCCGGTCGAGGAGCATGCCGCCCGGAATCTGTGAGGCAACGTACGAGTAGGAGAAGGCCGACAGCAGGAATCCGAGCTCGCCCGGTGAGAGGTGCAACGTCGTCTTGAGGAGCGGCGCTGCGATGCCGAGCACCGCGCGGTCGAGGTAGTTGATGGTAGTGCCGGCGGTGACGAGCGCCAGCGCGAGAAAGCGGACTCGGGTAGCCCTCATGGTGAGCGCCGCAGTCTCAACGACCGTATGGTCCGATTGGCTCATGGTGCGATCTCAATCTACCACGCAGCCGTGGAAGCGGAGCCGGGGCCCGGCGGTGCGGCCGGCGCCAGGCCGGAGCGAGCCGCGGCGCGGCGGCGCCGTGCCGAATTCGTAACCATGCGATATCCCCCATTCGCAGCTCACCCCGGGTGCGATGCTATTATGCTCACTAGTTCGTACACGGCTGTCAATGCCATTTCCGCGCAGTAGCGTTTGACTGAACTATCCGGTCCGTCCATACTGGAGCCAGCGGTGTCCGGGCGGGCCCGGCGACCGCCGTGAGGCGAGGAGCTTGAACGATGGCTACGGCAGCGACAGAGACGGCGCGCGCGCTCGGCGAGGCCGAGCGCGCCGAAATCGATGCGATGGTCGGACGCGCCCGCGAGGCGATGCGTGCCGTGGAGCGCTACAGTCAGAGCCAAGCGGACCGGCTCTGCCAGGCGCTCGGCTGGGCGACCGCCAACGAGAAGACCTTCGGCCGGCTCGCCCGGATGAGCGTGGAGGAAAGCAAGCTCGGCGATCCCGAGGGACGCGTCTCCAAGCGCTTCAAGATCATGGGCGTGCTGCGCGATGCCCTGCGCCAGAAGAGCATCGGGATCGTCGAAGAGTTGCCGGCGAAGGGAATCGTGAAGTACGGCAAGCCCGCCGGTGTCATCGCCTCGCTGGTGCCGACGACCAATCCGGAGCTGACTCCGCCGTACACCGCTGTTTACGCGGTCAAATGTCTCGATGCGGTGATCTTCTCGCCCCACCCGCGCTCGCAGAGCACGACCCGGGAGGTGGTACGCATCATGCGGGAGGCCCTGCGGCGCCAGGGAGCGCCTGAGGATCTTCTGCAGTGCGTGGAGCGGCCGAGCATCCCCTCGACGCAGTACCTGATGTCGCGCTGCGATGTCACGTTTGCAACCGGCGGTCAGCCCATGGTGCGCGCCGCCTACAGCTCCGGGCGGCCGGCCTACGGGGTCGGCGCGGGAAACTCGACCATGGTCATCGATGAGACTGCGGACCTGCAGATCGCTGCGCGCAACAGCCGCATCTCCAAGACCTCCGATTTCGGCTCCGGTTGCTCGGCGGACGGCAACCTGCTGATCGATTCGCGGATCTATGACCGGTTCCTGCAGGCGCTGCAGGCCGAAGGCGGCTTCCTCGCGAGCGAGTCACAAGCGAAGGCCCTCGAGCGGGTCATCTGGGACCAGGAGGGGCACCGCCTGCCGGACAGCGTGGCCTGCGCGCCGCAACGCCTGGCCGAGCTTGCCGGGTTCGCAATCCCCGCCGACCGCAAGTTCATCATGGTGCGCAACGACAGGATCGGCCCGCAGCACAACTGGTCGCGTGAAAAGCTGACCACGGCGCTTGCCGTCTACCGGTACGAGGGCTTCGATCAGGCGCTCGAGATGGTGCGGCAGATCTACGAGGTCGGCGGCAAGGGACACTCCTGCGGGATCTACTCGCATGACGATGACCACATCGACCGGCTGGCCCGCGTGGCGCCGGTGAGCCGCATGATGGTCCGCCAGCCGCAATCGAAGGCGAACGCGGGGGCGTTCAACAACGGCATGCCCATGACCTCGAGCCTGGGTTGCGGAATCTGGGGCGGCAACATCACCAATGAGAACATCCACCTGAAGCATTTCATGCAGACGACGTGGGTCAGCCGCCCGATTCCGGAGGATCGCCCCTCGGAGCAGGAGCTGTTCGGCGAGTTCTACGGCACCGAGGTACTCTGAGTGGCAGGTAATACGGTCGCCGAGCACCTGGTCCGCTACCTCGAGCGGCGCGGGATCCGGCACATCTTCGGGCTCTGCGGACATACCAACATTGCGGTGCTTTCGGCGCTCGAGGGCAGCGGTATCCGATTCATCAATGTCCGGCACGAGCAGATTGCCGCTCATGCGGCCGACGGCTATGCGCGCGTCAATGGAAAGGCATCGGTCCTCCTGACGCATCTCGGTCCTGGCCTGACCAATGCCGCAACCGGCGTTGCCAATGCGGCACTCGACTGCGTCCCCATGGTGGTGATAGCGGGTGATGTCCCCTCACACTACCTGGGCAAGCATCCTCACCAGGAGGTGAATCTCCATGCGGACGGCTCGCAATTCGAGATCTATCGGCCGTTCGTGAAAAGAGCCTGGCGTGTCGACCGCCCGGACCTGTTCCCCGAAATCATCGTCAAGGCCTTCCAGCTCGCCGAGAGCGGGCAGCCCGGTCCCGTCCTGGTCGACGTTCCGATGGATGTCTTCTCCGCGCAGCTCGGGCCCGCTTCCCGCGCGCGCTTCGAGACCGTAACGGCCGCAGTACGTCCTCCGGCCATCGATCGTGCGGCTGCGCGAGCGATCGTCGAGGCGCTCGGCGAGGCAGACCGCCCGCTGATCTATGCGGGCGGGGGCATACTGCTCGCCAGGGCGTCCGGCGAGCTGCGCGACTTCGTCGATCACATGGGCATCCCGGTCGCCCACAGTCTCATGGGCAAGGGCGCCCTGCCCGACGATCATCCGCTGGTGCTCGGAATGAGCGGCTTCTGGGGCACACAGCTCGTCAACGATGCGTGCATGGCGGCCGATTGGGTGCTCGGATTGGGTACGCGCTTCAAGGAGGCCGACAGCAGCTCCTGGTACCGCGACTACACGTTCAACATACCGCCGACCCGTCTGGCACACGTCGATATCGAGCCGAGTGAGATCGGCCGCAATTTCGCAACTGAGATCGGCGTGGTGGCGGACGTGAAATCCGCGCTCGCGACCCTTTGCGAGGTGGCGCGGGAGCTCTATCCGACAGGGCGCCAGAATCCCGGGGCGGTGGCGCAGATTGCGAGCTTTCGCCAGGAATTCGCGCAGGCCAACCGCGCGATGCAACTGAGCGACGCGTTCCCGATGATGCCGGAGCGCATTCTCGCCGAGACTCGGGCCTTGCTGCCGCGCGATGCCATCCTGACGACCGACGTCGGTTGGAACAAGAACGGGGTCGGCCAGCAATTTCCCATCTACACGCCCGGCAGCGTGCTGACTCCCGGCGGCTATGCCACCATGGGTTTCGGACCGCCGGCGGCGATCGGCGCCAAGCTCGCGGCTCCGGGCCGTACTGTGATTTCCCTGGTCGGCGACGGTGGCTTCGGACAGAATCCCGCGGCGCTCGCCACGGCGGTGGAGCAGGGTCTGGCGATCGTCTGGGTGGTCATGAACAACAATGCGTTCGGAACCATCGCGGGCCTGCAGCAGGCCCACTATGGCCTCACGCTCGGCACCGTATTCCCGAGCGAGGAGGGCGGATGGGGTGAGATGCGCCCGAAGTACGCGGAAATCGCCCGTGCCTACGGCTGCGAGGCCGTGCGCATCGGGTCTGCGGCGGAATTCGCGCCCGCGTTGCGGCGCGCTATCGAGTCCGGCCGTCCGTACCTCATCGATGTGCCGATGAAGAACAATCCGACGCCGACCACGGGTCATTGGAACATTCTCGACATCTACTCGCCGGGCAAGCACGTGTCTCACGCCGCGACCGACTGAGTTTCCCCGCATGCGACCTGACATCGACGTGCTCGTCAGCGAGGTTGGCCCGCGGGACGGACTGCAGAGCATAGAGTCGATCATGCCTCTGGCGGCCAAGAAGGAGTGGATCAGCGCCGAGGCCGCGGCCGGCGTGCGCGAGATCGAGGTCGGCAGCTTCGTATCGCCGAAGCTGCTGCCGCAGCTGGCCGATACGGCCGAAGTCGTGGCTCACGCCCTTTCCATCCCGGGTCTGACGGTCGCCGTGCTGGTGCCGAATCTGAAGGGCGCACAGGCGGCGGTGGCGGCGGGGGCTCACAAGATGACGCTGCCCTTCTCCGCATCGGATACGCACCTGCTGAAAAACGTGCGGCGCACGCCCGGGCAGATGCTGGAAGAGTTGCGCGGGATCGCGGCTCTGTTACGCAGCCAGCCGGCGGACCGCAGGCCGAAGCTCGAAGCGGGCATCTCGACTGCGTTCGGGTGCAGCTACGAGGGCGCCATCTCCGAAGACAAGGTGGTGCGTCTGGCCGAAACGGTCATGGACGCCGGTTGCGACGAGGTGGGACTCTCGGACTCGACGGGCTACGCCAATCCGGCCCAGGTCAAATCGCTGGTGAGGCGGGTGCGCGGGTCGGTTGGCGAAGCGGCATTCGCCGGACTTCATCTGCACAACACGCGTGGTTTGGGGCTCGCCAACGTGCTGGCCGGCCTGGAATTGGGAGTGACGACGTTCGACAGCTCGCTGGCTGGGCTCGGAGGCTGTCCATGGGCGCCCGGGG
>DASYGA010000011.1:0-9139 GCA_036000265.1 Steroidobacteraceae bacterium | reverse complement strand
CAATCTCGAGCTTAACGCGTGAATATCGATTCATGCGCTCGACCGCATCAGACAGCCTTGCATTCCGGAATATCACCTTGCCGTCCCGCCACGCAGTGGCCGCCTCGAGATCGGCGTGCGGGATTACCACAGCGCGCCCATCCTGGGTCACCTTAAGTGCCTCTCCGGCGGAAAGCTCGATCGGTCCGGGTTCTTTCGTCAGCAACCCGATCGCCGGGAATGGAGCGGTCGGCTCAGAAACGGCATTGATGCGACGCAACCCCGGCGGAGGTCCGTCGGCAGCCACCGCCACGCGGCCTTCCACTATCGCGACCTGAAGGTTCCGGTCGACGTACTCGACCGTGAACACTGTACCCACGTCACTAATCGTGCGATCGCCTGCGATCACCCTGAAGGGTCGACCGGGATCTTTGGCCACCGAGAACTCCGCCTGACCTTTGAGCAGCTCCACTGTGCGGCTTTGCGGCGTGTAGTGCACGGCAATGCGGGTTTCGGCATCAAGGACAACGAGAGAATGGTCGTCAAGCTCAACCACCCGTTGTTCCCCGGTGCCTGTGCGATACTGCCCAGGCCGATGGCCCAAGGGAGAGAACTGCCAGAAAAGCGCGAGGCCAATCGCCGCAGCCGCAACCGCGGCCGCCCAACGCCATCGAGACAGATGGGACGAGTGAGGCCCTAGCCAGCGGTTTGCAGTCGCAAGCCGCGCATGAGCGAGCGCCTGCTCCCGGAATCGCATCATTTCCGGGCCATCCGCCTGAATCGCGAGCACATCGACGGTTTCTTGTGCCAGCCGATACGCTTCCGCGTAGGCCAGATCGCTCGTCAGTCGCTTCTCCAGAGCCGCCTGATCCGCCGTACTCCACTCGCCGTGCAGCCGTTGCACGAATGCGCTCGAGACCTCTTCCTCCAGACTTCGAACCGATTCTTCCTGGCTCATCGCAGCCACTCCTGCCGCTTGCGAACCCGAATCAACGCCGCGATCGCTTTACTCAGGTGCTTATTGACGGCGCGCACGGAAATCCCGAGCCTCTCGGCCACGACCGTCGCTTTCATCTGTTCCACTTTGACCAGCACGAGCACCGTCCGGGTCCGGGCATTCATCCCTTCCAAGGCCTCGAAGATCTGGGCGAGTTCTTCTCTGGCTATTAATACGGCTTCCGGCGGGCTTTCGGTACCTAAAGCTACTTGCGCTGCGCGGTGTCCCTCTGCAGTCTTCGTCCGGGTTTGGACTTCGCGATATCGATCGTGCCAACGATTGATGGCGGTGCGGAATATGTAGCCTTTTGCTTCCTCGAGCGAGTGCCAGTGAAGATGGGTCAATGACCGAATCAGGACATCCTGGGTCAAGTCTTCCGCCTCGGCGATGCTGTCCGCCCTCCGCAGGAAATATCTGAGGAGCGCCGGGCGCATTTGCGCCACTACGGCAGCACCGTCAGGATTGGCGGGGGAAGCATCTGCGGCCATTCGGCATGAGCATGAGCCGGAACGGTTTCACTTTCAAGTCTCGAAAAACTGGTTCCTAAATTTGAGTGAGCTCCGTATTAGAGAGCAGTGACGCGCCGCTGCTCGCGTTGCAGGACAGACTACTGTCAAGTCACCCGGCTCCAAGCCTCTGTATTTCGATCCCTGTTGTAAGTGTGCGCCAGCAAAGGCAATGAGCGGCAGACTGTCGGAGGTCATGCCGATATGGCCATACCAGCTGTCTCAAAGGCGATTCGCCCGAGCTGTGGAAGATCCTCCCCACCCCCCGACGATCCCATGGCTTGTGAACACGGGCAACGCCGCCTCGCAACGCGCCGACGCTGCCGAATACGAGCTGCCCCGATGCCTCGAGTCGAAACACCATTTCCAGCACCCTCATATGCAGGTAGATCTCCGCGCCCCGCAGTCGGCACCGCGGCAAAGGGGAGAGACTCGTCGCACCAGGTGCATGATGCCGGAGCCAAGAGCCTGAACACACTCGCCTCGGCACGCGCTGGAGCTTGCCGGTCTTTGGGAGGAAGTACTGGAAGTACAGGAGCACGCCATCTCGGGTGATGCGCGCGGTGAGCCGACCGGCGCCTCGCGCGCCGCCGTCCGAGAGCCAGCGGTCCGAGCCCTGCCAACGGGCACGCAGCATTGTCGTCGTGATTCGAGCCATACCGTGCCTCGCGGCCCGGCATTCATGAATCCCGGGCGCAGCAGATAAAATTGATCTTTCGCCACGGATTCGCGGGCTTCGAGGGGCGACCGAAGATCGCCTGGAGCGTGTAACGAGGTTACGCAGAGCGTGCGGCCACCACGATCTCTTGCTGAATCGTGCTGACAGCAGCCACACGCCCCGGCAAAAGCCGGGCGGAATTCAGTATGAAGGTAAGCTCCGACGCGACATGGATGAAAGCTGCCAGCAGCGGGTTGAGTAAACCAACTGCCGCCAGGGCGATTCCGAGCGTATCCACTCCAATCGTGCCCACGAAATTCGCCCAGATGATTCTGCGGGCGCGGCGCGCTATGGCAAGCGTCTCGGCGAACTTGACGAGATCGTTCCCGAGGAGCACCACGTCGGCGCTCTCACGTGCTACGTCAGTTCCCGAGCCCATCGCGACGCCCACCTGCGCTTCGACCAACGCAGGAGCATCATTGACCCCATCGCCGACCATCGCGACGGTGCGGCGCGCTGCGACTAGTTGCTGCACGTAGGCTCGCTTATCTTCCGGTAGCAAGTCTGCGGCTACTTCCGCTATACCGAGCTCCGCAGCAACTGAGTCGGCGACGGCTCTAGCGTCTCCCGTAAGGAGCACCGTTCGCACGCCCAGTGCATGGATCGCCGCAACGGCGCTCTGGGCTTCTGGCCGGATGCGATCGGCGATTTCAATTGCGCCAAGCAGCGTTTGGCCCCGCACCACGTAAACCTCTGAGGATCCGCGCCCACCTTTTACCAAAGCCGGCGGCACTTCGATCCCATGGTCGCGCATGAGGGCAAGATTCCCTACGAGTACCCGCTCACCGGCAACGGTCGCATCGATGCCGCGACCCGGTCGATAGCCGAAGTGCTCGGGTTCGGCAATGGCGAGATTCATTGCCCGCGCGTACTCGACAATGGTCTTGCCGAGCGGGTGCTCGGAACGGAGCTCGGCAGCGGCAGCGGCGTCGAGCAGTGTCATCGGAAGGACGCCCTCGAGTGGGCGCAGCGCACGCATCTCCGGGTGGCCGAAGGTGAGCGTACCGGTTTTGTCCAGCACGACCGTGTCGACCCGACCGAGCTGTTCGAGATAGAGGCCACCCTTGACGATCGCGCCGCTGCGAGCCGCTCGGCCGATTGCGCCCAGAATCGCGAGGGGCGTGCCGGCGGCAATTCCGCAGGCGCCCGCGACAATGATGACCGAGATGGTCGAACGGATATTGTGGGTCAGAAGATACGTGAGCAGCGCAGCTCCGAGCGCGAAATAGACCAGATAAGCGGACAGCCTGTCGGCAAGGCGCTGCACGGGTGCGCGGGAACGCTCTGCCTGCTCCACCGCCTCGATGATCTTGCCGTAACTCGTGTCGCGCCCTACCCGCTCGGCGCGAATCTCCAGCGCGCCGGACTGATTGATCGACCCGGCAAATACACCATTACCTGGCGTTTTCTCCACCGGAAGAGATTCTCCGGTGATGCGCGACTGGTCGACGAATGAGTGTCCGGCGATCACAGTACCGTCTACCGGAATCCGACCGCCCGGATTGACCAGAACGGCATCTCCGGCAGCGAGCTCATCCGCATCAACCTCGGACACCCCGCCCGCCCGCCGTACTGCAATGGCGCGCGGAAGGAATTCGAGCAGGTCGCGGATCGCGCGCCGGCCTCGCGACACGGTCATGCCCTCGAGGACTTCAGCGACCAGCACGAACAGCGTGATGATCAGAGCGGTAAAGAATTGCGAGATGGCCGCGGCGGCCACGATGGCAATGGACATCGAAAGTTCCATTGTCATCCGTCGGGCGAGAAGATTCTCGAATGCCTCCTTGAAGATCGGCCAACCGCCAATCGCAAGCCCGACGACCCCAACCACACTCACTGAACTGAGCGGTTCCCAGAGCCGAAACCATACTGCTGCGGCGGCTAGCGCGACCGCGACAATTCGTAACGCCTCCGGCCACTCGAACTCATGCTCATGCTCATGCTCATGCTCATGGTCATGGTCATGATGACCATGCTTTTCACCGTGGGCAGAAATGCCGGAATGGGCGCGCTCGTCGGAGCGGCCGTGCGCGCGTGTAGCGGGCGCGATAGTATTGTCCATCGCCTGATCCGCGAGAACAGGAGCCCCGGCCTGCTGTTCTTGTCTGTTCATCGCTTCGACATTGCCGCCTTTGAGTGGCGGATGAGTATATATACCCTAGAGGGGTATTGTATGCCTCGTGCTCGGTGATCTTGAGCTACGCGCTCAGCCGCCATCCTCATGGAAGCTCATCTGAGGTAGGTGCGCACCACCTCCATCAGTTCATCCGCACCCTGCCGACGCTTGGCTCTACTTACCGTCGTCGGGCTCGCGAGATGGCTTTCGATGTGCTCTTCCATCACCTCGACCATCAGGCCATTGACGGCCCCTCGCACGGCCGCAATTTGCTGCAGCACCTCGGCGCAGCCGCGCTCAGCCTCCAGCGCGCGCTCCAGCGCCTCAACCTGGCCGCCGATGCGGCGCACCCTGGCCAAAAGCTTGGTCTTTCCGCGTATCGTATGACTCACGAGACAAACCCAAAGAACACCATCAGGGATATTGTATCGGAGGCCTGTCGTCGCGTACAGGATGCAACACTCATCGAGAATCAACTTCCGTGTGGCATCTTGAAAGGGTTCCGATCTGCACTGGACAAAATGGCGCGGAAGCCTTCTCCAGACTGCAAGCGACGTCGGTGATCCGGCTGGCCCGCAAGCCTCTTGAAGGCCGTATCAATGGCCGCCCACCGCATCGAAAGAGATCTGCACCGCCGGCCAACAGCATGCAGCTCGTTCAGGGCTACTGCTCACTTGTCGTGGCGGGACAACGCCCCGCTTCCGCTCGCCCTTGTTTCCGCCTGAGAACCGTGGCGTCATAAGCGCTCTCATCAATGGGTACCTGCAGTGTCCCTCTCGCGATCCGCGTCGGCCGAACTCTATGCGCTCTCCGTTCATCTTGGTCTGCGGCGGGATGAGCTGCTTCGGCTTTGGCGTGAAGCGGTCCGCCATGATCCTGAGCTGGCGACCAGCGCGAGTCTCACGCGCGGCGCATTGAACGATCATATTCCGAGAATTCTCGAGGATTTCGAGCGCCGATTGGGCGCCGAGCACGCACTTGCGGCGGCCAAGGTCGATCTGCAGCAGCGCGAGAATGCCGCCGAGCACGGCATGCACCGCTGGCAGCAGGGTTATGACATTCGCGAAACCCTGCGCGAGTGGGGACATCTTCAGGCCGTCCTCATGCAAGAGCTCGAGCACTATGCGGCGCTCCATCCCGAGCTCGCACCCGAAGTGATGCCGGCCGCTCGTGCCACCCTTGCGGCGCTTTGCATGGACGGCAATTGCGAGAGTGCCTCACGGCATGTGCGGTTACAGCAATCCGAGGCAGCGAGTCGCGTGCGCGACCTCGAAGCGTCGTTGAGCGCGTTACAGACGCTCGAGAACGAGCGCGCTGCGCTCTTGCGAGAGACTGCCCATGATCTCAGGGGCAGTGTCGGCGTGATCGCCAACACGAGCGCCCTGCTCGCGCAGCCGGCTGTCCGCCAGGAGCAACGCGACCGCTTCTCCGACCTGTTGCAGCAGCGAATCCGCTCCATGGGCGCCCTGCTCGGAGATCTGGTTGCGCTCTCTCGGCTGGAGGCCGGACAGGATCCGATGACCATCGCCACTTTCGATGCCGCCGAACGCATCCGCGAGCACTGCGAGATACTGCGCCCAATGGCGACGGAGCGGAATCTCTTCCTCAAGTGCGAGGGTCCGGACGCATTGCCAGTCGAAGGCGATGTGCTCAAGCTCCAGCGCATCGTACAGAATCTCCTGCTGAATGCGCTGAAGGCAACGCAGCGCGGTGGCGTCATCGTCCGCTGGTCGGTCGATGAGCCCCCGGCGGCTCGGCAATGGACGCTGAGCGTTTCTGATTCCGGACGAGGATTCGAGCCCAGATCTGCGGGCCCCTTACGCCGCGCGCTGCAGGCTGCCACGGAAGCGGCGCAAGAAGTCAAAGTGGAAGCCTCGGCTGATGAGACCTCGAGCTCGGGAAGTGTCGACCTTCAGAGCTCACGCTCCGCAGGCGAGCCAGCAGCGCTGCCGTCCGGCGAGGGTATCGGGCTCTCGATTGTCAAGCGACTGTGCGAATTGCTCGGCGCCACCGTGGAACTGGAAACGGCTCCAGGCCACGGCTCGACATTCCGCATTTCCTTTCCGCTGAGCTATTCCCGCACGGCGCCGGCCGGCGGCTCGAAGCAGACTTCCCGCTGATCCCCGCGGCACTTCCGCTTTGGTTGTGGCCTATCCCGGCGCGGGGCGGGCTCGCGCAAGCCGCGGCTGCGCCTTCAGTCGCAGTCACCCAGCCGGTGGCGCTCCTGCTCCCAGACCTGGTGGCATTCGAGGTGCATGTACACCACTCGTTGCTGCTGCGAATCGGCAGGCTCTACAGTGCCGAAGTCGAGCTCGAATTCGACCTGCGTCTCGAGTATTTCGCCATCGCAGAGGGCGCACGTGCAGCCGGAGCCGGGGCCCGCAAAGCTCCGCTTCGGATCCTGGCGCGGCAATAGGCCGCTTCTCAGGCGAGCCTGGGCGATGCGGCGAAGTCGATCCTGCAGGTCCGAGGACGGTCGCGGTTCCTCGCTCATCTTGGGTCCGCTGGGTTGTGGTAGTCCGGCTTCCCGCCTTCGGTCGACCGGTCCAATGGCCGCGTTCAAGATACAGCATGTCCGCACCCCGCGCCACGTCCGCAGGCCGGGCGAAGTCATGGCTTCGCCGCGCTCGAGGTCCCTACCAAGGTGCGCTCGAGTGCCGCAAGATCCACCGGCTTGACCAGATGATCATCGAACCCGGCGCGGTGCGTGCGCTGCCGGTCCTCCGCCTGACCATAGCCCGTGAGGGCGATGAGACGGATCCTGCTCGCGACCGGCAGCGCACGGAGTCGCCCGGCCAGCTCATAGCCATCCATCTCCGGAAGTCCGAGATCGAGAAGCGCGACGTCCGGATGGAAGGATTCGATCCGCTCGAGCGCCTCGCGACCGCTGAACGCGACCCGCGTCGCGTGACCCTGAAGATCAAGGAGTGCTGCGAGCGACAGTGCAGCGTCCTGATTGTCATCCACGACGAGCACCCGGCGGCCTGCCGCCTTGAGCGCCTGCAAGTCCCCTTCGGCCGGCTGCGGCCGGGCAATCCGCGGCAGCCGCAGCTCGAAGGTCGAGCCACGGCCGGGGCCTTCGCTGCGCGCGATCGAGCGTGCGATCGCTCTGCACAAAAAGATCGAACACTTTCGGCAGCAGCTCCGGGGCAATCCCAATGCCGCTATCGGTGATTGCGATGGCGGCGTACTCGCCGTCCGATCGGACCTGAAGCCGAATCTGCCCGCGTGAGTCGGTGTATTTTGCCGCGTTGGTGAGGACGTTCACCACGCATTGCGTGAGACGGGCGTAATCGCCGTTGACATACAGGGACTCATAGCTCTCCGAGACGACGGAGAGCCGGTGATTTCTCGCGCGCATCTGTGGCTCGACGCTCTCCACTGCATGCGCGATGACGCTCGCAAGATCGAGCGGGTGGCGTTGCAGCTGGATGCGGCCCTGGGTGATCCGCGAGACATCGAGCAGGTCATCCACCAGCCGCGTGAGATGTGATGCCTGCCGTTTGATCATCTCGATGGCGGTCCGGGCACGCTCATCGCCGGTAACCGTGCGCGAGAGGATCTCGCCCGCGCTGCTGATCGGCGCGAGCGGATTTCTGAGCTCGTGCGCCAGCATCGCGAGGAATTCGTCCTTGCGTCGGTCGGCTTCGCTCAGCGCTTCCTCCACGCGCTTGCGCTGCCGAATCTCCTGCTGCGCCTCCTGATGCAGCCGCGCATTGTCGAAAGCCGCGGCCGCTTGGGCGGCAATCCCCACCACCAGCCGCTCGGTGCGGCCAGTGAACACGCCCGGATCGGGGTGGCCGAAAAACAGTCCGCCGATCACATTCCCCGTGGAGGTCTTGACCGGCACGGCGAGGTAGCTGCGCACAGGCAGGTGCCCACCGGGCATGCCGTTGTAAGGCGCGTTGTGGCCATAGCGCGGATCGGCAGTGATGTCGCTACTGCGCAGGACTCCCTCGCCCCGGAATGTCGGGCCGAACACGGCCGTGTTGCGCGGCTGCGGAAAGCGGGCAAACGCCTCGCGCGACACCCCGGAGAGGGTGTAGAGCCTCATCGACTCGCCCTGCTCGTCCGTCACGTTGTAGAAGAAGGCGCCGAACGCCGCGCCCGCGACTTGCGTTGCGGCGTCCGTTACCGTCTGCACAACGCGTTTGATGTCGAGTTGCGCGGCAACGAGTGCCTGACTCACCTCCCCGAGGATCTCTCGCACCCGGGTTTCTTCCTTCAGACGCTCCTCGGCGGACCTCCTTGGGGTGATATCCTCACTGATCGCTGCCACGCCCGCGGGAGTGCCCTCTGCTGCGCGTAGCACCACGACCTGATTGCGCACCCAGACGACCGCACCATCTTTGCGGATATATCGCTTCTCGATCTCAAACGGCTCACCCTGCCGCACGCACCTTTCCAACAGCTCCAGATCCCTCGGGACATCATCGGGATGGGTGACATCCCGCACATTGCGGCCGACCAGCTCCTCGCGCGTGTAGCCGAGCAATGCGCAATAGCGGTCATTGACGAATCGCAACCGGCCCGCAGTATCCGCCTCGGCGATGCCTGCGGAAGACTGCCGCACCAGGTTGCGGAGGCGCTCTTCGCTCTCGCACAGGCGCTCTTGCGTCTGCTTGCGCTCGGTGATGTCCTCGATGACGGTGATCAAATGCTCCGGCAGGCCGGCCGGGTCGCGCAGCAACGAGACCGTGAGATTCGCCCACACGACGGACTGATCGGGGCGCAGGTATCGCTTCTCCATCGAATAAGTCGCGATTTCACCCGCGGCCAATCGCCGCACGTAGCTCCAATCGGTCTCGAGGTCCTGCGGGTGC
>DASYGA010000204.1:0-16030 GCA_036000265.1 Steroidobacteraceae bacterium | reverse complement strand
TTCCAGATTGCCTTCGATCTGAGGCAGCGTCGCGGGGCCGGTGTTCTCGGCGAGGTCGTTGGTGCCGGCGAGGATCACCACTACCCTGGGATGCAGGTCGAGGGCATCCTGGCGGAAGCGAAGCAGGATCTGCGATGAGGTCTGCCCGCTGATGCCGCGGTTGACGTAGGGCTTGCCGGCAAACGAGTTCTCGAGCCTCCATCCCTCCGTGATCGAGTCGCCGATGAAGACCACCCGGTCGATGCCGGCGCGGGGCGGGCCGAGCCGCTGGTCTTCCGCGTGGTAGCGGGCGAGATTGCCGAAGTCCACCAGCAGCTCGTGGTCGAAGTTGGCCCAGAAAGCGCCGGATTGCCATCGAGGAGCGGTCAGTACCACCGGCGGTCCCTCCTGCTGCTTGGAAGGGAGCTTCTGCGCCGCGGCCGCCAAAGGGATGCAGGCCGTCAGGAGCGCCGCCAGAATCGGGCTCGATCGTCGCTTGGGCATTATTATTTGTCCTCGTGGGAAGCGCCGTGGAAATAGCTCTCCGGCGGACCCAAATAGCTCGGCGGGACCGCCGGTTCCGCCCGTGCGGCCGCGCCTGGCAAAGGCGTTGCATCGGGATTGGCGAATCCCAGCACCAGCTTCTCCAGCACCACGCCGGGATCGATCATCCGGAACTTCAGCGTATGGTAACCCGGCGAGGCCACCTGCAGCATCGTAGTTACCTTGCGTACGCCGTCACTCACCGCCTCCGCCCATGCCTGCTTGGAGTCATCCGCCAGCGCATCGACGACCGCCGGCGGCTGGTCGTCGAACGATACCGCGTAGCGCAACCCGCGGCCCGCGACGAAGTTCAGCGTTGGCGCCAAGATCGCCTGCACGCTCACTTTGCCGCTGTCGAACAGGTACATCCGGTATTGCAGTGTCGGTGCGGGCTTGGGAGGCGACAGGCTGGCCGCGGTGACCGGGAAGAGGGTCATTGCCGAAAGAGTCTCGCCGTAGTCGGGAATCGCCGCCCATCGTGCGCCCCCAGCGCTCGTCCGACCGGTGAAATGCGCCGCGTCGATGGAGACGTAATGGTTCGCCTCCACGAATCCATCCAGCGTGTCTCGGGTTGGCACCGCGGGCTTGAAGGCAGTCACGTGCACGGTCACGGCCGCCCCGCCCTTCTGCTTGATGGCTATTGCGCCTTCGTTACGTCCCACCGGCGCCTTCGTCCAGTCGATGCTGACCTGCACGCGCTGCGCGTCGCTCACCGTTCCGGAGTTTGCGCTGAGCTCGATCCATGGCCGGTCCGCCGCCGCCGTCCAGTCGAACGGCTGATTCCCCCGATTGAAGATATCTATGGGCCGAGTCTGCCGATTGAAATCATCGAAGGCCGGCAGCTCGAAGGCCGGCAGCCGCATCGGCGGGTATGGGCCGGCCGCGGCGCGCGGCGAGCCCGGCACCGCCACCCCCATATGCGCTCCCTCCAGCGGCTGCACCCAGGTGACGGCCGGCATCGCGTTCACCGGAGGCTCGTTCCAGTAGGTATAGCCGATGTGAGTCTGGTCCATCATGTGGTCCCACTTGCCGTGCGCCAGCACGTGGTTGTACTGGTACGTCAATGCGGCATCCTCGGCAAACAGCTTGCGCGCCCTTTCTGCCAGTGCGTTGGTGCTCACGCGTCCTTGCGTCGCATCCAGCGCGTTCTCACCCGCGGTAATGTAAAGCTCATTCACGACCGCCGAAGCCTTCACCGGGTAGAGCACCAGCTCGAAGTACGCATCCTGATACGCTGCGGGCAATTCCCGGCCCACCGCTTCCGCCCTCTCCGCCAGTGACTGCCACTCACCGTAGACGCGCTGCGCCTCGTTAAAATCGACCAGGCTGAAGGTGTCGGGCGCGAGCAGTTCCGGCTTGCGCCGTCCGTTGTACTTCGTATAAGCCGTGAGCAGCCGGGCGATGTCGCCCGCGTGCGTCGGTCCAAACTGTTGCGCAGCCCACTCCTCCGTGTAGCGCTGCAGGTTGTCCGGATGGAACTGCGCCGGGTTCCAGGCCATGTCGAGGAAGAACGAGATCGGCAGCTCCATGGGCTTCAGATCCCCGACATTCACCACCCAGATCCGCGTGGCGCCGTACTGCCATGCCAGGTTCATCTGCTCCCAGATCTTCGGCACATAATTGGTGTTGAGCCACTTGTAGGAGCGCGGTCCGCCCACGTAATCGAAGTGGTAATAGATACCCGCCCCGCCGCTTCTTTGCCGCTCCGCCGGCGTCGGCAGCCGCCGCAGATCGCCCCAGTTGTCATCGCTCCATAGCAGCGTCACGTCATCCGGTACTCTCATTCCCTTTTCGTAGTAGGTCTGAACCTCCTTGTACAGCGCCCACACCTGCGGCACCTCGTGCAGATCAGGATTCACCGTCTCCTGCAGGATCTTGCGCTGATCCGCGACGATCCGCTCCAGGAGCGCGATGTTGTCGCCGGCGGACATTGGCGTGTCGTTATGACCGCGCATGCCCAGCGTCACCACTTCCTCGTCGATCTTGTCGCGCTGTACGCAGTGCCGCCAGAAGGCATTGATCCGCTTGCGGTTCGCCGGGTAATTCCAGGGGCCGTCGCTCGGCTGCCATTCCTTTTCCGCGCACATCATGGGCTCTTCGTGCGAGGTCCCCATCACGATCCCGTACGCATTGGCCAGTTTGGGGTTCAGCGGATCGTCGGCGCCGAAGGCGCTGCCCCACATGGCCGGCCACAGGAAATTTCCGCGCAGACGGAGCAGCAGATCGAACACTCTGGTGTAGAAAAGGTGGTTGTATCCGCCGTACTTCGCATCGACCCAGCCTGTCAGTGCGGGCTGCTCGTCATTCAGGAAAATTCCCCGGTATTTCACCGCCGGCGGCCCGGACACCCAGCGCCCGGGCGCCACATAGAGCGCATCGCGGTGTGGCACCGGCACGTCGGCCCACCAGTACCAGGGCGAGACGCCGATGTTTCCGGAGAGAGCATAGATACCGTAGATCGTTCCCCGCCGGTCACTGCCGGCGATCACCAGGGCGCGCGCAATGCCCGGAAGCGGATGCGCCACCACTTGAGTGAGCGTCGCTTCCCAGCGCCCCTGGATCGAAGAGACATCGATGATGTGCTCGCGGATCAGCCGGTCGATCACGCGGCTCTTGCCGATCGTCCCGAGAAGCACCACGTTGCCGCCTGGCAGCCTCGCCTCCTCCAGCGGCGCCTTCAGTCCGGTGACCCGCTGGATGTCGGACTGCAGCTCCCGGGCCGCGTGTATGACACCCCAGTCATCGTCGGGTTCCACGTAGAGTTTCGCAGTGGAGCCGTCCTGCGCCAGCGTGAATCCACCGGGCATCGCGGTTGCCCTGATGTATTGGGGCTGCCCCAGTGCAAGAGCGCCTGGCGAATGCGCCAGCAGCGCGGCAAGCAGAGCCGCCGCGCACAGCAGGCTCCTCCTGGAAGGGCGGGCGCCAAGACGAAGGAAGCCGCAGACCCGAGCGCCGAGTACGAAAACCATAGGACTCACGGAATAAGTTCGTGACCCGAACAAGACGCCAGCATACGGGATTCGCGGCGAAATTTCGCCGGTCGAGCTCATCCGCAGGAATGCACGTCACCCGCCGTTGCCGGGGTCGCTGCGCGCGGGCGAATTCAGCTCTGTATTCTGACCCGGCGAGCGCGCGGCGGGCGGGCGGTGGGTTGTGGCGGGGCCGGGTGCAACATCTGCAGAAGCTCGCCCGCGACGGTTACTGCTACGACGCCCACGAGCACCTCCCAGGTGTAGGTCCAGTCGAGCCGAAAGGAACCGAGCGCGGCGAGCAATGTCGTTGCGGCTCCGGGAGGATGCTGCGCCTTGAGCAGGATTTCCAGACCCGTCGCGATGGCAATGGCCAGCAGCGCCGCGCAGACGCGCGGTCCGCTCACCATGTGGACCACAAACACCGAAGGCTGGTCGGCAATGCCGAGCACCCAGACGGCAAAGAATCCGGCACCGAGCCCGATCATGTGACCGACGATGGAGTTGTAGGGCTTGGTCGAAGCCAGCAGCGGTTGCTGCGCGATCATCACGCTCGTCGGGCCGAGGCTCGCGAACAGGATCAGGTGATGCGACAGGAGTGCGACCAGGCCCGGAACGCCGAGCGCAACCCCGCTCGCGAGAGGCACCCATAACACGATCGGTAGAGAAGACAGCTTCACGGCGTTCGCGACTGCAAGAACGGTGCCTGCACGTGACCTTGGCCCGCCGCGGCGTCAGAGGGTGTTTCGTAGACAAGCGTTCCAAGCGTCAGTTTGTACGCGGCGCCGGCTCGACGGGCGTGCAGCCACTCAACATCGACGGTTGTTGATGCAAAGCGGGCTCGCCGAGCCGCGCAGAGCCGCCTTTGGGAGACATCGCCATGGGTAACCCTCTCCTCGCGCTAGCAGCCACCCTCGGCATCGTCGGCCTGGCCGGCGCACCCATGGTGGGCGCCACGGTCGCTGCGGTGAACGGGCCTGCCAGCGGCGGTGGAGGCATGCACGGCGGTGGAGGCGGTGGCGCGCACAGCGGGGGCGGCTACCTTGGCGGGCACTCTGCAGGCGGCTATTCCGGCGGCGGTCATTTCGCTGGCGGCCATTTCAGCGCCGGTACCCGCTTCAATGCCGGCACCCGGCTTGGCGGCGGCTACCGAGGCGGCGCTTACGGCGGGCATCCGGGTTACGCCGCGAGCAGCAGGTTCCTGGCCCATGGCGGCTACGTCTCTCATGGCCGATCGGGCTACCACGTGGTGGGATACGACTCGGCCGGTCTGGCTCGTGCCGATACGGCGCCGCGCGCCGGGCACGGCGCCCGGATTGCCCTTGCCTTGGGACCTCGATGGGGAAGCGCCGCCTCAGCGGCGCGTGTGGATGGGGTTCTGCGCGCGGATCACACCCGCCCGCGCCCGGGACATCCCTGGTGTCCACCGGGTCATCATCCGAAGCATGCGCACGTTCGCATCGCGTATCCGACATCTGCCTACCTGCCTGAGTCCCACCCGCCGATGTTCTGTGCGGACATCACTTTCCTGCCGCCCGGGCAAAGGCCGCACTCGGGCTGCCTGACGCCGATCAAGATGAATGCCCGGGCCCGCTGAGCCTCCCGGCTGACTTCTTTTGCGGCGACCTCCTCGCGGCCGTCGAGGCAGCAGAGCGCGCGGTCGAGCTTTACCGAAGCGCATTCGATTACCGCTCCATGGTCGTCATGAAATACGACGCAGCGCTGGCCTTGCGCCGCCTGGGCGACAACGATGCGGCCGTAACGGCGCTCGAGGCGGCTCTTAAGATGGATCGGGAATATGGATTCGCGGACGATGCTCGGCAGAATTACCGCGTGCTTCTCGAGTGGCAGGGTAAGAAGTCTGGCGGCGCGCAGGTCGCCCGGCTCATGCGTGACTTCCCCGAGCGCCGAGCGTCTCTGAAGTTCGGATGGCACCCAACGCTCGCGCACATCAGGCTCGAGGGCAGCCGAGACTGCCTCGAGGACGGTCAGGTCGCGCGCAGCCATGCGACAGCCGCCTACCAGCGCGACATCCGTGCCGGGCCGGGCGGCGGCTTCGCCATCAAGGTGGGCAACCAGGTGACCTGGGACGGGGTGGGTGTGTGGCCGTCCGAAAGGCAAGCTCGAGCAGCGCGGCTGTACTTTCCGTCCGTCGCCCAACCTTACTTTCCGCAACTACGATGCCTCCATCGACGTTCGGATCGTCGTCGACCCGGCGACCCTGCTTGCCTACCAGCGTGAGGAGCGGATCTACTGGTACGCCTCCTTCGGCAAGGAGGCGGCGGAGACAATTCTCGAATCGGACCATCTCCTATCCACATCGAGCTATCGAGCCCCGTGACCCGCCGCGCGCTTGCAGTGCTCCGCTGCAGCTTGATTCCGCGGCTTGCGCCGTCACATGATGGGTCATTCGCGTGCGCGGGAGGAGACCCGCAATGATTCGATTGGTCGATGACCTCGTTCTCATCCCCGTGCTCCTGCACCTGGTGCTGAAGCTGCTGCCGGCCGAGATCAAACTGGGCTACGCGCTGCGCTTACGAAATTGACACCCGGCAACGACCTTTTCGACGACTCCGCAGCGGAGCGCGCGCGCCCTTTGGGCCTGGCCTATCTACCGGGATTTGCCCTGCCATTGGAGCACCAACTGCTGGCTGGCATCAACGAGGTTGCTGCGGCGGCGCCCTTCCGCCACATGCTCACTCCGGGCGGACAGCGGATGTCGGCCGCAATGACCAACTGCGGCGAAGTCGGCTGGGTCACCGACCGCAAGGGTTATCGCTACGATCGCATCGACCCTGAGACGGGGCGTCCGTGGCCGCCTCTACCCGCCTGTTTCACCCAGCTTGCGGAATGCGCCGCCGCGCAGGCGGGGTTTGCGGCGTTCGAGCCGGACGTGTGTCTCATCAACCGCTACGAGCCCGGCGCGCGGATGTCGCTGCACCAGGACCGGGATGAGCGCGATTATTCGGCGCCGATCGTTTCTGTTTCACTCGGACTCGGCGCGACATTCCTGTTTGGAGGGTTGCAACGATCCGACAGACCGCATCGCCTGCCGCTGGTGCATGGCGATGTGCTGGTCTGGGGCGGCGCCCAGCGCCTTGCGTACCACGGGATCACGCCCGTGGCGGCGGCGCATCACCCGGTGTTTGGGCGGGCACGCCTGAACCTCACGCTGCGCAAAGCCCTCTAGCCGGACAGACTCCATACCGGCCGGAAATGGCGAGTACGGCAAAGAATGCTGCCCTAAGCTCGTGGACTCTGGCCCGTGCTCCGCAGAGCAACGCGGACTGGACCGGCGGAGCGATTTTGAATGTACCTCATGGATATTTCGTATCTCAGTGAATTTAGCGCATAACTGGAGCGCCGTCGCCGCTCAGCTCGACTCCCGCGGCTGCGTGGTATTGCCGGGCCTGCTGGATCCTGCGGCCTGCCGCGAGCTGGCCTCGCTCTATCGTGACGACAGCCGCTTCCGCAGCCGCGTGGTCATGGCCCGTCACGGCTTCGGGCGGGGCGAGTACAAGTATTTCGCCTATCCGCTGCCCTCGCCGGTCGCGCGGCTGCGTGCGGCGCTGTATGTCCCGCTGGCGCCGATTGCAAACGAGTGGCGCCGGCGACTGGGAGAGGACCTGCGCTATCCGCCGACTCTCGATGGTTTCCTCGAGCGCTGCCACGCTGCCGGACAGGTGAAACCGACACCGCTCCTCCTGCAGTACGGACCCGAGGACTACAACTGCCTGCACCAGGATCTCTACGGAGAATGCGTGTTCCCCCTGCAGTTGACCGTGCTCCTGTCGCAACCCGGCCATGACTTCTCGGGCGGGGAATTCGTGCTTACCGAGCAGCGTCCGCGCATGCAGTCACGCGCGGAGGTGGTGCCGCTCGGGCAAGGCGATGGCGTCGTGTTTGCCGTGCATCATCGGCCTGTTCGGGGAACCCGCGGCGACTACCGCGTCAATATGCGCCACGGCGTCAGCCGAGTACACTGCGGCAGGCGGTACACGCTGGGGGTCATTTTCCACGACGCGAGCTGACCTGCCGGCGGGCCGCCGGGTGCTTCATGGACGCTGCCGCGGAGCGCGGTTCACGCGACCCCCTCACGCTACACCGGGAACCCGGCATGCTCCTCCGCCGTTACCCGGGGAGGAGGATTGCTGTTGCTGAAAATACTGGCGCCGTGCCTGCTGGCGGTGATTCTCGCCTGCGCAGCGCGCGCCGCCTCTGCGCAGACCCCCTCTCCCATGCAGGAGTGGCAGTACGAGGGCGGCATTGCGCTCGAGAACCTGTTCGTGCCGAAGGTCCCCAAATGGGACATCATCACGGGCATCGCCACCTCGGCGAATCCCATCTACAGCGGTGCGAGCCAGTATGGCGCCTCCGCCGGACCCGTGATCAGCATCCGCTATCGAGACCGGGCTTTCATCTCGAGTGGTGAGGGCGTCGGCGTCAATGTATTCGTCGGGAAGCAGTACTGCGTCTCGCTCGCCGTGGGCCTCGACCTCGGGCGTCGTACGGCCTGGCACTACAGCACACTGCACGGCCTCGGGGACATCCCGCGTGCTCCGTTTGTCAAGCTGGCCGGAACCTATGTGATCTCCAAGCGACTGCCCATCCTCCTGCGGGGCGACATCAGAAAGATTGCAGGCGGCGCTGCGGGCCTGGTGGGCGACCTTGATGTCTACATGCCGCTGCCGGGCAGCTCGCGCAAGCTCGTGATGTTCGCCGGTCCAAGCGTGACACTGGCCGACCGCAAGCACCTGCAGACGGTCTACGGCATCAGCCCGCGGCAGGCGCTGCTGTCGCAATATCCCGTGTTCGACACCCACGGCGGTCTCGAGGCCGTCGGATTCGGCTTCAGCGCCACGCGCTTCTTCACCCCGCACATCCTCGTCAACACCAATCTCTCCTGTAGCGAGCTCCTGGGCAGCGCCGGCCGCAGCCCCATCGTCGAGCGCAAGGCGCAGGTGTCCCTCAGCTTCTCGGCTGCCTACCGCTGGTAGACCGCCCCGCCGCCGTCGCCGTTTGACAACACGGTGTCGGCGGCCAACGACGCCGGGAACTTCGCCCGCGCTCCGCACAGCCAACAACAACTCGTTAAGTTATCATTCAGGTTTTGTTGGCTTGGCTGTGGGCGGCACGGATCATGCGTACTGCCTGACAGGTTTGGGATATACGAGGGCCATACCGTGGAGAAATTCAGGAACCTCGAGCATCTCAAGGCGCAGGTCACCGTCGTGCGTTGGCACCTCGATGCGGCGGCGGGACTCGAGAGCGGCGAGAAGAAGCGCCGACATCTCGACAGTGCCAACCTCACCTATCAGGGGGCGATGGAGCTGTTGGCGCAACTCGCCCTTTCCGATGCGGACAAAACCATGATCGTGGGACAGCTCGCGGAGTTGAAGGATCGCCTGCGCGCCGCGGGCCAGGCCGTGTGATTCGTCGTTATTCCTCTGGGATGAGACCGCGGTGCTGGCGGTGTACCAGCGAGGCGTAGTAGCCGCCCTGGCGTACGAGCTCGGCGTGCGGCCCCATCTCGATGATGCGACCCTGCTTCAGAACGAGGATGCGATCGGCATTCACCACCGTGGAGAGCCGGTGGGCGATGATGAATGTCGTTCGTCCCCGCATCAATCTTTCCAGCGCGGACTGCACCGCTTCCTCCGATTCGGCATCGAGCGCTGAGGTTGCCTCATCGAGGATCAGGATGCGCGGGTCCTTCAGCAGCGCGCGCGCGATGGTGAGCCGCTGCCGCTCGCCGACCGAGAGCAGGCCGCCCCTCTCCCCGACCCTGGAGTCATAGCCTTCGGGCAGGCGCATGACCAGGTCGTGTGCGTACGCGGCCCGGGCCGCGGCCTCGATGTCAGCGAGTGTCGCGTCGGGCCGACCGTAGGCAATGTTGGCGCGCACGGTGTCGTTGAAAAGAAGCGGGTCCTGCAGAACGACCCCGATGTTCCGCCGGATGGAGCTCTGCTTCAATGTGCGCAGGTCCTGGCCGTCGAGGCGGATCGTGCCCTCGAGGGGATCGTAGAAGCGCATCATGAGCGCCATGAGCGTCGTCTTGCCCGAGCCGCTCGGACCCACGATGGCCAGTGTCTCGCCGACCGCCGCCGTGAAATCGATGCCGCACAGCAGGGGACGACCGGACTGCTCGTAATGGAAGGACACGGACTCGAAGCGCACCTCGCCGCGCACCCCGGCGATCTCCTTCGCATCGGCGGAGTCGCCGAGGTACTCCTGGATGCCGAGGATGCGGACGATCTCCTCCAGGGAGACCGAGGCCTTGCTCAGGGATTGATAGATGCCGCTCAGGCCCTGCAGCGGCCCGAAGAGCGCGCCGACATAACCCAGGAAGGCGATCACCGTGCCGACCGTGATGGCGTGCGTGACCACGAGATAACCGCCCACCGCCAAAGCGGAGAGCCGGGCCACGGCGACGACGAAATTGCTGGCCGCCCCATACCCGGTATCGGTCGCGACGCCGCGGATGACCAGGTTGTTGGCTTCGGAGACATCCCGCAGGAACCGATTCTTTTCCGTCTCCTCCATGGTGAAGCTGCGGACGATGAGGATGCCGGAGAGCACCTCGTTGAAGCGCGAGTAGATCTTCGCCCAGCGATCGAGCAGCGAGCGCTCGCGCCGCACCTGCTCGGGAGCGGCGCGCATGGCGATCAGCGCCGGCATCGGGGCGAAGACCAGCACGAGAGCCGCGAGGCGGGTGTCGAGCCGGAACATGATGGCGATCGCGATGGCGAGGAAGGCGACCGATGGCAGGATGCTGAAGAGAATCTGGGCGACTGCGCCGACCAGGCCCTGGATGCTGCGATCGAGGCGCGTCATGATGGCGCCCACGCCCTCGCTGCGCTGCATCCGCAGCGGCATGTTGTGGAGCTTCCCTACCGTCGCCTCGAGGAGCGCGTACTGCAGCCCTATGCGGGTCCGCCAGGTGAGCCAGTCGGATCCCCCCTGCGCCGCTTCGCGGGCCAGGGCGAGCCCGGCGAGAAGCCCGAGTCCCCTGCCGAGGGGACCCAGCGCCGGCGCCATCGTGAGCCCATCGAAGATGAGCTTCAGGACCAGCGGCTCGGCGGCGTTGGCGCCTGCGATGAGCAGCGTGAGCGCGACGATCAGCAGGACCGCGCGCCGCTCCGGCAGCGCAAAGCGGATGGCGCGGTAGAAGCCGCGAAACAGCCTTACGGTCTGTGCCATAGTCGGGACCGAAGCTTGCGCTCTGCTTCGGAACCTCCACCGGGAGCCTCAGGATGCTGTACTACGCAGTCGTCTTTCTGATCATCGCCATCGTGGCCGGAATCCTCGGCTTCTGGGGCCTGGCCGCGACCGCCGCCTGGATTGCGAAGGTGATCTTCGTCGTGTTTCTGATCCTCGCCCTGATCTCGTTCCTGCGGCGAGCATGACGCCGGGACTCTCAGCGCGGCCCGGCTCCGGTTGAGCGGGAGCCGCGCCGCACCTCGCCGTGCTCGCCCGGCTGGCCGGGCGCACCGTCATTCGCGCCCGTCAGGCCGAAGAGCCGTTGCATGCGGCTCGCCGGCACGTCCCAGTATTCCGCCTCTTCCACCGTGACCTCAAGCAGCCCAAGGTCGGGGTCCTCGAGTCCCGAGGGGAGCCAGGGCTTGACGCGCTGGGTCCATAGATCGCGCGCCTTGTCCGGATCGCGCAGCAGCCGCACGCGGCCGGAGATCGACACGAACGACTGGCGCGCCACATCCGCATAGCTCAGGTTGACTTTGCGGTGTTGGTCCATGTCCCCGACCTTTCGCGTCGAGAGCTCGGTGAGGAACCAGAGCCGTCCCTGCTCGTCCATCTCCAGCGTCATGAGGGGACGGCTGCGTAGCGTCCCGTCGGCGTCCTCCGTCGTGAGCATCGCCACTTCAGAATCGGCGATGAGATCAGCCAGCCGCGCCAGTCCGGGGTCGGTTTGAGTTCGCTTGTGCATGCGAGCGGCCGCCAGCAGGCTTCATGCCGTCCGACGGTGCCGGTGCCGGCAACGCGAACGTCAGCAGGGAGCGCCCGATCACAATGGACACGAATTGTTGCCCTGCGACCTTGAAAGTGACCGGGGCGGCGTAGGTCGTGCCGCCGATGCCTGCGCTCCATAGCGTCTTGCCGGAGCGGGCGTCGAGTGCGAAGAATTGGTCATCCCCCGCCCCGAAGACCAGGCCGCCGCGGGTGCTGAGCAGTCCCGAGATGGTCGAATCCCCGGTCCGCTCGCGCTCACGATGCTCCCATACGAGCTTGCCCGAGTAGGCGTCCACGGCCCGGACGGCGGTGTAGAACGAGAGCTCCGAGATCGGCAGCGTCGCCCGGGTCGGGAAGAAGGTCATGCCCTGCTCCAGGGCCGGAATGTAGGTGAGCCCGGCGTCCGGATCGAAGCTGGGTGGCCACCAGTTGGTGCCGCCGCGCGCGCTGGGAAACACCACGTTGCCCTGATCGCTCTTCCTCATCGGCGCCAGGACGGGCCGGCCGTGCGCATCGAGCCCGCTCGCCCAGTTCTCGCGCACGAAGGGGACGCCGCGCTCGAAAGCGCCGCTCGCCCGATCGAGCACGTAATAAAAGCCATTGCGGTTGGCCCAGAGGACCCGCGGCTCCTCGTGTCCGTCCACGGTGCGATCGGCGATCATCGGCACCTGCACCGCATCCCAATCGTGGGTGTCGCGCGGCGTTGACTGGAAGTACCAGAGGAGTTGTCCGGTGGTGCCACGAATCGCGACCAGGGAGTCGGAGTACAGGTTGATGCCCCGGCGCTTGGAGGCATCGAAATCCGGGCGCGCGCCGCCGACTCCCCAGTAGAGCACGTCCGCTCTCGGATCGTAGGAGCCTGTCATCCAGGGTCCCGCGCCGCCCTTGCGCCAGGAAGCGCCCTCCCAGGTGTCATGGCCCGGCTGCCCAGGTCCCGGAATCGTCATGAAGCGCCAGCGCAGCTTGCCGGTGCTGACATCGTAGGCGGCGAGGTAGCCGCGCCCGGTGCTCGTTGGCGTCGCAACACCGACGACCACGAGGTCACGGTATGCGAGCGGGGCCGAGCTGATCCAGGTACCGGGATAAGGGCCCACGCGCCGCTGCCAGAGCACCTTGCCCGTGGCTGCCGACAAGGCGCTGAGGGTCGAGTCCCAGGTCGCAACGAACACCCGCTTGCCGAGCAGCGCGACGCCGCGGTTCTGCCCGATGGGTCCCTCGCCGCCGCCGATCAGACTGAAGGGATGGTCGTGCTCCCACAGCTTGGTGCCGCTGAGCGCATCGAGCGCCATCACCTCGCCGGCGGGTCCGGTCACATACATGATGCCGCCGCGCACCAGTGGCGAGCACTCGATCTTCCGCTCGTTGCCCGGGAAGGGATGGAGCCAGCGCAGCGCCAGCCTGGAGACGTTCTGCGTGTTGATCTGCGACAGTGTGCTGAAGCGATCGGCGGCGTACGAGCCGCCGTACGTCAGCCAGTCATCGCCGGCATGGATGGTTTGCGCCAGGTCCGCGTAGGGCACATCGATCGTCTCCAGCTTCGCTGTCATGTCAGGTGGAATCACAGCGCCCGCTGCCGGCAGCCGCAGGGAGCTCACATAGGCGACCAGTTCCCAGAGCTGCTCGCGACTGAGCGGGTGCGGCGGCATGGCGGTGCCCGTAACGCCATAGCGGATGGTCCGGTAGATGGCCCACGGTGTCTCCCCATGCGAGAGCGGACGACCCGCGAGCGCCGGCGCGCCGGGTCCGCCAGCGCCGTCGGGCGCATGACAGCTGGCGCACTGCTCACCGTAAAGATCGCGGCCCGCCGCCTTTTGCGCGGCGTTGAGCGGCGGCACCCGGATGACGGCGTAGGGATTGTGGGTATCGAGGAGCCTGCCGAGCTCCAGCTCGCCGGAGCCGGGTCGCATCATGGCCAGAAGATCGCCCAGCCCCAGGTCCGGAATGCGGCCGGTGACATCGAGCCAGACCGCCTCTGCCCGCAAGCGCGAGGAGGGCAGCCCCAATGCCACGATGATCAGGATGACGACCGCTGCCGCGGCCGCCAGCCGCACGCCTCGCCTGCGGGGCGGGACGGCCCCTGTCACGAGCGAGAGCCGCGGCGGCCTCGCGCCCGCAGCGGGCACATCCTCGCCGCGGGGGTCTGTGGGCTTGCTTTCCGGGCGCATCGATGTGCTGGTCGAGCTGCGTCGTCAGCGGCGATGGGGAGGCGAATGGCGCGATGCGAGGAGGCGCGCCGGATGCTTGCGCGGCAGCGCGCCCGCCGCGCGCACTGCCGAGACGATCTCATCATATGCGGCCTCGCGGGCCGACTTGCTGCACAGCCGGGCGAGCACGCGCCCGCCCGCATCCTTCAGCCTGGCCGCAAGGGCCGCGTCGGTGAGCGCCAGCACCAGCCCATCGGCGAGGCCGGCCGCATCCGGCCGAGTCAGGATCGCGCACTCGCCGGTGAGCAGTTGGTTGTGCACCAGCGTATCCGTCGCCACGACCGGGCGCCCCGAGGCGAGGTACGACAGCAGCTTGCCCGGAGGGTTGATGCCCTGCACGCGCGGTGAGACCAGCGCATCCGCCGCTGCCAGGTATCCTGGGATGTCGGCCTGCGGCCGGGCGCACTCGAGGATCACCCGCTCGGCGATGCCGAGCCGCTCGGCCCTGGCGCGCAGCTGCGCGATCTCGGGCTCGCTGCCGCCCACGAGCAGCAGCCGCGCCTCCGGCACCCGCGCCAGCACGCCAGGGAAGGCCTCGAGAAGAAGGTCGAGTGCCTGCAGCGCGACGAAGGAGCCGGTGTAGACGATGAGCTTCTCCTGCGGCCGCACTCCGTGCCGGCTGCGGATCGCCTCGCGCTCGGCGCTGCCGGCCGCCTGCTCGAGCTCGAAGTAGTTGGTGAGCACTACACAGAGCGCATCGGGCCAGGCGCTGCGCGCCGCGCGCGCCACGGCCGGGGAGATGGCGACCACCGCGCAGGCGCCGCGCACGCAGATCCGCTCGATCCAGCGAAAGAGCGCCACCACCGAGCGGCGCTGACTGAACTTCCAGTCGGTGATCTGCAGCGGCAGGCTGGAGTGCATGTCATAGACATACGGGATCCCAAAGAGCGCCCCGGCGATGCGCGCCAGCAGCGCCGCCTCCTCGTGGGCGTACAGGGCATCGTAGTGCTCGCGGCAGAGCCGGCCGATGAGGCTGGCGAAAAGGAGCGCATCCAGCCAGATCTTCCGTCCCGAGGGGCCTGCCCGCAGCGTGCGGCAGAAATGCGGTCCGCGCGCGCGGAAGAGCCGCGCATCGAGGCCGGGCGGCGGCTCGCCTATGCCGTAAGTCAGGATGTCGACCTGATGGCCCTGGGCGGCGAGCTCGCGCGCACGATGGTAGGCGCTGAGCGGCGTGCCCCTGGGGGCGTAGAAGGCCTGCGGGACGATCTTGAGAATGCGCATGCGGTCGCTGCCCTGCTTGCTTGTCCGGCTGTTGTTTCAGACCCGCCAGTAACTCACCAGCGCCCCACCGCTCGCCGCCAACACCGCGCGAAACGCGGGCGAGAGGAGGTACTCGAGCTCGCTGCTGCGGCGGTGACTTCCCGGCTTGCCCGCATCGGCGGCGGCGGTCCCTGGATGGCAACAGATCTCGATGGGCGCAACGCCTCTGGTATGGCGGCCCGCGGGGCGCGCCAGGCCCTCTCCGGCGAGGAGCTCCCGCAAGTCGACCGTACACACCGGGGAGCGCAGCCGCGCGCGGGCAAACACACGGGCGGCGTGTCGGGCCGCCATCTCCCGGGCCAGCATCATGGCGCCGCGCGCTTTTCGCAGCCGGGCGAGCCGTGTAATTCTGACTCTTTCGATTCCAAATCGCGGCAAGACGTTGGCGACCGCCGCACATACGATGGGCAGTTGATGCAGGTGCTTGTGCCCATCGAGGTGGGAGACCCTGACGCCAGTGTCGCGCAGCATTGCGATCTGCGCGGCGACTTCCGCTTCGAGCTCCGCCAGCGACAGCCCACGCGTGAGGGCACGCACCGCGAGCGTGCGCTTGCGCAGGAAATCGCCATTGGCATCGACCAGGGTGGCACCGCGGGTGAGCGGCCGGCCCTCGCAGAGGTTGAGGTGGATGCCGAAGCTCGCCTGGCGCGCGAGCTGCGGGATCCGCCGCAGCGCCTCGGCCGTTCCCGGCATGTTGACCATGACCGAGGTGCTGGTCACGACCCCGGCCTCGATGGCGAGGCAGATCCCGGCGGTGATCTCCACCGTCTCTCCAAAATCATCGGCGTGGACGATCACGGGAAGATGCGCCCGCCGATGACGTGCGGGCAAGCCCGCCTGTCGATCGCATGTTTGTACTGGGTGTGCCGCGGACACGTTCCTGGGCTTAGCAGAAAGCATTCCCGCGCGCGGCGGCGCGCCCGCCGCCGTCGCCGGCAGCTTGGCCGGGATAACCCGGGCCTGCATATTGCAGGGCGTCATGCACGGAATGGCAGACGACCTCAGCCGTATCCTTCACCAACCACCAACCGCAACCGCTGGCGCACTGAACATGGGGGCGAGAACGATTGGCGTCATGGGCAGGCTGCTCGATCAGGCCGATGGCCT
>DASYGA010000420.1:0-3197 GCA_036000265.1 Steroidobacteraceae bacterium | reverse complement strand
TCGACAAGATCGCGTTCACCGGCTCGACCGAGGTCGGCAAGATCATCAACATCGCGGCCACTGCCACGCTGAAGCGTGTCTCACTCGAGCTCGGCGGCAAATCGCCGGTCATCGTGCTGCCGGACGTCGATCCGCGAACCGTCGCGGCAGGCGCGGCCCAGGCTGTGTTCTTCAACTCCGGGCAGGTGTGCGTGGCCGGCTCGCGCCTGTTCGTGCAGCGCAAGATCTTCGACCAGGTCATCGAGGGCGTGAGCGACGCGTGCCGTTCCATCGTCTTGGGGCCTGGCCTGGATGAGCGCACGCAGATGGGGCCCTTGGTCTCGCAGGAGCAGCGCGATCGGGTACTCGGGTATCTGCACTCCGGACGCAAGCAGGGCGCGACCATCGCAGCCGGCGGAGACGCGCCGGCGCACCCGGGCTACTACATCAATCCCACAGTGATCGTCGACGTCAAGCCTGACATGAAGATCGTCCGCGAGGAGATCTTCGGCCCGGTCGTGGTTGCCCAGCGCTTCGACGACCTCGACGAGGTCGCCGCGTGGGCGAACGACACCCCCTACGGTCTGGCGGCGAGCATCTGGTCGAACGACTTGCGCGCCGTGCAGCGGCTGGTGCCGAGAATCAAGGCCGGCACGGTGTGGGTGAACTGCCATGCGATGATCGATGCCGGCATGCCTTTCGGCGGCTACAAGCAATCCGGGTTTGGACGCGAGCAGGGCCGCGCCGGCATTGAGATGTACACCGAGCTCAAGTCGGTGTGCATGGCCATCTAGCGCTCACCGGCAGACCGCACACGCCATGTCACTCCCAGAGCAGCAACGCCGCTGCACGCTGATTCGCCAGACGGACGGCAGCTACCGGCTGACATTCGGCCAAGCGCCCATACCCGAGCCCGCTCACGGCGAGGTGCTCGTGCGCGTGCGCGCTACGTCTCTCAACCGGCGCGACGTCTATGTATTGAAGGGGCAATATCCGATGCCGCCCCGTCCGACACTGGTACCCCTGTCGGACGGCGCGGGCGATGTTGTCTCCGTCGGTTCGGGCGTCACTCGCTTCAAGATCAGCGATCGGGTCGCCGGCAGCTTTTTTCAGCGCTGGCTCAAGGGAAGGCCGGATGCGGAGATCCACTCTTCCGCCTTGGGTGGACAGCTCGACGGCATGTTATCGGAATACGTATGCCTGTCGCAGGATGGGCTCGTTGGAATTCCGCAAGGCTATTCGTACGAGGAGGCAGCGACCCTGCCCTGCGCGGCAGTCACCGCCTGGAATGGCCTGATCACGCGCGGCAGGATGCACTCGGGCGACAATGTCCTGCTCCTGGGCACGGGCGGCGTCTCGATCTTCGGCCTGCAATTTGCCGCCGCCACGGGCGCGCGAGCCATCGTGACCAGCTCCAGCGACGACAAGCTCACGCGCGCCGCGACGCTTGGGGCAGCCAGCACGATCAACTACGTCAATACACCGGAGTGGTCCGGCGCCGTGCGCGCTGCGACCGACAACGTCGGGGTGCATCAGGTACTCGAGGTCGGCGGCACCGGCACCCTGCCGCAATCCATCGCCAGCCTGGCCCCCGGCGGCCATATCGCGCTCATCGGCGGACTGTCCGGGTTCGGCGGTGACATCCCGGCAAGGATGCTGATGCATGCCAATGCCACGGTCAGCGGCATCTATGTCGGCTCGCGGGCCAACTTCGAGGCCATGAACGCTTTCATCGAGCGCCACCGTATCCGTCCCGTGATCGATCGCGTCTACGCGCTCGATGAGGCGTTGGCCGCCTATGAGCGCGTCGATGCGGGACGGCACCTCGGCAAGGTCGTCATCAAGCTGTAGCGCCGCTCAAGGCAGCTCCGCCGCGATCTCTATGATCAGCTCGCGCAGCCAGGCGTGTGCCGGATCCGGGTCGTGGCGGTGGTGCCAGAGCAGCAATTCCTGCTGCGCCGGCGTCGGGAATGGTGTCGGGAAGGTTTTGAGCGGCGCTACCGCCGGGGCCATTCTCAGCACTCTCTCGGGCATCGTGGCCACGTAGGAAGTGCCGGCCAGCACCAGCGGCAAGTGCAGCAGGCTCGGCACCGCCAGCTGTACAGTCAGGTCGATATCGAACAGCCGGCGAACCAGCTCCTCGGTGCTGACCGAGTAGGCGCTCGGGGCGCCGAATGCGTGCGGCAAGGAGAAGAACTGCTCCGCCGAGAGGCTGTTGCCGACCGTGGGATGATGCGCGTCGACGACACAGATCCAGTGCACCGGCCGCAGCCGGACCATGCGCAGGGAATCGGGCCACGCACGGGTGGCGTACAGCCGCAGGCTATCGAGGCACACGCAAAGATCCGCCTCGCCGTACTCCAGGCGGGTGAGGATGCTCTCGGAGATCAGCTGCACCCGGCAGGAAACGCCGGGAGCCGCCGTGGCAAGGCGCTTGGTGAGAGCCGGCAGCAGATCCGGCAGTGCCTCCTCGGAAATGATGACGGTGAACTCGCGCCGGGCCGTGGCCGGATCGAACTCCGGCTGGGTGCCGAGTGTGGCCTGGATGCGCAGCAGCGCCTCGCGCACGGGCTCGACCAGCGATTGCCCGCGAGGCGTCAGCTCCAGATTGCGTCCGACCCGCGCCAGCAGGGGATCGTTGAAATACTCTCGCAGCTTGTGCAGGGCTGCGCTCATCGCCGGCTGCGAGACATAGAGTCGGTCGGCCGCGCGGCTGATGTTCTTCTCGTGCAGCAACGCATCGAGCGAAATCAGCAGGTTCAGATCAAAACGTCGCAGGTCGAGCACGCATCATTATAGGGGCGATCGGGCTTAGGCAGGAACAGACGCCGCCTCGCGGCACAAGGGCCGGCGCTCCACCTGGGCCCGGTAGTCGCGGGGAGTCATCCCAAACTGAGTCCTGAATACCCGACCGAAGTGGGTGGCGCTGTTGAATCCATAGTCGAAGGCGATCGCGGTCACGGTCCGGCCGCGCTGACTCTGCGCGAGCAGCGCCTGGGAAGAGGCCTCCAGACGCCGTGCGAGGATGTAGCGAGCGACCGTCTCCTCGCCATCCGAGAACAGATAATGCAGGTAGCGCGTGGTGATTCTGCAAGCGCGTGCAATGTGCGCCGGCGTAAGGTCGGGGTCGTAGAGGTGCGCGTGGATGTAGTTGATGATGCGAATCCGGTGGGCCGTGCCGCGGGATGAATGCTCCGCATGCGTCCGCGGCACCTGCG
>DASYGA010000364.1:0-1833 GCA_036000265.1 Steroidobacteraceae bacterium | reverse complement strand
AGCAGGTGGCGCGAGTATCGATCGCCCGTGTGGAAGAGGAGCTGCTCGCTGATCGTGTGCTTGCGCGTCACCGGGTGAAGGCGGTCGGCGAGGCGGAACAGCCATTTGTCGTCCTGCGGATTCGCCAGATCGAAGATGTTCTTATTGAGGATGTCGATCCGGCCGATCACGGCGCCGGAGCGCTCGAGCTGCGCGTCCGAGGGGAGGGGCTGTGCGGCCTGGTGAGGGGAATGCGCCGCCACAGCGGCCTGGGAAGCCGTCATCAAAAGCAGCAGTGCGGCCAGGAACGGCCCGCGGGAGTCCATTCGCATGCCTGCGAGGATACTGCAGCCGCCGAAGTTGCGAAGTGCGCCGCGCCCTGGTATCGCTACGCCCATTCAAAAATCACGACTGGGTCCCGGTATGCACCGCAGGCAGTGGATGGCAGGGGCGATGGCGGCATTGCTCTCGTCTGGAATGAGGGGCGCGCGTGCCGCGAAGTCCCCCAGGGGAGTACTGGTGTTTGCGGCGGCATCACTCGCCAATGTGCTCGGGGACATCGATCGGGCATTCACCGCGCTCGCGGGCATCCCCATCACCTCCTCGCTGGCAGCCTCCTCTGTGCTGGCGAAGCAGATCGAGGCGGGCGCGCCTGCGGAGGTCTATTTCTCGGCCGACCTGCAGTGGATGGATTACCTTGAAGAACGCGGACTGCTGCGGGCAGGTTCCCGTCACGACCTTCTTGGCAACTCGCTGGTGCTGATAGCGCCGGCCGGCAGCTCGCTCAGGGTGCGCATCGGGCCGGGGCTCGACCTGCTGCGGCTGCTGCGGGGCGGCCGCCTCGCGGTCGCGGATCCGGATTCCGTGCCGGCGGGTATCTATGCGAGGGAAGCGCTGCAGAAGCTCGGGGCCTGGAGCAGCGTCGCGCCGCGGCTCGTGCGCGCCGAGAACGTCAGAGCGGCTCTGGAATATGTCGCGCGCGGCGATGCGCCGCTCGGGATCGTCTATCGCACGGACGCCCTGGTGGAGAAGCAAGTGCAGATCGTGGGCGTGTTTCCGGCCGACAGCCATCCGCCCATCGTGTATCCGGTGGCGCTCACGCGCCGCGCGAGTGCGGCGGCGGCGCGCTATCTCGCCTTCATCACCAGTGCCGAGGCGCGGCCGATCTTCAGCAAGTGGGGATTCACGCCGCTGACTCCTTCTCGTAGGTGATGCGGCAGTCCGCGCCGCGCTCGAGGAATTCGCCGACGCCGCGGGTGATGACAGCGTTCTCACCGAAGGTGACGCCGAGAAGCTTTCGATCGAAGCGGAACGTGCGCAGCACTGGCAGAGGGTCGAGCCCGCGCACGCCCGTACGCTGATCGGTCGAGGGAATGATGCAGCGGACGCAGGGCTTGACCAGCGTGAGAGCCACCGGTCCGATCTCGATCGTTGTGATCCGGTCCTCCGCGAAGGGCGGCAAGCCCTCGAGCACCAGGTTGGGACGGAAGCGCTCCATGGGCAGCGCCTCGGGAAGGCGGCCGTTGAGGTCATCCAGCGAGGCGCGGTTGCATATCAGCACCGGGTAGCCGTCGGGAAATGCCAGCGGCGCAAAGTGCGGCCCGGCGAACTCGGGATTGGCCCTGCGGACCGGTGTTGCCGGTGTGCGCACGACCCGCACCGGCTCACCCAGCACCCCGCTCACCCACCCGGCCGCCTCATCACCCTGATCCAGCCCCGCGCAGGAATCCTTCCAGATGCGCACCGGCCGGGCGGCCCCCAGCGGGGCGAACGGCAGGCGCAGCGGCTTGAACCCTTCCGCTGTCAGGACGACACCATCGCCGCTGAGCGCCGTTGCGATGCGCGTGAGCAGCG
>DASYGA010000346.1:0-3442 GCA_036000265.1 Steroidobacteraceae bacterium | reverse complement strand
TGCGCCCGCCCCGACCGATGCGTCGAGCGCGTGTTGAGCTCGCGCTCCAGCGGACCGACGAAGGCGGCGAAGAAGTCCAGGAAGAGGCCATTGGCGCGCATCACCACGTCGCGCAGCTCGTCCTGCACCAGCGTGCTGAATATGATCGGCCGGACTCCTTCCTCCTGCGCCGCGCGATCGATCCGCAGCACCGCCTCCTGCGCCTTGTCAAGGGTCGACACAAATGGCAAAGTCACGGGCCGAAACTGCAGGCCCTCGAACTGGGTCATGAGGCTGTGACCCAGCGTCTCCGCGGTCACTCCCGTCTGGTCCGATACGAAGAATACGGTTCGACGGCTCACGATATGCGGCCCAGTCGCGTATCATTCAAGTTTGCCCATCGACTCATGTCGACCTCGATTACGAAGCGGCGCGAACGCGCGGACCCATGCACGGGGATGTGCCCCGCCGCCGCAGGGCGAGGCGGTGCCTTGCAGCGAAGCACTGCTTCGCCCGCCGAGCGCGCTTTGGGCACAAACCACGCTTTTTGCCCAAAGCAGCGCTGGGCCGGGCAGGAGCCCGGATCCAGCGCATTATCATAATCGGAGTTCCCTTGAACGACTACGTCATTCCATTCGAGCGATTGGGAATGGGCGATCTGGATCGCGTCGGCGGCAAGAACGCCTCGCTCGGCGAGATGATCGGCGCGCTCGCCCGGCTCGGCGTGCAGGTGCCGGGCGGATTTGCCACCACCGCGCACGCCTTCAGGGAGTTCCTCGAGCAGGATAAGCTCGGCGCCCGCATCCGCGCAGAGCTCGCCGCGCTCGACGTGGACGATGTGACTCGCCTGGCCGCCGCGGGGGCGCGCATCCGCCAGTGGATGCTCGCGACACCTTTTCCGGCCGCCCTGCAACAGGCCGTGAAGGACGAGCTGCGGCGAATGAGCGGCGGCCAGGAGATCGCCGTTGCCGTGCGCTCTTCCGCCACCGCGGAGGACTTGCCGGACGCTTCGTTCGCCGGCCAGCAGGAGACCTTCCTCAACGTGCGCGGCGAAGCGCGCGTACTCGAGTCGATGCACGAGGTGTTCGCGTCGCTTTTCAATGACAGGGCCATTTCCTATCGTGTCCACCAGGGATTCGACCACGGCGCGGTAGCGCTATCGGCCGGCGTACAGCACATGGTGCGCAGCGATCTCGGCGCCAGCGGCGTCATGTTCACGCTCGACACCGACTCCGGTTTCCGCGACGTTGTGTTCATAACAGCCTCCTACGGTCTCGGCGAGACCGTGGTGCAGGGCGCCGTCAACCCGGACGAGTTCTACGTCTACAAGCCCGCGCTGCGCGCCGGCAAGCACGCCGTGCTGCGGCGCAACCTCGGCGGCAAGGCCATCAAGATGGAGTACGCGCCGCCCGGATCGGGCGAGCGCGTGCGGACCGTGCCGGTGCCGGAGGCGGAGCGGATGCGCTTCTGCCTCGCCGACGCCGATCTCGTCTCGCTCGCCCGCCAGGCGCTGATCATCGAAGAGCACTACCGTCAGCCGATGGACATCGAATGGGGCAAGGACGGCGCCACGGGCGAGATCTTCATCCTCCAGGCCCGTCCCGAGACGGTGCAGAGCCGCGTCGGCCGCACCATCCAACGCTTCTCGCTGAAATCGCGCTCCCAGGTCATCAGCACCGGCCGCAGCATCGGCCAGAGGATAGGCGCCGGACCTGCACGCATCATCCGCGAAGTCGGCGAGATGGCGCGCGTGCAGGCGGGCGATGTGTTGGTCGCCGACATGACCGACCCCGACTGGGAGCCGGTCATGAAGCGCGCCGCGGCCATCGTCACCAACCGCGGCGGCCGTACCTGTCACGCGGCGATCATCGCGCGGGAGCTCGGCATCCCGGCCGTGGTCGGCTGCGGCGATGCCACGCAGCAGATCCGCGAGGGCCAGGAGGTCACCGTCTCCTGCGCCGAGGGCGACACCGGCTACGTCTATGCGGGCCTGCTCGAGTTCGAGCGCAAGCAGATCGAGCTCGACTCGCTGCCGGCCATCCCGGTGAAGATCATGATGAATGTCGGCAACCCCGATCGGGCGTTCGACTTCGCCGCGATCCCCAACCGCGGCGTCGGGCTCGCGCGGCTGGAGTTCATAATCAACCGCATGATAGGCGTGCATCCGCGCGCGATTCTCGAGTACGAGCGGCTGGACGATGACCTCAAGGCGCAGATCGACGCGCAGGTGGCCGGCTATGCCGACCCGGTCAGCTTCTATGTGGAGAAGCTCGCCGAGGGCATCGCGCAGATCGCCGCCGCATTCGCGCCCGAGCCGGTCATCGTGCGCCTGTCGGACTTCAAGTCCAACGAGTACGCCAACCTCATCGGCGGCGGGCGCTACGAGCCGCACGAGGAGAACCCGATGCTCGGCTTCCGCGGCGCCGTGCGCTACATCGACCAGACGTTCCGCCCGTGCTTCGAGCTGGAGTGCCGGGCGCTGAAGCGCGTGCGCGAGACCATGGGTCTCGACAACGTCTGGGTGATGGTGCCGTTCGTGCGCAGCGTCAAGGAGGCGCGCCAGGTGACCGAGCTGCTGGCCGCCAACGGCCTGAAGCGCGGCGAGCACGGGCTCAAGGTGATCATGATGTGCGAGCTGCCGACCAACGCGCTGCTCGCCGACCAGTATCTCGAGTTCTTCGACGGCATGTCGATCGGCTCGAACGACATGACGCAGCTGACGCTCGGGCTGGACCGCGATTCGGCCATCGTCGCCAGTCTCTTCGACGAGCGCGACGAGGCGGTGCGCAAGCTCCTGTCGATGACCATCGAGGCCTGCCGGCGCCACAAGAAGTACGTCGGCATCTGCGGCCAGGGGCCGTCCGATCACCCCGATCTGGCGCGCTGGCTGCTCGAGCAGGGCATCGAGAGCATGTCGCTCAACCCCGATACCGTGGTGGAGACCTGGATGTTTCTCGCCCAGGCGGCCGGCAAGCGCGCCTGAGCGGCGCGCGGCCTTCAGGGGGCGCCGCTGAAGGCCGGGGCAAACAGCCGCGCGCGATAGTGGCGCAGCTCGCGGATCGACTCGTGGATGTCCGCCTGCGCGAGGTGCGTGCCCTGCTTGGCGAAGCTGTCGGCCACCGCCGGCGCCCAGCGGCGCGCCAGCTCCTTGAGCGTGCTGACGTCGAGGTTGCGGTAGTGGAAGAAGCGCTCCAGGTCCGGCATGCAGCGGGCGAGGAAGCGCCGGTCCTGGCAGATGCTGTTGCCGCACATGGGCGAGGCGCCGGCATTGACCAGCGGGCTGAGGAACTCGAGCGTGCGCTGCTGCGCTTCGGCGACCGTGGTGCGGCTGGCGCGCACCCGCGCCAGCAGCCCCGAGGAGCCGTGCTGGCGCTGGTTCCAGTCGTCCATGCGCGCGAGCACCTCCTCGCTCTGATGGATGGCGAGCACCGGCCCGTCAGCGACGATGGCGAGCTCCTTGTCA
>DASYGA010000343.1:0-4801 GCA_036000265.1 Steroidobacteraceae bacterium | reverse complement strand
GAGCCTGCTGATCGGTGAGCATGCGGACAGCGAGTTGAGCGATTCGATCCTGCGCGTCGCCGGCAGGGAGAAAACCATCACCCGCGCCAACGGTGTGCTGACGATGCAACTCGCGCCCGATCAGATCGTCGCCGCGCTGAGTCTCGACTTCGAGGATCACCTGACCGCAGGACACATCGAGGAAGCCGTGCTCGAGATCGAGCGCAAGGTCAGGGCGTCCCACCCGCAGGTGGTCACGCTGTTCGTCAAGCCGCAGACCGACAAGAGCTACCAGGCAGGCATGGCGAGCTACTTCACGGAGCAGCCGCGCGCGTGAGCGGAACGCGCGGATCCGTCACGGGCTCGGGCCGCGGGCGCAACCCGGTCTTCACCATCGGCCACTCGAATCGCCCGGTGGCCGAGCTCATCGACCTGCTGCGGGAAGCCGCAGTCGATCTCGTCGCCGACATCCGTGCCTTCCCCCGCTCGAGAGCCAACCCGCAATTCAACGGGCCGCAGCTGCAGGAGGAGCTCGCAGCCGGGGGCATGGCCTACCGCTACCTGCCGGCCCTGGGCGGCCGGCGCCATGGGGCCAGGGCAGATTCGCCCAACATGCTGTGGCGGAACGAGTCCTTCCGCGCCTATGCGGATCATGCGGGCAGCGCGGAATTTCGCGCCGGATTCGAGCAGCTGTGTGCGCTGGCCGGCGAGCATCGCTGCGCGATCATGTGCGCCGAAGTCCTCTGGTGGCGCTGCCACCGGCGCATCGTCACCGACTACCTGCTGGCGTCAGGTTTCGAGGTGGTCCACATCCTCAAGCCCGGAAAGCTGACACCGGCGTTCCTCACGCCAGGCGCACGCCCCGCAGCCGACGGCGGACTCGTCTACCCGGCGTGACGGCCGGCACGGCCCGGCAGGCAGTCGCGGCACGCGACCGTGCCTCCTGGCCGGCATTTCAACGCTTTGGCAGGCCCGTGTGCTGGGTCCGGAACGTCTGCTGCCGGGGGCGGGGACAGCGCGGCTCGGCCGGATCACCGGTCCCTGCCGGCTGGTAGGCCGGAACGAGCTGGTGCCTGCCGTTGCCGATGAGATCGGCGCGGCCCATGCGGCGCAGCGCCTCACGCAGCACCGGCCAGTTGTTCGGATCGTGGTAGCGCAGGAAGGCCTTGTGCAGGCGCCGCACCTTCAGGCCCTTCGGTACCCGCACCTCGCCGCCGGTGCGGCTCAGGCGTTTCAGGGGATTCTTGCCGGAGTGATACATCGCGGTTGCGGTCGCCATGGGCGAGGGCAGGAACGCCTGCACCTGGTCGGCGCGAAATCCGTTCTTCTTCAGCCACAGGGCGAGCTCCAGCATGTCCTCGTCTTTCGTGCCCGGATGGGCGGCGATGAAGTACGGAATGAGGTACTGCTCTTTGCCGGCTTCGCGCGAATAGCGCTCGAACAGCTCCTTGAAGCGGTCGTAGGCGCCGATGCCCGGCTTCATCATCATGGACAGCGGCCCTTCGGAGATCGCCTCCGGTGCGATCTTCAGATAGCCGCCGGTATGATGTTGGGCCAGCTCCTTCACATATTCCGGCGATTCGACCGCCAGGTCGTAGCGCACGCCGGAAGCGATGAGCACCTTGCGGATGCCGGGGAGCTCGCGCACCTTGCGGTAAAGATCGATGAGCGGTGCGTGATCTGTGTCCAGGTTGGGACAGATGCCGGGATAGACGCACGAGGGCCGGCGGCAGGCGCTCTCGATTTCGCGGCTGCGGCAGGCGAGCCGGTACATGTTGGCGGTCGGGCCGCCGAGGTCGGAGATGACGCCGGTGAAGCCCGGCACCTCGTCCCGGATCGCCTCGACCTCGCGGATCACGGAGCGCTCCGAGCGGCTCTGGATGATGCGCCCCTCGTGCTCGGTGATGGAGCAGAAAGTGCAGCCGCCGAAGCAGCCGCGCTGGATGGCGACCGAGAAGCGGATCATCTTGTAGGCGGGAATGTTGGCATCCCCGTAGCTCGGGTGCGGCCGGCGCCGGTAGGGACGGTCGTACACCCAGTCCATCTCCGCCGTGGTCAGCGGGATGGGCGGCGGATTCAACCAAACATCGAGGTCACCGTGACGCTGCACCAGCGCGCGGGCATTACCGGGGTTGGCCTCCAGATGCAGGATGCGGCTGGCATGCGCATAGAGCACCGGGTCCGAGGCCACTTGCTCGTGGGACGGCATGCGGATGACGCTGCGCCCGCGATCGGCGTTCTTCACGCGGCGCACGAAACGCACCACGTTCTCGCCGCCTCGAGCATCGCCCTGCGACGGCGAGGCGGCGAGATCGCCCCCGGCCGCGGGCGGCAGGCCGGCCCGCCCGGGCTCCATGGCGTAGGGATCGGGATGCGGCGTGATCGGCCCCGGCGCATCGATATGCGTCGAGTCGATCTCGATCCAGTCCTGCGGCAGCGACTTGCGCGCAAAGGCGGTGCCGCGCACGTCTGTGATGTCGCGGATCGGCTCGCCGGCCGCGAGGCGATGGGCGACCTCGCAGATCTGACGCTCGCCATTGCCGAAGATCAGCAGGTCCGCCTTCGCATCGAGCAGGATCGAGCGGCGCACTTTTTCCGACCAGTAGTCGAAATGCGCGATGCGGCGCAGTGATGCTTCGATACCGCCCACGATGACAGGGACATCCTTGAACGCCTCCCGCGCGCGCTGCGCGTAGACGATTACCGAGCGGTCGGGCCGCTTGCCACCGACGCCTCCGGGCGTGTAGGCATCATCGCTGCGCAGCCGGCGATCGGCCGTGTAGCGGTTGACCATGGAGTCCATGTTGCCGGCCGTGATACCGAAGAACAGGTTGGGCCGGCCGAGCGCCGCAAACGCATCCGCGCTCTGCCAGGCTGGCTGGGCGATCATGCCGACCCGGAAGCCTTGCGCTTCGAGCACCCGCCCGATGATCGCCATGCCGAAGCTCGGATGATCGACGTAGGCATCGCCGGTCACGATGATGATGTCGCAACTGTCCCAGCCGAGCTCGTCCATCTCCGCCCGGGACATGGGGAGGTATGACGCCGTGCCGAAGCGCTCGGCCCAGTGCTTGCGATAGCGGGTGATGTCGCGCGCGGTCTGCATGCGGTCTCAGTACAACAGGTATGCCTGACGCTCGGCGCTCCACGCCGCCTCGTCCTTTGCCGCGAGTGTATCGAGATCCGCGGCCGTGGCAGCCGGGTCGTCGACCCAGCGCCGCAGGAGGTCGCTGCCGTTGATCACGTCGATCGCGAGCCGGTCGCGCTCGTACTCATAAGGAAAGTCCCGCCACAACGGGTAGTCCGGCGCCACACGGCGCAGTGCCTTGAATGCGAGCGCCATGATCCGCCAGGGATGGAACGCCTCGTGCTCGTAGTAGATGCCGTCCTCCACGTGGAATTGCACCCCGGCGCACAGCTTGCCCGCATGCTTGTGGAAGGTGGGCTCGAACCAGCAGGGCCGGGCCCGGCAGCCGCGCATCCAGGCCGGCGCCAGCTCGCGCATGGCGGCGAGCAGCGCCCTCACGTCGAGGTCGGGCGCGCCGAAGAGCTCCAGAGGCCGCGTGGTGCCCCGGCCTTCCGAGAGGGTCGTTCCCTCCAGCATCACCGTGCCGGGATAACAGCGCGCCATCCACACGCTCGGCGCGTTGGGGCTGGGATTCACCCAGGTGCGCCGGCCGAGAGGCCAGCCGTAGCCGGGAGCGGCGTGAGGCTCCCAGCCCTCCAGGGCGACGACCTGACAATCGACGTCCAGCTTCAGGGTCGCTACGAACCAACGCGCCAGCTCGCCCAGGGTCATGCCGTGTCGCATCGGCATCGTGCCCGGACCGACGAAGCTCTCGCAGCCGGCAAGCAATGACAGGCCCTCGACTGGCCGGCCGATGGGGTTCGGACGGTCTAGCACCCACACCGTCTTGCGCCGCTTGGCCGCTTCCTCGAGGACATACCGCAGCGTCGTCACGAACGTGTAGATGCGGCAGCCGACGTCCTGCAGGTCGACCAGCAAAGCGTCGAAGCTGTCCATCATGCTTTCCGTCGGCCGTCTTACCTCTCCGTACAGGCTGAAGACCGGGATCCCATGCACCGGGTCGATGAAATCGGACGACTCCACCATGTTGTCCTGCTTGTCGCCGCGCAGCCCGTGCTGCGGCCCGAAGGCGGCAGTCAGCCGCAGGTCACCGAGCGCCGCCAGCGCATCCAGGGAATGCACCAGGTTGCGGGTGACGGAGGCAGGGTGGGCCAGCAGCGCCACGCGCCTTCCAGCGAGCGGCTTGCGGAGTTGCGGCTCCTCGAGCAGGCGATCGATGCCGAACTTCATGGGTAATCGCGGGAATTGCTGGCAAGCTCGAGCGAGAGCGAAAAGCCCTCGGCATGGTGAAAATCGGGCCGCCCGGGCGGGTGGCGCAGCGCCCAGTATGACAGCCTCCCCTCCCGGTCCTCCACTACCGTGCTCAACGCCAGGCGTAGCCGCGGGCGATCGGGGGACCGGGTACCGGGGGCAAGGCAGGAGAAGCTCGCGCAGAGCTGCACCTCGGCGTACAGCTCGAGCCTGTCCTCGCTGTGCCGCGCGGCCACCGTCGGCGCGGTGCCCAGGGCCGGCGCCATGCCCTGGCGGTACGAATCGAAGCAATACGCCGCCCATTGACCCGAGGGTGAGAAATTCAGCTCCAGATATCGGGGCGAGCCCGGCACGGCGACGAAGGCCTCGAAGCAGGTGTGCGCCCAGAGTCTGTCCGTCCTGCCTGCGTCCCCCAAGGGCGGCGGGATACGGACGAGCATCGGATCCGCCTCGAGTACGTACTGGAACCAAAGCGACTCCCGG
>DASYGA010000325.1:0-7065 GCA_036000265.1 Steroidobacteraceae bacterium | reverse complement strand
GGCGTCACCGCCTTCAGAGGCATCCGTTACGCCGAGCCGCCCGTCGGTGATCTGCGTTGGAAGTCACCCGTACCGGCCGCGCCCTGGGTGAACGTGCGACCCGCCATCGACTTCGGGCCGGCTTGCGTGCAGGCGAGCTCGGCGGCAGGCAGCATTTACGCGCGGGAAACCAAGCGCATGAGCGAGGACTGCCTGTTCCTGAACGTGTGGCGGCCGCCGCAGGCTGCCAGTGCGCCAGTCATGGTTTGGGTGCATGGCGGCTCGTTGCGCACCGGCGATCCGGCCAGCGGCCTCTATGAGGGTAGCGCGCTGGCGCGCAAGGGCGTAGTTGTCGTCACGCTCAACTATCGGCTGGGAGTACTCGGTTATCTCGCGCATCCGCAGCTGAGCGCGGAATCCCCGCAGAGCGCCTCGGGCAACTACGGATTGCTCGATCAGATCGAAGCATTGCGCTGGGTGCGCGAGAACATTGCGGCCTTCGGCGGCAACCCGGGCAACGTCACGCTGTTCGGCGAGTCGGCGGGCGCATTGAGCGCAATCGAGCTCATGACCAGTCCGCTGGCCCGGGGGCTCTTCCACAAGGTGATTCTGCAGAGCGGCTATCTCGTTTCGAATCCCGAGCTGAAAGGCTCGCGATTTGGCCTTCCTTCGGCGCACGCCATCGGCGAACGGCTGGCATCGGATCTCGGCGCCGGGGACCTCGCTGCGTTGCGGGCCATGGACGCGCCCTCGCTGGTGGCACGCGCCGCCGCGGCCGGTTTCGATCCACAGGCGAGCATCGACGGCTGGATTCTCCCGCAGCAGATCGTCGAGTGCTTCGACCGCGGCGAGCAGGCGGCGGTACCGATGATTGTCGGTTTCAACGAGGGTGAGATCCGTTCACTGCGCCACATTTTCGTGCCGCCGCTGCCGGCGAGCGCAGCCGAGTACGAACGCCTGGTGCGAAGCATTTACGCGGATCTGGCGCCGGCGTATCTGGCTCGCTACCCGGCCGCCAACATCGAGGAGAGTGCGCTTGCGGCGGCGCGTGACGCGTTCTACGGATGGAGTGCCGAACGCCTCGCCGGCGATCAGACGCGGCTCGGGCTGCCGGCTTATCTTTATTTCTTCACGCACCGCTACCCGGCGCAGCAGGCGCTGCACCTCGAGGCGTTCCATGGCAGCGAGTTGCCTTACGAGTTCGGCCGGATCGGTGCAGCCGACGGATGGCCGGACCTTTGGCCCCGTCCGCCCGATGAGGCGCAGGAGCACGCTCTCAGCGAGGCGGTCATGAGTTACTTCACGAGCTTCGCTCGCAATGGCGCGCCGTCGGCACTCGGGGCCGCGGCATGGGGTGCATATCGGGATGATCGGACGTATCTAGAGCTTCGCGCGCCACCTTGTTCAATGCAACACCTGCTGCCGGGGATGCTCGAGCTGCATGAGGAAGTGATCGCCCGGCGCCGCGCGGCCGGCACGCAGCACTGGTACGTCAATGTGGGGCTGGCCTCGCCGCCGCTGCCGTGAGGTTGGCGCCAGCCGCGGCGACAGATCAAACGGCTTGCGTCGGCAGCGGCACGGCCGTGGTGCGCTTGAGCTCTTCCATCGAGAACACCGCGCGGACCTCTGCGCAGCGTATCGAGCTGATCAGGAGCTTGTAGACCTCGTCATAACGTGCAACGTCAGGAAGCTGCAGCTTCAGCAGATAGTCCACGTCACCGCTGGTGCGGTGGAATTCCGTCACGCAGGGTATGGCGCGGACGGTTGCGGCGAAATTATCGAACCAGGTCTGTGAATGCTCGGCTGCCCGGATCAGGACGAATATGGTCAGTCCAGCGCCGAGTCGCGCCGCATCGAGGAGCGCGACGCGCTTCTGGATGATACCGACCTCCTCCAGGCGCTTGATCCGGTTCCAGCAGGCGTTCGTGGAAAGATGCACCCGCTCGGCAATCGCGGCTACCGACTGCGAGGCGTCGACCTGTAGCTGCTCCAGAATTTGCAGATCCGTGGCATCAAGCTCGACCTTGGGAAAATTTCCTTCCGGATGCATTTTTCGCGCTGCAAATGTGGAAAAAGATCGACGCCAGTTCGGCTACGTTACGTCAAGCGAAACCACCGGGGCCCGACCGTGCTCAATCGGATCTTCCTCGAACATCCTAGGTCAGTGGGAGAGACATATCTAGCCCACCAGCGGCAGGCATTCGGATTCGGCTTTTCGATGATCGCGGGAGGCCTTGCCTGCGTGGTACACGGGCTGATTCCCGCTGTCTTCCTGCACACCGGCAGCGATACGATCTCACGACTACAGGGTCGCCTGGCGGTGAGACGTGCCGCCACCGGCAGTCCGGATCCCCTCGCGAGCCGGATTTGACCTATCGCCTCGAGACACTCTTGTCAGGCTCGTTGTCGTTCTCGATGCTGCGTTCCCCCCGGATGTGAATTGACGCTGGGTATTTCGGCCCGTTGACTTGAGCTTCGCCCGCGGTTCTACTCTAAAGCGAGCGAACCGGCATTGACTTCGGCAATGGCACCGATACCCACGACATGAGCCCGTTCCCCAGGCGACGCGTCCATCCCCGTCTCTGGTGGCGCCTGCTGCTCGTCATCCCCGTGATTGCCGTCCTGTGGGTGCCGTGGTACGCGCGCACCACGCCGACTCTGCTTGGCGTGCCGTTCTTCTATTGGTATCTGATGGCCTGGGTTCCCGTCAGCGCGGTGTGCTCGGGTGTGGTCTACCTCAAGACCCGCGATCTGATCTGAGGACGCCGGCGTGCAGAGATCGGCGCTGATCGTCTTCCTGTTGCTCTTTGGCGCGGTCACCGTGCTCGGCTTCATCGCCGCACGCTGGCGCAAGGCCGACCTCAACCAGCTGGATGAATGGGGGCTCGGGGGCCGCCGCTTCGGCACCTGGGTAACCTGGTTCCTGCTGGGCGGCGATCTCTATACCGCCTATACCTTCATCGCGGTGCCCGCGCTGGTCTTCGGGGCCGGCGCTATCGGCTTCTTCGCGATGCCGTACACCATCATCGCCTATCCGCTGGTGTTCGCAGTCCTGCCGAAACTGTGGCGCGTTGCGCGCCGGCACGACTATGTCACCGGCGCCGATTTCGTCCGCGGCCGCTACGGCAGCCGCCTCCTCGGGCTGCTGGTCGCAATCACCGGCATTCTCGCCACGATGCCGTACATAGCGCTGCAGCTCGTCGGAATCGAGGTCGTGATCGCGGCGCTCGGCTTTCCGACCCGCGGCTGGCTCGGTGACCTGCCGCTCATCATCGCCTTTGCCGTGCTGGCCGCTTACACCTACACCAGCGGGCTGCGCGCGCCAGCGCTGATCGCGGTCGTCAAGGACCTGCTGATCTACATCACCATCATCACGGCGGTGATCGTCGTTCCCCTGGAGCTCGGCGGCTTCGGCAAGATCTTTCACGCCGTACCGGTATCCAAGCTGCTGCTGGCAGCGCCGCCGTCCGGGAGCCTGGGCAGCTACAGCGCCTTCGCCACGCTGGCCCTCGGGTCGGCGCTGGCGCTCTTCGTCTATCCGCACGTGCTCACCGGCACGCTGGCGGCGGAGAACCCCAAGACGCTGGCGCGCAACATGGCGCTGCTGCCGGCCTACAGTTTCGCGCTCGGGTTGATCGCGCTGCTCGGGTTCATGGCGATCGCCGCGGGTGTCGACCAGGTGCCGCGCTACGCCGGCTACTTCCAGCACTATTCCAGCAGCTTCGCGGTGCCGGCGCTCTTCATGCAGAGCTTCCCGGGCTGGTTCGTCGGGTTCGCCTTCGCCGCCATCGCCATCGGCGCGCTGGTCCCCGCGGCGATCATGTCGATCGCCTCGGCAAATCTCTGGACGCGCAGCGTCTATCGCGAGTACATCCGCCCCGATTGCAGCGACGCCGACGAGGCGCGGCAGGCGAAACTGGTGTCGCTGGTGGTGAAGTTCGGCGCGCTGGTGTTCGTGCTCAGCCTGCCGACCACCTACGCCATCAACCTGCAGCTCCTCGGCGGCATCTGGATCATCCAGACGGTGCCTGCGATGGTGTTTGGCCTCTACACGCGTTGGTTCCACCGCTGGGCACTGGCCCTGGGCTGGCTCGTGGGCATGACGATGGGCAGCTGGCTGGAGATAGGCCTTCAATTCAAGGGCGCCGTCTACCCGCTGCACCTATTTGGCACGGTCGTGCCCACCTACATCGCACTGCTCACCCTGATCGTGAATATCGCGCTGGCGTTCGTGCTGACTGTGGTATTCCGCACTCTCGGCGTCGCCGAGGGAATCGATGAGACGGCCGGCGCGGACCATCACGCCAGCGCGTGAAGGCCGCCAAGCCTACTCAACGCCTTCGACAATCCGGAAATCGCGCTCCACCGCATCCCCCAGCACCTCGACCGCCGCCTGATACGCCGTGCTGTCGAAGGTCTTCATGGCGCTTTCGAAGGACTCGAATTCGATGACGACCGTACGTTCCTTCAGCCCGATGCCATGGGCAAAGGCCGCGGTTCCTCGAATGAGAAAGCGTCCCCCACCATCGAGGATCGCGGGCGTTGCGAGGCGGGCATACGCAGCGAGCCGCTCCGGGTCGTTGACCTTGCGATATACGGTGCACCAGTAAGCCTTGGCCATTTGATGATCCTCTCGCGCGCCTGGGCAATGATGGTGGCGGTACTGTACCCTCTCGCAAACTGCAGTGTGATCGATTCCTGAGTATCGCCACGAGGAGGCAAGTCATGCCCCTGTCCCTGTACGCCGCCACCATACCGTCGTATCGTCAGACCCTCGGAGCTGTCGTCGGGTTGCTACACACGGCGCGGGCCTTCTGCGCCGCAAAGGGACTCGAGGCTGCGGAGCTCATTCAGGCCCGCCTCGCTCCCGACATGCTGCCCTTCGCTTACCAGGTGAAGTCGACGGCTGTGCACTCTCTCGGCGCCATCGAGGGCGTTCGCAAGGGTGTGTTCTCCCCCGACCAGACGCCGCCGCCCGAGACGTTCGCGGCCCTTGAAGCCAGAATCACCGCGACGCTCTCGGCCCTCGAAGCCATCGATCCGGCGGAGGTCGAAGCCTTCATCGGTCGCGACATGCGCTTCGAATTCGGCGATCGCCACGTTGATTTCACGGCCGAGGAGTTTCTCCTTTCCTTTGCACAGCCCAACTTCTACTTCCACGCGGCCACGGCTTACGACATCCTGCGCTGGAAGGGCGTGCCCCTCGGCAAGCGCGATTTCCTGGGCAAGCTGCGGCGCAAGGGCTGAACGCCGGACGCGCACCGGTGCCCGCGGCGTCAGATCACCGAGTCTGGGGCCGCGCTCCTCGCGCCGACCAGCGATGTCACCCGGCCGGGATCCACCGGCTTCGTCAGATGAACGTCGAAACCGGCGGCAGCGGCCTGGCGCTTGTCCTCTTCCTGGCCGCGTCCGGTGAGCGCGATGACCAATAGATCGGCTCCCCAGGGTTCCTTGCGCAACGCGCGAGCGACGGCATAGCCGTCGAGCTGCGGCATGCCGATATCGAGGATTGCAACCTGCGGCCGAAAAGCCCGGGCGAGGGAGAGGGCGCCGCAGCCATCGTGTGCCACGCGAACATCGTGCCCCGCGACCTCGAGCAGCATTGCCAGGGTTTCCGCAGCGTCCGTATTGTCGTCGGCGATGACCACCCGACGACATGTTGGAACAGCGCCCAAGTCGCTGGCGCGGACAGAGGATGCAGCGTCATTGGAAAAGACGAGCGGCAGCCGCACGATGAACTCGCTCCCACGGCCCGGTCCCTCGCTTCTTGCCTCCACGGTGCCTCCGTGGAGCTCCACGATTCCTTTCACCAGGGCAAGGCCGATCCCGATCCCGCCGTCGATGCGGGTGCTCGCAGCATCGACCTGCGAGAACAGGGTGAAGATGTGGCCGAGCGACTGCGGCGGTATCCCGATTCCGTTGTCCTTGATCGAGACGCGAAGCCCGCCGTCCACGGCGCGGGCGTGCAGGTCGATGCGGCCTCCCGGGTCCGTGTATTTGGCGGCGTTGACCAGGATATTGGAAATAACCTGCGACAGCCGTGCCGGATCCGCCCGCACCATGGACTCCCCGGGTGAGATGCTGACGGTAAACAGATGGTCCTTGCGCTCGATCGACGGGCGGGCGGCCTCGATTGCGGAGTCGAGCACCGACTTGAAGGAGACGGCCTCCAGCCGCAGCGACAGCCTTCCCTGGGCGATTCGTGCCAGGTCGAGCAGATCGTCGAGCAGCGCTGTCATCTGCGCCGTCTGCCGCCGGATCACCCCACTGGCCCACTGCAGTTGCCGCGCGTTGACGGCCGGAGACGCCAGGATCTCGGCGGCATTGCGCATCGGCGCGAGCGGATTGCGCAGCTCATGCGAGAGCATCGCGAGAAACTCGTCTTTGCGGCGATCGGCATCGCGCAGTCCCTGCTCGGCCTCCACGATTGCAGTGATATCGTAGCTCAGGCCGACATGGCCGAGGAAGGCGCCCCCCTCGGCGAAGCGGGGCACAGCGGATGACTCCACCCAGCGCCAGGCGCCGGCGGCATGCCGCAGCCGAATGCGGGCGCAAAAGCCCGACTGCTGCGCCACGGCGGCATCGAGCTGCAGCAGATAACCTGCGCCGTCGGTGGGATGCAGGAATTTCTGCCAGCCCCGCTGCTGCGCCTCTTCGAATGTGGTGCCGAGGAATTCGCAGTACTCCCGGTTGACGAACTCCAGGTTGGCCTGCCGATCCGTCACCCAGATCATGGCGGGCACGCCGTCGGCCATCAGGCGAAAGCGCCGCTCGCTCGCTCGCGCCTCGGCGTGGGCCTTCTCGGCGGCGGCGCTGCTCTGCAGCCGCCACATCGTCAGCATCGCGCCGGTCCATACGATCACCAGGGTCATCGCCCGGTTGAGCAAGCTCACGGTCAGAGTGCCCGCACCGGTCGGGGCGACGAAAAAGCCGAGGATGAGCAGCGGTGTGATCAGCGCCGCGGTGCGCAGCGGCACGCGCGGAGAGCGCGCGCCGAGACAGGCAAAGATGGGCAATACGTAGTAGTCGGTGACCGCCCGCGGTGTGAAGAAGTCGATCAGGAAGGCCGCTACCGCCAGACAGAGA
>DASYGA010000476.1:0-2345 GCA_036000265.1 Steroidobacteraceae bacterium | reverse complement strand
AGGCGACGGCCTTGGTGCCGATCCCGGACAGAAGCAAGTCCCCGGCAAGCGGATCACGCAAAAAAGGGATTGACTTATCGAGGCCCGTTACAGAAGCCTTGTGTGTGAAAAATAAAAACACACAAGCGTAGTCACCACGGTTACGCCGGAAAACGCCCGGCATTCCCGCACGCGAATGGTTTTAACGGTCTATGGCGTGCTCTCCCCGGCGATCGGGCTTGTTTGTCACCGTCACCAGCGCAATGCATAGCATTGTCGCTAGCTTGATGCCGGCGTCGAGGCATCAGGACCACACGCTTTGGCCGTCCGTGGGCACACGTCGTCGTCTTTCCGACGTCGCCACGTCCACCGCATCCCCGCCCAACGTTTCGTGACGACCGCGAAGCGCCCCTCATGCGGGCCGGGATGCGCGAATTCCTAAAGATGATTTGCCCGACGGCGAAAGGGAAATATTTTTGCCGGGAGGGCTGGACAGCGACAGAACGAGGTTCGGAAAACGCGCAGGTGATTTGCCCGTCGAGGCTGGGCAAGAACTCGGCTTTTTGAGGAGTTGATGTACGATTCGTCTTATGACGAATCGCACATTCAAGACCGGCGAGAGCCGGGAGCAAGCCAGTCTGCTGCCTCCGCGGATTGAGGACTATGTCGGGCCGGACAATCCTGTCCGGGCGATCGAGAGCTTCGTTTGCGCTGTTGATCTTGCAAGGCTCGGCTTCCGCCATGCGGATCGTGCCGCCGATGGAGTGGGACAGCCGCCCTACGCCCCGGCCGACCTGCTGAAGCTCTACCTTTATGGCTATACCAACCAGGTCCGGTCGTCACGGCGTCTGGAGCGGGAAGCCTGCCGCAATCTGGAACTGATCTGGCTTTTGAAGAACTTGAAGCCGGGCTATCGGACGATCGCCAATTTCCGCAAGGAGAACTGGGAAGCGCTGAAGGCGGTGAACCGCCAGTTCGTGTTGCTGCTGCGCGAGTTTGACTTGGTTGGCGGCAGCGTTGTCGCGATCGACGGCTCGTTCTTCCATGGCGATGCCAGCAAGGCTTCCATCTTCACGCGTAAGAGACTCGCCGAACAGGTCGCAAAGCTGGACCTGGAGATCGAGGCTTACGGCAAGGCGCTTGAAGACAATGATGCGGCGGAGGCGAAGGAGGATCGCCCTGAAGCTCCGCGCAATGGCGGCGGACGCGACGGTGGCGATATCGGCGCCAAGATCGCGACGCTGATGGCCAAGCGCTCGCGCGCGCAGGCCGACCTTGCCCGGCTGGAAGAAAGCGGCGAGACGCAGCTGTCGTTGACCGATCCGGACGCCCGGCTTCTGGTCAAGAACGGTCAGGGCGTCGCAGGCTACAATGTGCAGGTTGCCGTTGACGACAAGCACAAGCTCATCGTCGCAAGCGAGGTGGTGAACGACAGCAGCGATGTCGCTCAGCTCCATCCGATGGCCAAAGCGGCGAAGGAGGCCCTCGATGCCGAGGCATTGAAGGCGCTGGCCGACGAGGGCTATTACAGCAGTCTCGAACTGAAGGTGTGCGAGGATGACGGCATCACGGCCTATGTGCCTGTGCCGGAGGGCAACGGGCGGCTCGAGAACGAGGGCCGCTTCGGCCTCAAGCACTTCAGCTACGACGGTGTAGTCGATGCCTACCACTGTCCCGCGGGCCAGCTGCTGCATCGGTCGGAGGGAGAAAGCTGGGAGAACACAAGTGGCCGGATCGAGATCCGTTATGCGGGCCGCAAGGCGATCTGCGGGGCGTGCCCGCTAAAGGCCCGTTGTCTGTCGCCGAAGGCCATCACGCGGACCATCCGTCGTTGGGAGCACGAAGACGTTCTCGAACGCCATCGCGCGCGCATGCAAGGCGCAGGCGAGTTGATGCGCCGCCGGTCGGGAATTGTCGAGCATCCCTTTGGCACGCTCAAGTGCCGCGCCGGCTATCGGCACTTCCTGGTCCGTGGCTTCAACAAGGTTCGCGGCGAGTGGAGCCTGATGGCACTCTGCTACAACTTCACCCGCGTGCTCAACATCCTCGGCTTCGAGGGCTTCGTTGCAGCGCTAGCCAGGGTGCTCTTGTCGCTCCAAAACGTCCTTGCAGCTGTCATGGACGCCCTTCTGCGCACGATCGAGCCGCTCAGGACCCGAATCGTCCCATGCACCTCAGTCTGACCTCCCAACCGGGCTGAGCCCTGCTGGCGCGGCTTTCTTGCCCAGCCTCGACGGGCAAATCACCTTTGCGCGCTCCAAGCGCGAGTCAAGGAAAATCTAACCCGCCGCGTGGCTCGTCATGAACGATTTTGTTCGACATGTTTCGCGCCACAATCAGCGGGCGCGACCACGGGGCCCCGCGAC
>DASYGA010000287.1:0-18208 GCA_036000265.1 Steroidobacteraceae bacterium | reverse complement strand
TGTGGCGCAGAGTGGACCATGCGGAAGCGGCGAGCGTGCAGGCCGCATGCCGCTGCGACTCGCCGCTCTCGCCAAGAGCGATCAGGGAGCGAACCAGCAGCCTGCCGAGGGCAGGCAGCGGCGCGTCGTCGTGCTCAGGATCGGTCATCGCAGACCTCGATGATGCCATCACGGACCCGGACGGGAAATTTGTGCACGCCTTCGTAGGCGGGTGCCTTCACGGCCTCGCCGGTCCGGATGGAGAACTCCGCCAGATGCCAGGGACAGACCGCGCGGTCGCCCTCGACCCACCCGGACGAAAGATCGCGGCCAAAATGCGTGCACACATCTTCCAAGGCGTGGTATTCGCCGTCGAGATTGAATAGCGCGACAGGCGAGCCGTTGAGCGACACCGCCTTGCACTTGCGGTCCTCGATCTCTCCGACACGGGCGGCTTCAATCCAGTGCGACATCTCTCGACTGCGGTATCTCTTGGCGTCGGGTGCGAAACTGGCGAAAGTCTAGGGATCGCGCGGGGTCGTTGCCTTGATATGCATCAAGGCGCCACTCCGGACGGCTACAACCAAAGAGTCGCGCCGAGCGGGCTTTTCGTGACAGCGACCGAAACGATGTAGCCGAAGACGAGGATCGCCGCGGCCCACGCGATGAGCCTCACGGGCAGCGGCTTCTGCAGTCGTGCGGTGACGGAAGGACGAAGCGCGAGCACCCCGAGCAGGATGTAGACGACGAGGCCGATGATCTTCGCCCGCAACCATGGCAGCGCCCAGGGCGAGAGCCGCACCACCCAGAGCATGCCAAGCGCGGAGAGCAGCAGAATCGTATCGACGAGGTGCGGTATCGTGCGTGCGAGTGGGTGGCGCACCCACGACGCCCGGCGAAGGGCGCCGATGCCGCGAGCCGTGAAGCCGCTGAAGGAGAGCGCGACCGCGCTCACGTGGATCAGCTTGAGTGTCGCATAGTCCATGGCCTCAATCCGGCCTCAAATGCCGCCCGCGAGCTTGCCCTCAAAGAACTCTCGCATTACCGCCACCCCTGGGGTGAGGTCGATCTTTCTCTGCGCGATCCATGCATCGTTGAAATACGTGGAGGCATAGCGCTCGCCATGATCGCAGAGAATGGAGACCACCGAGCCCGCCTCCCGCCTCAATGCCATCTCGCGAATCAGCCGCGCGCACGCCCAGATGTTGGTCCCGGTCGAGCCGCCGCACCGCCGGCCCAGCCGCTCGCTGATGACACGCGCCGCGGCTATGCTCTCGGCGTCCGATACGGCGATCATCCGGTCGACTACCTCCGGGATGAAGGACGGCTCGACGTGTTGGCGACCGATGCCCTCGATGCAGGAATCGCACCTCTCGACCGTGGTGACGCTCCGGTCGGCGTAATGCCGGTGGAAGACCGAGCCCTCGGGGTCGCTGACGCAGATCTCGGTTGCGTAGCGATAGTAGCGCACGTACCGGCCGAGGGTGGCCGAGGTTCCTCCGGTGCCCGCTCCGCAGACGATCCAGCGGGGAATCGGATGGCGCTCGTGCGCGAGTTGGCGGAAAATCGACTCCGCGATGTTGTTGTTGCCGCGCCAGTCGGTGGCGCGCTCCGCGTACGTGAACTGATCCATGTAATGACCGGATGCCTCGCGCGCCAGGCGCGCCGCCTCCACATGGACGATCTTCGGGTCATCGACGAAGTGGCACTCACCGCCCTGGAACTCGATGGCGGCGATCTTCTCCGGGGCTGTACCTCCCGGCACGACCGCAATGAATCGCAGTCCCAGCATGCGTGCAAAATACGCCTCTGAAACCGCGGTCGAGCCGCTCGATGCCTCGACGATCGGCGTCTGCGGACCGATCCAGCCGTTGCAGAGGGCATAGAGGAAGAGCGACCGGGCGAGGCGGTGCTTCAGGCTTCCGGTGGGGTGGCTCGACTCGTCCTTTAGATAGAGCTCGATCTCAGGGTAGCCCGAGAGCTCGACCGGAATCAGATGGGTATCCGCGGAGCGGTTGAAATCGGCATCGATTCGGCGGATGGCCTCCGCCGTCCAGTCGCGCGCGCCGGTGTGAGTTCGCATCATGTACGGCAGGCATTTTCGTCCCACGGCCACGCAGTCCGCCATCCGTAGGTACACGTATACCGATCACGCCCTCTGCTCGGATCCAGCAGATTGATGCAAATCAAGGCGCGACGCCGTGGCAACGCACACCCTTACCTCACATATGCGCTATCCGGCATTCTTTGACGCTGCCCCTGTAATCGAGCTCTACGACCCGCTGTCGGAATTTCTGGGTGCGGTGAGCGATGGCGTAATCGAATACCGCTACACGGACGTTGTCCGTTTCGCTGGGCATTCTTGCCCGACGGTAGCCTGTGCCTTCCTCATGACGCGCGCGGGCTTGAATGCCTTATATCCGGATGCATTGCCTCGGCGCGGAGACGTGCGAGTGGAAATGCGCGCGCGAGCCTCGGAGGGCGTCGCTGGGGTGATCGCCGGGGTAGCGGGCTTCATCACCGGGGCGGCGCAGGAGGGTGGCTTCAAAGGGATCGGCGGCCGCTTCAAGCGACGCGGGCTCCTCGAATTTGGCGCGGCGATACGCGCTGAGATGCGCTTCACGCGCACCGACAACGGTGAAGCGGTGGAATTGGAGGCCGACGCGAGCGTGGCGCCGCCCGATCCCAAACTGGGGTTCTTGTTCTCGGCGTGCGTGGACGGCACCGCTGGAGCTCATGATGCAGAGCGCTTCCGTACATTGTGGCAGGCGCGGGTACGGGCACTGCTGTTGGAGCATTCGGATGATCCTGCGTGTATCGTGTGCCGCAGGCTGAGTCCGGCTCTGTCCGTCGGGTCGTGAACGAAGACGGTGCCGAGGCCTCCAGGAGTCCGTGATGAGCACGAAATTCAAGGTCGGTGAGCATGTCAGCTGGAACTCGGAGGCCGGTCGCGTAAGCGGCCACATCATCCGCGTGCATACGCAGGATGTCGATTTCAAGGGCTATACCCATCATGCCACTTCTGAGGAGCCGCAATACGAGATCCGCAGCGATCGCACCGAGCACATCGCCATGCATCGCGGCTCGGCCCTCACGAGGCTCCGGCGCTGACGATCCGCACCCGACCCGCACCTCGTACGCGCCGTCCGAGGAGTCAGGTCCCGATGCCGGACTGCGCTCTGGCGGCAGCCGACATCTTGTCGGGCGACCACGGTGGATGCAGCGTGATGAGATCACCGCTCGACGAATCGACTCCGTGCCCGAAATCTAATGGAGGTGGGAGCTCGTCGCATTGCGCCTGATCATTGATCTGACGCAATGCCGGCGTGTCCGCTACAATCTAACGTGCCGCTACTGGCGCAGCAGGCAGACCGAATGTGCAGAAGCTTGGCGAAAGGACCGCGTGGAGTGTTGTCTCGAAGCCGCTAGGCAGCCAGGGTCCGCTTCATGGCGCACTCCGATGAGCCGCGGCCGGAGATCGAGCGCATCGAGCTCCTGCTCGAGCGCGATGGTCGCGCGGCTACCCGGGCGTGGGTCGAGCGCACGCTCGCGATCTACCAGCGGGCGCTGGCAGATCCCAGGCACTACGCGAACGATCCGTCATACAAGCCAAGGTTCGAGAAGTCGGTGCGGGAGTTCGAGGAGTGGCTCGCCGGGCAGAAGCCTTGACGGCATGACCGAGAGCAGGCTCACCGCCTCAGGCGACTGCCCAGCTCCGTCCCCGCCTCGACATGATGTGTGGACTGTCGAGGCACGGGGGTCCGAAACCCTGGCGGCTTGATGATCAACGCATCGCAGTGGAGCGCGCCGAGCGCCCGCTCGGCGGTGTCGCCCATGAGGGTCCGACGCATCCGCGAGCGCGATACGGCGCCCGTGACGACGATCTGCGCCTGCGGCTGATTCGCGTAGAGGGGAAGCGATTGGGCAGCGTGGCCGTCCTGGATGGTCACCTGCTCTCGCGCAATGTTGTGCTTCCCGGCGAGCTGCAGAACTCTCGTCTCCACCTGCGCGAGGTAGGCGCCGTGGATCTCCTCGTCCCGGTACTCCGGGAGGTCATAGAGCTCCGGATCCAAGTGGATGGCTTCATCCCAGGGGATGCGTGCGTGAAATACCTGGAGTCTTCCCGACAGGGCGTCGCTCAGGAGGCGGGCTGACTCGAGTATCTGCTCATCGAGCTCAGCCGGCTTGTCGTGCGCGTGACCGGGGTCCACCGCGGCGATGACCAGAGGCTGAGAGTACGGTCGGGGACTCTTGAGGAGCAGCAAGGGACACGGGCAGGTCTCGATCAGCTTCCAGTCCGTGTGCGAGGGCAGCAGATGGCCAACCTCGCCCAGCCGGCTCGCCCGGGCGATGAGCAGTGAGGGCCCGTGCCGCAAGATTTGGCGGACGATGCTCTCGTGGACCGGAGAGTCCCACCGAATGCCCGTTTTGACGGACAAGCCGCGCGACCGCAAGCGTTCGGCGATCCGTTCGAGCCCTTGCTCCGCCGCCGAGACCAGGCGCTGGATCTCGTCTCGGCCGCCGGCGGTCGTGAATTGACCAGGATGCGCCACGTCGGCATCGAAAACGCAGTGGAAGAGTTCGAGCCGGACATCGAGCGCCGTGGCGATCTGAGCCACTTTATCCGCCTCGAGCAGGCCGATGTCCTGCGGCGTTGGGACGGCGAACATGATCGTCTTCCAGCCCATGAGCTCATTGTGCGCGCCCCGTCGTGAGAACCAATTGCTTTGGAGCAATGCCGTCACTTGGCAGCCGCGCTAGCCTCCTTGCGTGAGGAAACTCCTTCCGGTCGCCTCAGGCGCTGCTCTGCGCCCTGTGACGCTCGCGCTTCTGGCGGCTGTGCTGCTCGGCGCCGCGCTTTTGCGCGTCGCTGGCGAGCCAGGCCGTCACCCATTCATAGGAGTTGCCAACGCCGCGTCCTCTTTCGATGTGGCGAGCGGCGCGAAGCTCTTCGCGGCCAACTGCGCGGTCTGCCACCAGGCGAGTGGCGAGGGTATTCCCGGAGTCTTTCCGCCTCTCAGGGGCGATGCGGCGGTGCTGGCACCCGATCCCACCGGACAGATTCGTGTGCTCTTGGAAGGCATCCAGCGTGCAAACATCGGTGGCACCGTGTATTCGAGCCCGATGCCGCCCTTCGGGATCACACTGAGTGATGCTCAGGTTGCCGACATCATCGACTACGAGCGCACCTCCTGGGGCAATCACGCGCCACTTGCCACCGCTCGCGAAGTTGCGGCCGTGCGAGCGACGTTGAAGCATTAGCACGGTCTGCCGGAAGATGATGAGCGCTCGCGCAGCCCACTCTTGAGCGCGTCGTGCAGCTCGTGGAATAGCTCAACGAGCGCAGCAAGCTGATAATGGGCGTTCAGGCCACTCGGGTTCGGCAGCACCCAGAGCGCCGCGCCCCCGAACCTCTCCGGCTGCCTGCCGAGGGTGGCCGTGGGCCGGGCGAATGCGACCCGGTATGCACTGACTCCCAGCACCGCGACGCATGCCGGAGCATACCGGTTGACCTTCGACAGAAGTCTACGCCGTCCTGCCACGAGCTCCGTCGCACTCAACTCGTCGGCGCCCGCAGTCGCGCGCGCGACCAGATTGGTTACCCCGCAGCCTTGCTCGAGAAGCTGGCGCTCCTCCCAGGATGAGAGGAGCCGCATGGTGAAGCCGGCGCCATGCAGCGCGGGCCAGAACCGATTGCCCGGCCGGGCGAAGTGATGGCCGATCGCGCCGGAATAGAGCCCGGGATTGATGCCGCAAAAAAGTACGCGCAGCCGCGGCGCGATGACATCCGGAACCGCTTTCCCGGCGGCGGCGATCAGCTGTGCGCGGCTCGGCTTGAAAGGCTCACGCCCGGTCATCCCCGTGAGAGTCGAGTGTAGAGCGGCCACGGTCCCGATCGGATCGCGCGCGGCAGGCAACGGGTAGAGATCATGTTGGCGTTGGAGCTCTGAAATGCCCGGCTCGATCGAGGAGATCGATCATCTGATGTGCGGCCCGGACTGTCAGAGGGTGCTGGGTGAATCCCGGCCGCGGAAGGATGTAGGCGGCCATCTCACGAGCAAGCTCGAGCTGTCGATTGGACGCCTGCGCGAGGAGCGAAAGCACCATGTTCTCCAAGGCGATGACGCGGATGCGAAGATGCACGAGCTCAGCGTCACTCAGCTGAGGTATCTCGGCAATCTCAGCTCCCGTGCGCACGCCTCGCTGCAGAGTGTCGGGCGGCGCACCGACTTCGGTCTCCCATTTCGAGAGCGCCTTCTGGCGCGGATTTGAAGGACTTGTGCTGTCCGGGGTCTTATCAGGCATGAAGGGCTCCTGAAGCGCAGGGATGGAGTCGGGGGAGGATCAGGGCGCTCCGCCCTCGAAGCGCACCCTCTCGCGCTCCGCTTCGAGCTCACTGACGAGACGGGTGTGCAGCTCGGCATTCACGCGCTCGCGGGCCTGTGGATCGAGGCAGGAGAGCGCTTCGGCCAAGGCTCGCTCGAGGAGTTGTTGCGAGAAGGTCTGTGCATCGACGCCGAGCTCGCGAGCGAGCACCTCGAGGCGGCGGCGCGCATCGATGCCGAGCGTCATCTGCGGGCCGAGCTTGCCGTGCTGGGTGCGCGCGTGACCGGCCCGCTGCTGGCTGCGCAGCCGGCGGATCAGCGCCTGCACCTGCCCATGCTGGCCCGCGCCGAAGAGAATCTGGTTGACGAAGAAGTCCTCGAAGTCACGCTTGGCCTCGTAGACCCAGCGTCCCTGGTGCAGCCACTGGATGTTGCGCAGTGGCATCTGCGGGGATGCGAGGTAGGCGGCACCGCGCTTGCCCATGTCGGCGATCCACTGCTCGCGCTCGATGCTCCCCCGGTTGAGCGGCTCGCCGCGAAGGCTGTGGGAGATGTTGTCGGCCACGATAGCGACTTGCTGCTGGATGACGTACACCGCATCAGGCGCGCCTACGGGGACCGCAGTATGGGTCAGCAGCTCCTTGGCGGTGCAGGCGCCGACGGCAAACACATTGGCTCGGCCAGTGGCGCGCTGATACTCATCGACGATTATCAAGCCGTCGGCATCGCAAAGGGTGCCACAGCGTTCCGCTGCCTCGACGCCGCGAAACGGCGGCCAGATCATCGCGTAATCGAAATGAGCGGTGCGCAGGGTGCCCTGTGGCGACCCCTCCAGGACATGGAAGCTGATGTGTCCGCCCTCGCAGTTTCGCAGCGCCGCATTGCCGATCCAATCGATTCCTTGCGTCTTCAGCGCCCTGGTCAACTCTTCGCGAGCCACGGGCTTGTCGAGCCCAACATGGCCCGGATAAGGCTCGGGGGTGATGAGCGTAATCGGCACCCGCTGCCGCAGCGCTCGCCGGCGCAGGTCCGAATCGAGCAGGAACGCGTATTCATACATGGGTCCGATCGTCGGCACCCGCGGAGCCGCCGCGATCACCACGGGGCCCGGCCGCGAGAGAAACGCCTCGTAGGCTCCGTGCGCGGCCACCGCTTCGCTCGGCCGAATCACGGAATGAACGCGCGGGTTGCCTGTCGTCCCCGGAATGGCATTCCAGTCCGGGCGAATCCCGGTGGCCAGCACCAGGTAGTCGTACGCGACGCTCGTGCCGCCCGCGAGCTTGAGCTGCGAGCCCTCGAGATCGATCTGCTCGAGCGCCGCAACGCGCAGGGCAATCTTGCGTGCCGCGAGCAGCGGCTCGAGCGCGAAGGTCACATCCGCTGGCGCGCGCAGCCCCAGGGCTATCCAGGGATTGGCGGGCACGAAGTGAAACTCCGGACTGTCGGAGACCAGCGTGACTTCCGCGCGTCCGTGCAGCTTCTCCTTCACCGCATAAGCGAGCGGTACACCGGCGATTCCGCCTCCGGCAATCACCACCCGCACAGGATTCGCTGCCATGGCACGGCTCTCCCGATTCTTACTGCATCAACCAGCTGCTCTTCAGCTTCAGATCCACGCCCCGCACGCTCGCTTCCGCCGCGAGCCGCTGGAGGTATTGCACGCCGGCCTTGCGCCGGCTCTTGGATCGCACGTAGGCGGCTACTTGCGCGCGCGCTGACTCGAAGGGCAACGGATGCCCGGGGTCTCGCTCGATGATGCGCAGCAGATGCCAGCCGAAGCGTGTTGGAATAGGACGCGGCCAAAGGCCCGGGTCGACGCCTGCGAAAATCACCCGCTCGAATTCCGGTACGCTCTCGCCCCGGGCAAGCCAGCCGAGATCTCCTCCGTTGGCGCCGGACGGACAGTTGGAAAGCTCGCGGGCCGCTCCGGTAAAGTGATCTGGGTCCTTTTGACATCGTTCGAGCACGGCTTCCGCCCGCTCCCGCAACGCGTCTGCGAGCCGCATGCTGCGCACCTCGAAGAGGATATGCGCGGCATGCACCCGCTCGCCCACGCGAAAGAGCGCGCGGTTCTGCGCGTGAAATCGCTTGAGCTCTTCCTCCGTCGGCTCCGGCACGGCCGCCTCGAGTGCGAGTAGCGCATCGAGCGCATCATCCAGGTCGGCGTCCGGCGGCTCCAGCTCATCGCGAGTGAGGAGGCCTCGTGAGCGGGCGCGATCGACAATCAGGCGGCGCAGGACCAGCGCCGTCGCCGCGGCGCCACGCGGGTCGGCGCTATCCTCGTGAAGCTGCGCCTCGGCGACGATCGTCGCTTCGGGGATGACCTGGCCGTTGACGCTGACCTCAGCACCGGCAGTCGCGGGCGCGGCAGTTGGCGAAGCGCTCATGGCCGCTGCGCCCGCGGGCGTACCACCTGGTACGGGCGAAAGAGATAGAACACGGATGCGAAGCCGCTCCAGATGTGCACCAGGCGGCTGAAGGGCACGAGGGCGAAGAGGGTCATGCCGAGGACGAGATGGATCTTGTACACCACGGGCAGTCCGCCGATCACATAGGGCACCGGGTGGAACGTTACGATGTGCTGCGCCCACATCCGAAGCGCCGCGATGATCGTACCGCTCGCGAGGTTCGGCGCCGAGAACGCGATGGTCGAGAGGCCGAAGGAGAGCGTCACGAAGATCCAGAACACGACGATGAGATCCATGGTGCTGCTCGTCATCCGCACGCGCGGCTGCGAGAGGCGCCGATAGATGAGGAGCACGATCCCGATCCAGCAGAGGACGCCGAACACCCCGCCGCTCACCATGGCGAGGAGCTCGTGCCCCTCCGTGCCGAGCCCGACGGCAGTGAACAGTGCATCGGGCGCGAGAAGGCCGATGAGGTGTCCGAAGAAGAGGAAGAGCACCCCGACGTGGAAGCAGTTGCTCGCGAGCCGCAGATTCCCGCGTTTCAGGATCTCGCTCGATTCACTCTTCCAGGTGTACGGGTCGCGATCGAAGCGCACCAGGCTCCCAAGGAGGAACACGGTGCCGGCGAGGTAGGGATAAACGCCGAAGAAGAACTCGTCGAGCCATCTCATGTGGGTTCTCCGGTACGTGACGGCGGGCGGCGCAGGATGCTGGACACGGGTACGAGCTTTTCCGGTCTGAGCAGCGGGTCTTCACCCTGCGCCGAGCGTCCTTCGCGCTCGAGGAGCTGCTCCATGGGGCGGGAAGGCGGCACGATCTCATGCACAGCGCCACGGGGAGCCAGGCGCATCAGAGCCTCGAGCACGCCCGCGTAGGGACTCTTCGCCTCCGCGAGCCGCTGGGCCAGAAGGCTCAGTACGCCCGCCACCGGACGTAGCTCGCGCCGCGCCTGCCGCCGGGGCAGGAGCGACAGGAACTCCAGGAACACTGGCAGGTGGTCCGGCAACTCGTTGCAATCGAGCTCGAGCCCGTGCTGCCGGTAGCGCTCGAGCAGCGCCACCATCGCCGTGCCACGGTCGCGCGACTCGCCGTGCAGGTGCTCGTAAAGATAGAGGCCGTGCTTCGGCTGACGATCGAACGTCTCGACATAATGCACCTGGGACTCGAGCAGGGGGCCCTCCAGGAATCCCAGGAGCGGGGCCACGGCGTCTGCCGCATGGTGGTTGACGCGCCGCTCCTCCTCGAGCGCCCCATGAAGCTGTGAGAGCTCCGACAGCCAGTCTGCTTCCGGATAACGCAGCAGGAGCGCCGCGGCCTTGTAGGTTTTCATGAGCGCCCCCGCTTCAGGGATTCCTTGAGCCGGCTTGCGTCGTAGAAGTAAGTGCTCTTCTGCCCGGTGTCCTCGTACATGTTGTTGTCCGTGAACCCGTCCGAGCAGCCGTTTCCCAAGGAGAAGCCACAGGCCCCACGCTCGCTGAAGGTACCGGTCTCATCTTCCCGGTGCGTCGTTGGAATGACGTACCGATCCTCGTAGTTGCCGATCGCGAGGTACTGATACATCTCCGTCACCTGAGCCTCCGTGAGGTCCGCATCGGTGAGGAGCTTGAGATCCGGCTGGCTCTCGACCTCCCGCGATCGCATGTAAGCGCGCATCGCGAGCAGGCGTTTCAGCGCCACGCGGATGGGCTCCTCCGCGCCGGCGGTGAGGAGGTTGGCGAGATACCGCACGGGAATGCGCATCGCATCGATATCGGGCAGCACCCCGTCCGTGGTGGGGAGGGCCCCCGCGGTCGCCGCCGACTGGATGGGGGAGAGCGGTGGCACGTACCACACCATCGGGAGCGTTCGAAACTCCGGATGCAAGGGAAAGGCGATCTTCCAGTCCATCGCGAGCTTGTAGACCGGCGAGCGACGCGCGGCCTCGAGCCAGTTCTCGGGGATTCCCTGGCGGCGCGCCTCCGCGCGGACATCCTCGGAATTCGGATCGAGGAAAATGTCGAGCTGGGCCTGGTAGAGCTCTTGCTCGTCGGCGACCGAGGCCGCAGCCTCGATGCGGTCGGCATCGTACATGATGACGCCGAGGTAGCGGATGCGCCCGACACAGGTTTCCGAGCAGATGGTGGGCTGTCCGGTCTCGATGCGCGGGTAACAGAAGAGGCACTTCTCGGCCTTCCCGGTCTTCCAGTTGTAGTAGATCTTCTTGTAGGGGCACCCCGAGACGCACATGCGCCAGCCGCGGCATTTGTCCTGATCGACGAGCACGATGCCGTCCTCCTCGCGCTTGTAGATCGAGCCCGAGGGGCAGGAGGCGACGCAGGTGGGATTGAGGCAGTGCTCGCAGAGGCGCGGCAGGTAGAACATGAAGGTGTTCTCGAACACCGCCTGGATCTCCTTCTGCACCCCCTCGAAGCAGACATCGCGCGCCCGATCGGCGAACTCCCCGCCGAGATCATCGTCCCAGTTGGGTCCCCAGTGCACCTTGTCCATCTTGCGGCCGGTCACCACCGATACGGCCTGGGCCGTGGGGGCGGTCGCGGCCTCGGGCGAGGACTGCAGGTGCCCGTAATCGAAAGTGAAGGGCTCGTAGTAGTCGTCGATCTCCGGCAGATTGGGGTTGGAGAAGATGTTGGTGAGGATGCGCCAGCGCGCGCCCTGGCGCGGCACGATGTGGCCATTGGCCTTGCGCCGCCAGCCGCCGTTCCATCGCTCCTGGTTCTCCCATTCCCGGGGATATCCCAATCCGGGTTTCGTCTCGACGTTGTTGAACCAGACGTACTCCACGCCCTCGCGCGAGGTCCAGACATTCTTGCAGGTGACCGAGCAGGTGTGGCAGCCGATGCACTTGTCGAGGTTCAGCACCATGGCCACCTGGGTGCGGATCTTCATCGCAGCGCCTCCTCTTGGACCGCGGCCTGGGCAGGGCCGGCTTCGTTCAGCGACCATTGCACCCGCTCGAGGCGGCGCACCAGCACCATCTCGTCGCGGTTCGAGCCGATGGTGCCGTAGTAGTTGAGCCCGTAGGAGAGCTGCGCGTACCCACCGATCATGTGTGTGGGCTTCATCACGATGCGCGTCACGCTGTTGTGCAATCCGCCGCGCTGGGAGCTCAAGGACGCGGTGGGATTGTTCATGACGCGATCCTGCGCGTGGTACATGACCGCGATCCCGGCGGGGATGCGCTGGCTGAGGATGGCGCGCGCCACGAGCACGCCGTGGGTGTTCGCGATCTCCACCCAGTCGTTGTCATGGAGACCGATGGCGCTCGCCTCCTTTTCGCTCAGCCACACGATGGGTCCCCCGCGGGAGAGGGTGAGCATGATCTCGGTGTCGCTGTAGGTGCTGTGGATGCCCCACTTCTGGTGCGGAGTGATCCACCGCAGTCGCAGACTCGGGGCGCCGGCGAACCGCTCGGCGAGCTGCGGCGTGCTGCGGGTATCCACCGGCGGCCGATAGAGCGCGAAACCCTCACCGAAGCGGCGCATCCAGGGGTGATCGAGATAGAAGTGCTGCCGGCCGGAGAGCGTGCGCCAGGGGATGAGCTCGTGCACGTTGGTATAAGAGGCGTTGTAGCTCACCTTCTCGGATTCGATGCCGCTCCAGGTGGGCGTGCTGATGACCTTGCGCGGCTGTGCCGAGAGATCCTCGAAATGGATGTGCTCAGCCGCGCGCGGCTGCGCGAGATGCGAATGCTGCCGCCCCGTGCTGCGCTCGAGCGCGTGCCAGGCCTTCATCGCCACCTCGCCATGCGTTTCAGGGGAGAGCGTCAGGATGGCCTGCGCGGCCCGCCGTCCGGTATCGAGTCGCGCCTGCCCGCTGGCGCTTCCCTCGCTCACGCGGCCGTTGAGTCCCGCAAGCAGGTCCGCATCCTCCGCCGCCTCCCAGGAGATGCCCTTGGTGCCGATACCGATGCTCTCGACCAGGGGACCCAGGGCAACATAGCGGTCGTAGACGGCACCGTAATCGCGCTCCACCACCGTCACGGTGGGTGCGGTCTTGCCCGGTACGAGATCGCACTCGCCGCGCTTCCAATCCCGTGCCTCGAGCGCCTGCCCGAGCTCGCTCGGCGTGTCGTGCAAGAGGGGCGTCAACACCACATCCTTGCGCACCCCAAGATGCTTGCCGCCGAGATCGGAAAAGGCCCGTGCCAGTGTCTTGAAGATGTCCCAGTCGGTGCGGCTGTCCCAGAGCGGCTCGACCGCGGCGTTGAAGGGATGGATGAAGGGATGCATGTCCGTGGTGTTGAGGTCGTCCTTCTCGTACCAGGTCGCGGTCGGGAGCACCACGTCGGAGTAGAGCGCGTTGCTCGAGATGCGAAAATCCAGCGTCACGGCGAGGTCCAGCTTCCCCTCCGGCGCGGGATCCCGCCAGCGCACTTCCCGCGGCAGATCGGCGCCCTGGGCGGCGAGGTCGGGTCCGAACACCGCGTTCTGCGCGCCGAGCAGGTGCTTGAGGAAATACTCATGGCCCTTGCCGCTGGCCCCGAGGAGATTGGCGCGCCAAACGAAGAGTACGCGGGGATAGTTCTCAGGAGCGTCCGGGTCCTCACACGCCATGTGCAGCTCGCCGCTTTTGAGGCCCCGTGCGACGTAGTCAGCTGCGTCCATGCCGGCCGCCTCAGCTGCTGCGGCGACCTCGAGCGGGTTGCGTGAGAGCTGCGGGGCGGACGGCAGCCAGCCCATCCGCTCGGCGCGGACGTTGAGGTCGATGAAGTGCTCGCCCGTGCCGCCTTCCTCGCCAGGAGCCAAGAGCTCATCGACTTTCAACCCCTCGTAGCGCCACTGATCGGTGTGGTTGTAGAAGTACGAGGTGCCATTCATGTGCCGCGGCGGGCGGTGCCAATCGAGCGCGAAAGCGAGTGTCGACCAGCCGGCAACGGGACGCAGCTTTTCCTGTCCCACGTAGTGAGCCCAGCCGCCGCCCGGGATCCCGACCGTGCCGCACAGCATCAGCACATTGATGATGCCGCGGTAGGTCATGTCGGTGTGATACCAGTGATTGATCCCCGAACCGACGATCGCCATGCAACGGCCTCGGGTCTTGGCAGCGGTCTGCGCCAGCTCTCTGGCGACCCGGATGATCTCGGCGCGCGGTACGCCGGTGATGACTTCCGCCCAGGCGGGCGTGCAGGGAGCGATCGCGTCGTAGTCGGACGCGCAGGCGTTGTCGCCCAACCCTCGGTCGATCCCATAGTGGGCGGCCAGCAGATCGAAGGTCGTCGCAACCAACACCGCCCCGTCCTTGGTGCTCAAGCGGCGCACCGGCACGCGGCGCACGTGCCGCTGGCGCTCGCCGCTGTCGCAGAATTCTGGAAAAGCCACGCTGATGTGATCTTCCTGAAACCCCTGCAGCGTCAGGCGCAGCCGCGTCTCGCGGCCCGTGCTGGCATCGCGGTTCTCCAGGTTCCAGCGGCCGTGCTCGCCCCAGCGAAAGCCGATCGAGCCATTCGGCACGACGAGATGTCCGCTCGCCTCATCGAACGCGACCGTCTTCCACTCCGGATTGTTCTGCTGATCGAAGCTGCCGTCGAAATCCGACGCACGCAGCGTGCGATCGGCGACCCAGTGATCGCCCTGAGCCCGAAGCCGTACCAGGAGCGGAAGATCCGTATAGCGCCGGCAGTAGTCATCGAAATACTCCGGACACTCGCCAAGATGGAACTCCTTCATGATGACGTGGCCCATGGCGAGCGCCAGGGCGGCATCGGTGCCCGCCTTGGGCGCCAGCCACAGGTCGGCGAATTTCACGTACTCGGCATAATCTGGCGATATCGCGATGACCTTCGTCCCGCGATAGCGCACGGAGGAATAAAAATGGGCATCCGGCGTGCGTGTCTGCGGGATGTTGGAGCCCCACACCAGAAGATAGGCGGAGTCGTACCAGTCGGCGGATTCCGGGACATCCGTCTGCTCGCCGAAGACCTGCGGCGAGGAGGGCGGCAGGTCGCAATACCAGTCGTAAAAGGAGGGGATTACTCCGCCGATGAGGGACAGATAGCGCGTGCCGGAGGCGAAGCTGACCTGCGACATGGCCGGGATTGGCGAGAAGCCTGCGATCCGGTCGGGCCCGAAACGCTGGATGGTGTAGACGTTGGCTGCCGCAATGAGCTCGGAGACCTCCTCCCACCGCGCACGGACGAAGCCGCCGCGCCCACGCCGCGACTTGTAACTGCGCGCGCGCTCGGGGTCCTCGACGATCCAGGCCCATGCCGCAACGGGCTCCTTGTCGCGTCGCGCTTCGCGCCAGAGCTCGAGCAGGCGGGACCGAACGAGGGGGTGCTTCAGCCGCGCGGCACTGTAGATGTACCAGGAGTAGCTCGCCCCACGAGGGCAGCCGCGCGGCTCGTGGTTCGGGATCTCCGGCCGCGTGCGCGGGTAGTCGGTCTGCTGCGTTTCCCAGGTGATGAGTCCGCTCTTCACGTAAATCTTCCAACTGCAGGAGCCGGTACAGTTGACGCCGTGAGTCGAGCGGACGATCTTGTCGTGATTCCAGCGATCGCGGTAGCCCTTCTCCCAACTGCGGCTCTCGCGGGTCACCACGCCCCATCCATCAGAGAACGTCTCCACATTCTTGCGGAAAAACATCAGACGGTCCAGGAACTGGCTCATGTCTCAACCCTGCTTCTTCGTGACGTTTGGACGGGGCGGCGACTTGCGTATCGTACGGTAACGCGCGCCACATCGGGTACAGGAGCGGCATGGATCAGCCCTGCAGCGAGAAGCCGACTGGCGAGGCCGTAGAAATAGAGGTAACCGCGGCAGTCGCCGAAGCGCTCGACCACACGGGCCAGTGCCGCGGGCGAGCGCAGGCGCATCAGTGCCACGAGGCTGCTCTCCGCGCCGGTATCTGTCGGCGGGAAGACATCCAGACGTCGGAAGCCGCGTAGCAAAATCAGGGCCGCGCTCCAGGGCCCGATCCCCGGTAGCTCTCGCAGTCGCTCGATCGCCTCCGATGAAGGCAGGGCCGCGATGCTGTCCGCGGTCAGTGTGCCGGAAGCGATCGCTTTCGCGGCTGCGCGCAACGACTCGCTCTTGTGTCGGCTCATCCCGGTTCGCCTGAGGCTCGACATCCGCGCATTGGCAACCGCCTCGGCGCGGGGGAAGGCGAAGTAGCGGCGGCCGTCGAGCTCGAGCACTTCGCCGAAGCGCTCAACCAGGTGTGCCACGACTGCCATTCCCGCATCGAGGCTCAGTTGCTGAAAGGGGATGACGTTCGCGAACGTCTCGAAAAGATCGGGGTAGCGCGGCGGGCGCATGCCGCGCAGCGCCATGGCCGTCGCCCGCAGTGCCGGCTCAGCCTCGGCGCGGGACTGATGCGACGTCGACTGCTGATCGAGACCCAGTATTTCGCGAGCGGTGCTGGTCACTTCCCTACGAAGTTGTGCCGGCAGACCGCCGCGCGGCGACGAGAGCATCACGTCAGGTGCATCGATCATCCCCTTCTCGCTGACTTCGATGAGAACCAGCTCATCGTTTGCCCGGACTACGCGCCGGTAGAACGGCGCCTCCCAGATGTCGATGAGGTTGCTCGGGCGCCGTTGCAGCACCCGCACCGTCGCCTCGAGGTGAAAAGGTGCGCGGACCGCAAGCCGTATCGCTGGCCTCACCGACTTGATCATGCAACGCCGACGCTCAAGGCTCGCTCCAAGCTGCCGAACAGCCGATCGGGAAGATCAGGATACCGGATGCCTCCACGACAGTGCGAGGGTAGTCGCAGTGCGGCCCTGATTCGCCGCCCGATGCTCGGAAAACGCACAGCTCGCGTCGAGTCCGTATTTGTGCGTATGTCAGCCCCGTTGGACCCCAAACCGCGCGGGTGTACTCTTTGCGGTGCCGAAGTCCTACCGCTCGAGGAGACTGGTATGAGTCACGTGAGCACCCCCGCCGCAGTGCAGCTCAAGCGCGCCTACGAGGCTTCCTCGCCGCACGACGGAACCCGGGTGCTGGTCGACCGGTTGTGGCCGCGCGGCGTGAAGAAGACCGACGCGCACATTGCCGAGTGGATGAAGGAAATCGCGCCGAGCGATGCGCTACGCAAGTGGTTCGGCCACGATCCGGCCCGATGGGAGGAGTTCCGTCACCGTTACAAGGCGGAGCTCGCCGGCAAGAAGGAGCTACTCGACGATCTACGGGAGCTTGCGAGGAAAGGCCGGCTGACGCTCGTCTACTCTGCTCACGACGAGGCTCACAACCAAGCAGTAGTGCTGCGAGAGATGCTGTTGCATTGAAGAGCCACGACGGCCTTCGACGTTCGGACGACGGAAGCGGCCTCTGTGCTTGCTCGTGTAGCGTTCGCGACCGCTTCCGATCGGGACCGGCTGGCCGCCTCACCAGAAGCGAACGCGGCCGGTGTCCAGGTGAATGAAGTCGGACTTGGGGTAGTAGCCCACGCCGCCACGACGCATCGTGAGCGCGATCTCCTGCAGCCCGCGCGTCGAGAAGCCGGGTAGGCGCACGTCGATGGCCTTCCCGTCCATGTGTAGGCTGTGCCGAGCGACGCCCGTCGAGCGGCGACGCAGCATCGCATTGGTCTGCGGCGAGCGGTATCCGGATATGACATGGAAGGGCCCATCGCGATCGGCACGCGTCCTCAGGGCGAAGAGGATATCGAGGACGGCGGGATCGATGGGATGGACTTCTTCGGTGCGGAAGTCGCGCAGGAAGTGGTTCACGCGTGCGAGCGTCGCCGGCTGGTAGCAGCCCGCCTGGTAGTACACGCACGAGAGAGTCTCCCCGGTGTGCGTGTGCACGAAGGAGAGGGAGCGGCACTCGACCGCGCGCGCCCACGCGGCAGCCGGGACGACAACCAGGAGGGCCGCTGCGGAGCGGCGCAGAAAGCTTCGCCGGCCGAAGGCGCGGCGAGTGGGTCGGGCAAGAGGCGGGGACATGGCTGGGACCGGTGGCTGCGGATGCCAAGCGGCTGATCATCCCGAGAGCCGAGGCGACCTGTCAAGGGCACGATCGAGAAACCCCCGGAAAGTGCGTATGTGCGCCGCGTTCTTAGCGTGCGACTGTGTAGCGGCTCTTTATTCGACAGGGCGATCGGAGGCGGGGAGTGGATCACAAGCAACATTTCTCCATTTGGTATTTTCTTGCCGTCCTCTTGATCCTGCTGGCAGTGCAGGACTTCGCTCTCAGCCCTCCGGTCGAGACGCTGGCGTACAGCGATTTCAAGGCGCTGTTGAAGACCGGCAAGATCTCCGACGTGCAGATCGGCACGGATCGCATCACCGGCACCGCCGATCTGCGCGACGCACATGCACTCCTTCCCGACAGGACCTGGCAGATGCTCCCCAAGGGCACCCTGGCGCACGAGTCCTTCGTGACGGCCCGGGTTCCCGATCATGATCTGGTCGCCGGTCTCGGGGCGGCGAAGGTGAGGTTCTCGGGCCACATCGAGAATGTCTGGCTCTCGACGATCGTCAGCCTGGTCGCTCCGGCCGTCATCTTCGTCGCCATCTGGATCTTCTTCATGAACCGCATGGGTACCGGGAAGCTC
>DASYGA010000278.1:0-6771 GCA_036000265.1 Steroidobacteraceae bacterium | reverse complement strand
GCCCTCCCTTGCGGCCGTTATCTTCCATGCAAGCATTTGACGTTGGCCGCCGTGGTCTTGCCGCCCTCGTGCCAGGGGGATGATGTGGTCAGCCTCCATGGCCTCAAGCTCGAAGTGTTCGCTGCAGTCGGGACTGACGCCCTTTTGGCGCTCGTATCTGAGGCAACAGTTCATCTAAGTTCAACGACGTTCAACACGGACTCACAGCAAACTCGGATGTCAGCAGTGTTCGAAGACTTCCTCAGAAATTTCTATTCGTATGAGCAACGGACCTTCTCGGTCCGACGGGAGGTTTTCCTGTGGGAAGCCGAGCCGCTAACAGCCGGAGCACTTGGGTAACCGCGTCCGTGATCGTGAGATCAGGCAGCGGTGCGTGTACGTGGAACGTTACCTGGAACCGGGGCCCTGCAACTGCGGCCAAAATCATAGTGTACGCAACTAACTGATATTATTAAGAAATATGGTTGACGCACTAGGGCTCGAACCTAGGACCCGCTGATTAAGAGCACGAGCGCTGAACAACGATGAAGCTGGTTACAGGATCACCTACCCGGAAGGCGGTCCACTTTTCTCAGGCGAGCAGGAGGAAGGTGACGCGGCATCCGGTACGCCGGCGAGTGCCCACTGGCCTGGCACCGATGAGGTGGTGTGGCTCTGCGTCTTCCACTTCGCGGATCGCGTGGGCGGATAGGCAGCTGCGCTAGGCAATCTCAGGCGTAGCCGTAGCGGCGCGCCATGGCGTTCTGGATCGATCCCTGGTCCCAATATGGAATCATGATCAGCAGGAGTAGCACAGCGAGCAGGATGATGTTTGCCCTGCGCGAGCGCAGGACCATGATCGCCACCATAGTCGCCTCTATGACCAGGTTGTACGGCACGGTCCACATCCAGAAGAGCTCCGGCTGGTTCACGATCCTGTCCTCGAAGATGGGCAGATAAGTGACGTGGATCAGCATCTCGCCGGCGAGGAGCAGGCCGACGACGAAGCGCTTCCGCTCCCGGTAATAATCGGCCAAACGTCCGTGATCGGCATCGTCGTGCGGGAACACGGTCGCAGCGGCCAGATAGAAGCAGATGGCGAGTAGCACCGGAGCCCAAAGACCCGCGAAATCAACCGTCACGTGCTTCAGCGACAGCCAGCCGTCGACCCAGGTGGAGCAGATGTCGACCAGAATGAATGAGGCGAGCAGCGCCGTCTGCGGCTCGAGCTTCTTGAGCGCCTTGGCGCGGACCATGTGCGCGAACCCGCCGAGCAGCTCCGTAAGCCCGAGGCCGAGGATCAGGCTGTAGAAGGTGATGAAATAGCTAAAGCTGTCCATGACCACTCCCGGCAAGCGGCCGAGCAGGAGGGAGCGTTCGTGAACACGAAGGGACATTGGCAGCGCGTCCGCTGTCCCGGTCGGCACAACTATCAACAACGGACGTGCGGCGGCCGTTCATTCCCGCTCCTATTGCACGGATGGGCTTCGAAGATTGGCGCTGAGAAGCCCTGCGCTGGGCTTCGCCTTGAGATCCGGAACGGCGACGCAGTCTCCATACATCGCCCGCGCTTCGTCGGTCAGCTCGCGCTGGATCGACTCCGGCACCTGCGCATTCAGCACTACCATTCGGGCGAGCATCAGCTGCGATGTGTTGATGAAGCGCCGGTTGGCAAGCCGGAGCTGTGCTGCATCCTGGCGAAGCGACTTCCGGTCGGCCGGAGACGGATTCCCGGTCGCCGCCAGATCGGTGCGCAGCTGAATCACCACCCGCGCCTCGCGCTGGTCCTCCTCGGTCAGCTGCGGAAGAAATCGATAGGGAGCTGACCAGGCAATGAGCCGCTGCGCGCCCATGTGGCTCCCGACATCGGATGCGACCACGATTTTCCACGCCTCGCTGTCCCAGGTGCGAAACGGCGGCTCGTAAGCAGCTGCCCATTTCCTGAGCTGGTCGGGCGGCGCTGTGTCCGAACTGTCGCGAATCCTCGTGATCTCCTTGTCGAGGCACTCGCCGATCAATTCGCGAGCATAGGCTTGCGGGCCATCGTCGTCGGCAAGCTCGATCCGCATCGCACCTTCGGCGCGATCGACCTTCTCCCGCCACTGCCATGCGTCCACCAGCTGCTCCAGCGCCAGAGCGATCAGCACGCCCAGGACGATGATTCCCACTTCGCCGGCGAATTCGCGCCAGCCGTGCAGTGGCTTCGGTAAATGAATATGCATGCGGCCGAACCCCACCAATGTCTTCAAAGCCTAACAGGGGCGCTGACGTCCACAATGGGTCGAAGCTGCGATTGCGTGGCCGCTCAGACCTATTTGGGTTGTCCCCCAATTCCGCTGTTGCCGTTGAGAATCTGCAGTGCTCGATTGCGTGGCGTGTCGATTGGCAGGCACACCGCGTGCGGCAAGGCATAGCCCTCGAGCATTGCCTTGGGGGTGAAGTTTTCCAGACCCAACGCCTTTGCTCGCTGAAACGCGATCTTGGCTCCGACGCTCGTTTCCCAAAGCTCCAGTCGGGCTGTTTGCAGCGCCGACGAGAAATGCACCCGGCCGGCCGAACCGAGCGGTCCGCTCCAGCTCTCCAGTCCCCTCAATTGCGCCCAGGCGTCCTGCTCTCGCTCCTCCGCGCTCAGAAACTGCTTCGTTGCAACATACACAGCGCCGAGGCGGCTTTGCTCGTCCGCACTGAACAGGCTCGCGCGGCCGCTGGCAGTGGCCGCCTGCCAACGCTCGTCCGAGTTGAACCAGATTGCAGGCTGTCCGATCCACTTGGGCTGAGGCGACATCGCGCCGTCGCCCGCCTTGCTCAAGACGGACCCGATCTCGTCGAGCCTGCGCTCGATGCAGCCCTGAGTCATCATCCGAGCCTTCATGTACGAGAGGTTGAGCCTAATCTCGGCATGAATGGCTTCGCGCGCCTGACGCTCACTTACGCGGTCGTGCACTGCCGAAGCGGTTTGCTCCAATCCAAGCGCGATCAACACGCCAAGGACGATAATTCCAACCTCTCCCGCAAACTCGCGCCATCCGTGAAGCGGCTTGGGCAAATGAAAATGCATGCGGCGCCCCTCGAGCAGTTACGCTGACGTAACAGACCATGCTATCTGTGCAACTGGAGGAAAGCTGAGGCTGGTGCGTGCCCCTAAGCGCCGCATTCATCCGGGTGGGGGATCGATGAGCGTCTTCGAATATGTATTCTCGCTCTATTCCTTGCTTCTTGGGCTAGCCTTGGCGCACCTCCTGAGTGGGCTTGCGAAGGTTGTGGAGGCGCGCGGCAAAGTTCGCCTCGGCTGGCCGACGGCGCTGCTGGCTCTGCTCATGATGTCCAGTCTGACGATCTTCTGGGAGATCGCATGGCGCGCACGCGACGCTGTGCCGGACAATTCGGCTGCATTGTTCGCATCTCTGATCATATGCAGCCTGCTCTACTTCGCCACGGTGCTCGTCCTGCCGAGTGACACAATTCAGCGCCGTGACCTGGATGAGCACTTCTTTTCCGAGAAGGGAAAGGTGCTCGGTTGCCTCCTCCTGGCGAACGTTCTTGCCTATGGATCTCGTTACGCTCTGATGGGATGGGAGACCTTTGCCTACTTCAGCTGGGCGGATTGGGTTGAGCTTGCGCTGTTCCTTGCTGGTTGCGCCGCCGGCATTTTCGTGAATGCGCGGAGGCCCATCATCGCGATACTCGCGCTTCTTGTGTTTGTGAATTTGATCGACCCGATCTCAACGCTGTTGGAGCGCTAGGTTGCTGACCATAGCAATGGACGAACCGTTGGCATTTGAACCGTCGTCCACCCCTTTGGCTCTCGTTGCCGACAGACGTCGGCAAGCGTCGGTCTAGTGTGAATCTGTAACGGAGGCGCTGAGTGAACGGGTTTGACTATTCGCTCGGTCTGCTCACGATCTTGATGGGGCTGGCGCTCGCCGATGTCTGCTTCAGCTTCCACAAACTTGCAATCCGCGCGAGGACGATCCGCTGGGATGGCCGTGTGCCACTCACGGCAGTGCTGGTGGTGTTCGAATGTGTGCGTCTGTGGTTCGCGCAGTGGACGTTGCGCAATTTCTCAGCTGCCCTGACCTTCCCGGTCTACCTTGGCCTGTTCGTCCAGATGCTTCTTCTCGTCCTGCTCGCAACATCATGCCTGCCGGACGATCCCGCTGACGATTGCGATCTTCGTGCTTTTTACGAGAAGCGGCGACGCTATTTCTGGAGCCTTTTCACGGCCTACTTCGCCATGTTCTTCATTCTGTGGCTGGTGTTCGGCAGTACGAACGTCAATGGCCTCACGTCAGCAGACGTCGTTGATTGGGTCCGCGTCCTTGCGCCTTTGGTCCTCTTTCCGCTGTTGATCGTCAGCCGCCGTAAGTGGCTCGACTACGCGATTCCGGTGGCTTTCATCCTGTTCTACGGCGCAAGATACTGGGATGCGACGCTCGCCGGAGGATAAGACAATGCTCATGATCGGTGGAGGACCCGCGATTCGACCGCTCGGACCTAATCTACACTATGCTCGCTCTGCGGTTACCCGCTGACACATGTATTGGAGGTAATCCGCTCTCGATGGTCCGGGTGCCACCTCGAGCTCGCGCCCGCGCTCGATTTCCCGCCGGCCGTTGAGCACCGTTAACAATTCCATGTTTTTGGCGACTTGCAGATCACGCCTCAGCAGCGCGAGATCGAACGCATCGAGCTTCCGATTACCAGTCGAGAGAAGCGCTAAATTGTTCCAGGCAGTATCTTCCGTCTCATTCCATTCGCGCATGAAGCGAATCTGGTCGTAGAAGACACCGAGCGCCGAGAGCTCGGCTGGGGGGAAATGAATGAGGTTGTCGGCGGCCTGCTGCGCTTCATAATCGCCCAGCAGGATCAAGCGGCCGGGGCTTTTCAAGTCTGCATCGCCCGCGGGCGTTCTGCCGGTCTCGGCCACAGCCTCGATCCTGTGCTCTGCGTCCACGAGATGACGGTCAACGCAAGGCGCGATGCGCAACCGATCGGCAAAAAGGCGAGATCGAACGCCATCTCGCGATGGATAGACTTTCGCGTAGTTCCGACCTCCTGGTGCCACTGCCACGCCTCTGCGACTTGGCCGAAAGCAAGGGCGATGATGACACCGAGCACGATGATTCCGACTTCGCCGGCGAATGCCCGCCAGCCATGCAACGGTTTGGGAAGTCGGACGTGCATTGTGGCTCGCCCCAGGCAGTTACATCAGCCTAACAGAGGTGGGAGCGTCCGCAATGCTGGGGAGAGCGCACGCATTCGCGTAAACGTTACCCAGCGTCATCCGTGCTCACGGTTCCCCGATTGGCCAGACACTCACCTGATCGGCCCGCGCCCGCGTTGTCGTGATCGGCAGGCAGGTAGAGCGATCCGATGGTGTCGTATTCGGCAGCGCATCGAGGCTGAGCCGCTTGGCCATTGCGAACAATTGGTCGGTAACGAGCGCGAGCCTCCAGTTGCGGTAGCGTGCGTCTTCCAGTGTAAAGTTCAGTTGCAGAGCACCGGCAGCATCGAGACGCTGAAGATGCTCGAGAGTGCGGAGCTTTGCCCAGTCGGTCTGCTCAGCGTCCATCTCGTTGAGCAGGTTCTGCATGCGATTGTACATGACCCCGTATTGGGAGAGCCTGCCGGGATCGACCAGCGCAGCTCTCCCCGCCTGCGATTCCGCGTCCCACCGGGAGTTGAGGAAGGACCAATATTGCGGACGCCCAATCCAGCTCGGAGTGACGAAGGCAGCATCTGAGCCGGCGCCATCGAGCAGCTTTTGGATCTCGTCGATCCGGCCTCGGACACAGCCGTAGATCCCCCTCCGTGACTGCAGCCGGCCGAGGTTCAGTCCAATTTCATTACGAATGACTCGTTCCGCCTGAATACTTTCCTGTTGCCGGTGCGCCTTCTCGACGAGCTGCTCCGCCCCGAGAGCAATCAGCACGCCCAGGACGATGATCCCAACCTCGCCGACGAAGGCGCGCCAGCCGTGAAGTGGCTTGGGAAGATGGACATGCATTGGCTGGCCCCCAGCGATTTCGGGAGCGTAACAGAAGCCCTAACGTCCGCAACGGGTGGAAATCGGAGAATTATCGTCGCGGTGTGCACGCTGAATCTGCCGGGGGCTTTGCTATGCGATTGTCCATCCTCCTCTTAGCTGTGATTGGCTGCCCGTCGGTCGCAACCGCCGCGGTAATTCCCGTGCGGACCCCGATCGGCAGCTTCTCCATCGAGCCCTCGAAGTCCATCACGCGCGTGGAGCTCACGAAAGTCGATTTCTTGCCAGGTCAGGAGATGCCCGAGCACATGCACCCGGTACCGGTGATCTGTTTCGTCACCGGTTCGCCGCGTCGGTGTTGACGGAACGACGCTCGAGCCCGCGGGTACCGTAGTTCACTACTTCCGCAATGTGTCGAAACGTCCGGCGCGATTGAACTGCGCATTTGTGGCTGGTCCCAACGACAAGACGCTCAGCGTGATGCTAGGACAGTCGAAGCGGTAAGCTCCGCTCTGTTTTGGCTGGAAGGCCGGGATTAGCTTTGTAGCTCAAATTCGCTTCGTCGGCAGGCACTGTCAAATGTGAAAGAACGGAAGATTGCGGGCGCCGCTCGGGCGAGCAGATGCGGTTGTAATTGGCGCGATCCCGTTCACCATCGACTTCGGGGGGCGCCTCCTTTGAGGACTGGTACCCAAATGGGGCCCCCAGCCGTGAAATTGTGATATTCGATCTCAAAACGCACGGATAAGTCATTGAAAAGTGGTGGACGCACTAGGGCTCGAACCTAGGACCCGCTGATTAAGAGC
>DASYGA010000308.1:0-6399 GCA_036000265.1 Steroidobacteraceae bacterium | reverse complement strand
TCCGCGGTAAGTCTGCTTGGTGGCGAGGCCCAAGAGCGCGAAGGTGACCACTGCAACGGCGAGCAGTGTCCATTTGAGGACGTGGCCCACCGGATCCACGGTTTTTTCCGCAGTTGCGACGCGATCGAGACTGAAGCCATCAGCCGACATGCTGGCTCTCCTGGAGTGCGACTCGTCGCGGGACTTCGCGACGGCACCGATGATGTCCGAGAGGCAGCTCTGTCCGACATACGTAGCTTCACCTACGCAGAGCGGCGGGCCTGGAAGGCCGCACGGGTCGTGTGAGGTGCATCACGGAGTGTGACCTATTGCGGAATGTGCGTATAGGAGCCCCGGGGTGCTTGTCGCATGGTCACGGCAGTGAATCGTCTGAGCTCATGAGCGTATCTCTGCCGAACATTCCGGAGGGACTTCTTCGGCCCGGAGCTTACCCACACTCCGTCGAGGGGGTTGAGCTCATCACCACCCACATCTCATGGGTGCTGCTTGCCGGGGAGTACGCCTATAAGATCAAGCGGCCGGTCCGCTATTCCTTCGTCGATCTCACTTCGCTCGAGCGCCGGCGGTTCCTGTGTGATGAGGAGCTTCGCCTCAACCGACGGTTTGCGCCGGACCTCTACATCGATGTCTGTAAGGTCGTGGCGGTAAACGGAGCACCAAAAATGTTGGCGTCGAACGCCGTAGGTGCGGCGGACTCCGGAGCAAACGCGCAGGTGGTTCTCGACCACGCCGTGCGGATGCGCCGGTTCCCGCAGGCGGAAGAGCTCGACCGGCTGCTCGATTCGCTCCGCATCGAGCCGCACGAGCTCGAGACATTCGGTCACAGGCTGGCCCAGATACATGCGAGACTCCCTGCAGCGCCCGCCACCTCGCCTTGGGGCACACCCGAGCAGGTCCAGGTACAAGTCCTGCGCAATCTCCTCGAGTGCGTGGATGCCGCCGCCGTGTTCGGCTGGTCCCGTGAGGTCTTGGCGCTTCGTAACACACTGCAGGCGAGGCTCGCTGCCGCGGCGCTCCCGATGGCCGCACGTCGGACGAGCGGCAAGGTCCGCGAGGGTCACGGCGATCTCCACTGCCGGAATATCGCGCGCGTCGGCGGCTGGCTCGTCCCCTTCGATTGCCTCGAGTACGAACCTGCGCTGCGTTGGATCGACACGGCCGACGAGATCGCGTTCCTCATGAGCGATCTCAGGGCACGCGGGTGGCCATTGCACGCGCAGGCGTTCCGCGGCGGCTATCTTGCCGAGAGCGGGGACTATTGCGCCTGCCGAGTGCTCACCTTGTATGAGGCACACCGGGCCCTGGTGCGTGCAAAAATCGCGGCCTTGTCGGCCGCGCAGCATGCCGACGCCGGCGCGCGGGATGAGCTGCGTCGGGAGCATCTCAGGCTCGTTAGCGTCGCGGCGCAGGCCCTCGCGCCAAAGACACCACGGCTCATCCTGATGAGCGGGCTCTCGGGCTCCGGTAAGACCTGGCTCGCGCGCCAGCTGGCCGAGCGCCTGTCGGCCGTGCACATCCGCTCGGACGTGGAGCGCAAGCGGCGAGCGGGACTACGCGAGCTCGCCCCGTCGCATTCCCGCCTGGGTGAGGATCTTTACTCGCCAGAGGCGAGCGCCATCCTCTACGCTGATCTCGCGCGGGCGGCGGAAGACGTGTTGACCGGAGGTATCACAGTCATCGTCGATGCGACGTTCCTCGAGCGCGCACAGCGTGCATGCTTCGCCGAGCTGGCGGCACGCCTGGGAGCGCCCATTCGCCTGATTCTGTGCGAGGCGCCCGAGCCCACACTCAGAGCGCGCATCGCTGAGCGGAGCCGGGCGAAGCGCGATCTCTCGGAGGCGGACCTCCACGTGCTCGAATGGCAGTTGGGCCGGATGGAGGTACCGAGAGCGGACGAGGGCATCGACGTGATTCCCGTAGACACCGTGCGCTCGGACGCGCTCGACTGGACGCTGCGGGATATCGGCAGCATCCCGCTTCGTCCATCCGATCAATCCGCCTGAGGCGTCGGCGCGAGCTCCGGCTCCACATCCATTACCATCCGGACGAGCTCCGCGAGCGAGGAGGCTCCGCTTTTCTCCATCACGCGCGCGCGGTGAATCTCGATGGTGCGTTGGCTCACCCCGAGCTCATGCGCCATGATCTTGTTGGGTTTGCCCTGCGCCATCAAAGCGAGGACTTCCCGCTCGCGAGGAGTCAGCGACTGCAGCCGGGTGCGAATGCTCTTGTGCTCTTCGAGTGCGGTGCGCGTCTTGGCATCCCTGGCGAGCGCACGTCGGACACGCTCGATCAGATCCTCGTCCTTGAACGGCTTCTGGAGGAAGTCGTGTGCACCGTGCTGCATGGCTTCAACGGCCATCGGAACATCGCCGTGCCCGGTGATGAAGATCACCGGGATGATCGCGCCGCGAAGGTTCAATTCCTGCTGCAGCTCGAGGCCGCTCATGCCGGGCATGCGCACATCGAGCACGATGCACCCGGGCTGGGCGGGGTCATAGGTTTCCAGGAACTCCTGAGCGGAGCCGAACGCGCGGCTCTCGAGGCTTGCCGAGCGCAGCAGGAACTTGAGCGAGCTGCGCACCGACTCATCGTCGTCGACCACGAATACCGTGGGCGGGGTTTTCTTGGCGATCACGAGCAGGCTCCCCGATCGATCTGCGGTAGGTCAGGCGCTGGTGATGATCCGGGTGCGGGGGAGCTGCTGTCAACTCGAGCGTGTATGGATTTATACGCATGGCGCAGCCGCTTCATCCGCCCTAGGCTGCCCGGCGGGAATAAGCGTGAATCGGACATGAGCAGCCGCAACCTCGAGCACCTCTTTGGCCCACGCTCGGTGGCCGTCATCGGTGCCTCCGACCGGCCGCACAGCGTCGGCGCGACGGTGATGCGAAATATCCTGCGCGGCGGCTTCGGCGGCCCCGTCTGGCCGGTCAACCTCCGCCATGCCACGGTTGCCGGCCGGGAGGCCTACCGAGCAGTGGCAGGCCTGCCCGCCGCGCCGGATCTTGCGGTGATTTGCACGCCCGCCCCGACAGTGCCGGGCCTCATCGCGGCGCTCGGCTCCCGCGGAACACGTGCCGCGGTCGTGATCAGCGCCGGCCTCGAGCAGCCGGCGGCTGCCGGCGGGACGCTCGCCGGAGCCATGTTGCAGGCGGCGCGGCCGTTCCAACTACGGATTCTCGGCCCCAATTGCATCGGCCTTCTGGTACCGCAGATCGGCCTGAATGCCAGCTTCGCGCATCTCGGGGCAAGCCCGGGGGGCCTCGCCTTCGTCGCCCAGTCCGGAGCACTCACGACGGCGCTCCTCGACTGGGCCCGCGGGCGACAGGTGGGATTCTCGCATTTCGTCTCGCTCGGCAACGCCGCCGACGTCGACTTCGGCGACCTCCTTGATTACCTCGGCCGGGATCCCGGCACGCGCTCCATCCTGCTCTACATCGAGTCGATCTCATCCGCACGCAAGTTCATGTCGGCGGCACGGGCAACAGCGCGGGCGAAGCCCGTGATCGTCGTCAAGTCCGGCCGCACCGCGGCATCCGCGCGTACTGCACAGTCGCACAGCGGGGCGCTTGCGGGCTCCGATGCCGTCTACGATGCCGCTTTCCGCCGGGCCGGCATTCTGCGGGTGGATACATTGCGGGAGCTGTTCGACGCGGCGGAAATCCTGTCGCGATGGCGCAGCTACGTCGGGCCGCGGCTTGCGATCGTCACCAATGGCGGAGGGCCCGCGGTGCTTGCGACGGATGCGCTCGTCCAGCACGGAGGTGAGCTTGCCGAACTCTCCGCAGAGTCGATCCGGAAGCTCGATCGGGTGCTGCCCGGCGCATCGGCCAGGACGAATCCTCTGGACATCGGCGGCGATGCGCGCGCGGAGCGTTATCTCGGCGCGCTCGATGTAGTTCTCGAGGATCCAGGCGTTGATGCGCTGCTTCTCATGCACGCGCCGACTGCGGTCGCTTCGGTCGCGGAGATTGCCTCTGCTTGTGCGCCGAAGCTCGCCTCTGCCTTGCGCCCCGCGCTCGCTTGCTGGCTCGGAGCGGGAACTACCGCCCGCGCAAACGCGGCGTCCGGGGCGACCATGCTACCGTCGTATTCGACGCCGGAGGAGGCGGTCGGCGCATTCCAGCATGTGGTGCGCTATCACCAGTCCCAGGCCCTGCTTCTCGAGGCGCCCGCCGCCGCACCTGAGCCAGACCGGCCGGACATTCAGGTGGCGCGCGCCACGGTCACCCGAGCGCTCGCAGGGGATCCACCGATCCTCAGCGAGCCGGAATCGAAAGCCATTCTTGCGGCGTACGGCATCCCGGTAGTCGAGACCCGCATCGTCCGCAAGATGCAGGACCTCGGCGCTGCCGCGCGGGACATCGGCTACCCGGTCGCGCTCAAGATCTTCTCGCCGGACATCACGCACAAGTCGGATGTCGGGGGTGTCGCTCTCAACATCGAGTCGGCGGCAGATCTGGATCATGCCGCCAGCGCCATGCTGCTTCGCTGCCGCGAGCGCTCGCCCGAGGCGCGGATCGAGGGCTTCACCGTGCAGAAGATGATCCGGCGCGGCAGCGCGTGGGAGCTCCTCGTCGGGATCGCCGTGGATCCGACCTTCGGGCCCACGATCGTATTCGGACAGGGTGGGACGGCCGTCGAGCTGATTGCAGATCGGGCGCTTGCGCTGCCGCCCCTCAACGCGCGCCTCGCACGCGAGCTGATGGCGAGAACGCGCATCCATCGGCTCTTGCTCGGCTATCGCGATTGCCCGCCGGCCGACATGGCGGCGCTCGAGCGGACCCTGGTGAGCTTGTCGCAACTGGCAGCCGATATGCCGGAGATAGCCGAGCTCGACGTCAACCCATTGCTTGCCGACGGCCACGGGGTGATTGCGCTCGACGCGCGGGTGCGCCTCGAGCGTACCGCCTTCCATGGCAGCGAGCGCTTCGCCATTCGCCCGTACCCGGTGGAGCTCGAGGAGGGGGTCCAGCTCGGCGGCCGACGGCTGCGGCTGCGTCCCATTCGGCCAGAGGACTTTGCCCAGCACAAGCGCTTTCTCTCGCGATGCTCGTCCGAGGACCTGCACGCGCGGTTCCTCTTCACCTTTCGCGAGCTGCCGGATGCCGACATCGCGCGGTTGACGCAGATCGACTACGACCGTGAGATGGCGTTTATTGCCGAGGAGATACCCGTCCAAGGCAGTACCGAGACGCTTGCAGTCGCGCGAGTCTCAACGGATCCGGATAACTTCGAGGCGGAGTTCGCCATTCTCGTGCGCTCGGACTTGAAGCGGCAGGGGCTCGGGCGCCTGCTGCTCGGCAAGCTCATCCGTTACTGCCGCGGCCGCGGGACCGCCCGCATGACGAGCACTGTGTTGAGCGGCAATGCATGTATGCTCGGGCTGGGTGCCACGCTGGGGTTCACCGCGCGGCTCGCCGAGCGCGGAATCATGGAGATAGGCCTCGATCTGCAGTCCGAGAAAGCGGCGGCGGGATGAGCACCGCCGTTGGCAAGCCGCGGGTCGGGCAGGGGGCAATGGCGCAAGCGACGCCCGCTGACGATCTGCACGCGGCCTACCGTCGGCACCTGAGCTTCGATGTCGTCGTCGACGCAGGAACGGCGGACGACCGCCAGCGATTCGAGGCGCTGGCTCTCGCGATCCGTGATCGGCTGGCCGAGAAGTGGCTGGCGACCGATCGCGCATACTCCAGGACGGACCCCAAGCGGGTCTACTATCTCTCGCTCGAGTATCTGCCCGGCCGCGTGCTCGCCAGTCACATCGCGAGTCTCGGCCTGGCGGACGAGGTCGCACGGCTGGTTGCGCTCGAGGGTCTCGATCTCGAAGCCGTCGCGGCAACGGAGCCCGACCCCGCGCTCGGCAATGGTGGTCTCGGACGACTGGCGGCCTGCTATCTCGACTCGCTCGCGACGCTTGCCATTCCCGCGATGGGCTATGGGCTGCGCTATCAGTATGGCATTTTCCGCCAGGAGATCGTCGACGGTCGCCAGGTTGAGCGCCCCGACAACTGGCTGCTGCGATCCGACCCCTGGGAGGTGGCGCGCTATCCGCAACCGGTCGAAACGCGTATCCACTGTGCCTATGACTTCGAACTCGGCCTGACGAGCCCGCCGGTGCGCCGCGCAGTCACGCTTCGCGGCATCCCTTACGATCGGCCTGTGGTCGGCTACGGGGCCCGCACCATCAACACCCTGCGCCTCTGGGGCGCGAACACTCCCGACTACTTCGACATCGATGAATTCAATCACGGCGATTTCTTCGGCGCGGTCCACGACAAGCTCCTCGCGGAGAACATCACGCGTGTGCTCTACCCGAGCGACTCGACCTCGGCGGGCCATCATCTGCGATTCCTCCAGGAGTACTTTCTCGTCGCCTGCTCGCTCGCCGACATCGTG
>DASYGA010000292.1:0-2949 GCA_036000265.1 Steroidobacteraceae bacterium | reverse complement strand
GTTCACAGCCGGGTTGCCGCTCATCGCGGCAGCCAGATCGATGTCCATGATCTCGGTCCGGCGCGAGCCGCCCGCCACGACCACGTAGCGCGTGAGCTCGGCTTTGCCGGGGTACGCCGCATCCGCCAAGCCACCGCCCGCGCGAACAAGATCAGCGACTCTCATGCCGGGCTCCAGCGGGTACTGCCCCGGCACGTTCACCCGGCCATTGATCGTCACCACCTGTTCCGGCTGTTCCGCGGTCGATTCCGTGCGCAATTCGTCGAGGATGGGTTGCACGATGCGATCGCGGCTGGACGACAGGTCGAAAACCGTGACCTGGTCCCGCGCCATCAGAGGAACATCCGCGCTGGAGCCGGGGGCAGCCAGCGCTGCGGCGAGATCGGCCGATATCGCCTCGATATGCCGATCCGGCGGCACCTCGCGCCGGATGAGGACGTAATGCAGATCCGCGCTCGGCTTCAGGTCATCCACGGAATGGATGATGTCGGTGAGGCGCATGCCAGGTCGGTATGCATAGGGTCCTGCGGTATACACATGTCCCTGCAGGATGACCGCGGAATCCAGCGTGGGCCTGAGGCGCGGCACGCTGATCAGGTCACCGTTGCGCAGCCCCTGCCGGGCCCCGGCCGCTGCGGTGAGGTCCAAGGGAAGCACGACTCGTTGACCATTCGGCAGGATGCGGGTCAGGGTCGCTTTGGAGGTGTCCGCATCCGCCGTGAGGCCGCCGGCCAGCGCGATCATCTGCGCCGGACTTGTCTCGGTCTTGATCTCGTAGATGGCGGGCGTCTTGACCTGGCCATCGACCGCCACGGTAGCGCCAGCTGGCGGTACGAAAACCGTGTCTCCCTGAAGGAGCTTGGCGTCATTCGCAGTGCTGCCGTGGATCAACAGATCGTAGAGGTCGAGAGTGCTGACCAGGGCACCATTGCGCTTCAGCTCGATTCTGCGAAAGGAGCCGGTCTTCTGTATCCCTCCCGCGGCGTAGAGGGCTGACGTAATGGTCCCAAGGCCGCTGATGGTGTAGGAGCCTGGCTGCAGCGCATCGCCCATGACGAACACTTGGATGGACCTGGTCTCCTCCATGGTCACGCTGGCGCGCACCCCGATCATCTGGTGCGACACCCGGGACTCGATTTGCGACTGCACGGCACTGAAAAGCTGGCCGCCGACATTGATCGGCCCGAGTTGCGGGAAGTTGATGCGGCCATCTCGGCCGACGATCATCTGATAGGCTTTGTTCTGATTGCCGTAGAGGAGTACGTCAATCACATCCCCAGGACCAACAGTGTAGTTGGACGGTACGGGAACGTTGCTGATGGGGTTGAGGCTCGTGGGAAACTGCGAGAAGAGGTCATAGCCGAACGGCTTCAGCGCCTGCTCGCCGGTCTTCTTGAGCGGCAGCAGGGTCAGCCTGACCTGCAGATTCTGGAAGGCCGGCACCACGGAGAGCCGCAGAGTCGCTTGGTCCTGCTGGAGTCCAAGGAGGGGTATGGGCGCGAAGCCCGGCAGCATCAGCTCACCGTCAGGGGAGAGCTGATAGGGGTTCCGGGAACGGATCACGTCCATGAGGGCCGACAGGCGCTGCTTGTCGGCCGCGCTCAGCTGAGCAGCTGGCGTGACAGGGGTCGATGCCTGGGCGAGAGCGGACGCGGAATTGCCCGACCCGCCCTGCAGGGCCTGGAGCGCCTGCAGAGTCTGCGGCGAGAGGCCATTGCTCCCTTGGCCCTGAGTAGCGAGCGCCTGCTGCAGTGCAAGAGAACTCTGCGATTCCGGACGCGGAGGGAGCTGGAATCCGATCTCGATGATGACCCAGTCGCCGCCCTTCAAAACCGGGATGAGCGACAGTTGCTCCTCCCCCAGCCGCCGCTGGCGAAGCGCCATTTCCTGCTCGAGCAACTGCGTCTGTCCCTGGCCCGCCTGGCCCCTGGCACCGGGGAAGTTATTGAGCTCGGTCGTTCCCGCGCCCATTGACCCCGCGCCCGTGATGCGGCCCAGGATGGCTTGCTGCTCGGAGGAAGAAAGTCCCTGCAGCAGCGCGAGCGGATCGGAGCTGGATCCGAGCGCTGTGGATTGCGCATGCGCCGCTCCTGCCAGCAGCCAGAATCCCATAACAGCAATCAGCAACCCGGCCAGCGGCCCGAACGGACGTCGCGTCAAGCGCATTCACAACCCTTATTGCCAGTGCACGAAGCAGCACAAGCTCGAGCTTCCGTCCGGCTGTCCGCCGGATTCTCGAGGCCGCATAGCCCCCGACTCGCTCGTGCTAAACAGCGATTGTAGCGGGAGCGCTGCGGCTTGGGTGCGCAAATCCGCACCTGAACGTTCAAAGCCCTGGCGGGACGACTCGATCGCGTCTCCCGCGGCAGACGGCCTGCCCCGAGCGAGCTTGGTCATCGTGGGTCATCGCGGGCCGCCGTCACGGCTACCTCGCGCCGTATCTGCACAAACGCGCAACTTTTGGCGACAGGCAAAGCATCAGGGAGTCGTTACGATGCCCAAGCCCAGGTTGTTCCGAGCAGGAGTCCTTGGCATCGATTCAGTATAATGGCGAGGCACCGCGCAATGGCGACGGCAGTGATCTACGACACTTTGAAGCTGGCAGAGCAACTGGAGCACGAGGCAGGATTCGAAGCCTCGCGCGCCAAGTCCATGGCACGTATCCTCGCCGAGAATACCGGCGGCAACCTCGCCACCCGGGAAGACGTCCTGGTCGCCAAGGGGGAATTGAAAACGGAACTTCAGAGCGTACGGACGGAGCTCAAGGGTGAAATCCAGGGCCTTCGCGTCGAGATGCAGGACGTCCGTGGCGACATCCGTGTGCTCTACTGGATGATTGGCACTACTCTCGCGGGCGTGGTGGGCACCTTGAGCATCATCATCACGATCGGCCTCCACGTCATCCATCTGGAATAACCGCCAGATTGCCAATCGATCGGCTCGGATCTG
>DASYGA010000281.1:0-24569 GCA_036000265.1 Steroidobacteraceae bacterium | reverse complement strand
GCCGCGGTAGTACCAGCCCATCACCTCGAACCCGCCGATATCGTACTTGCCGCCGAGATCGAAGGCCGAGCTGCCATACGACACGTAGGACCCCGCCGGGGACGCGGCGATGCACGCACCGGCAGCCAGATTGCCGCACAGCACGCGCTGCTGCTGATAGAGCCCGCTCGCCGACAGGTACAGCGACCCGACGGTATAGGCGATCTTCGCCTGGAAGCCCGGCGTGCTGTGGTTGGCGGGCACCTGACCCAGCGTATTGAGCGGATCGAAAATGCCGAAAGTGACCTTGGCGCCGCCCATGCTGGGCGTGGTGTAATTGATCTGCGACAGCCAGTCCGTGTAGATGTAGCCGAGGCCGATCGATCCCAGCGAGGTGTTGGCCGGGGCGGCATAGTTGCCGTTGCCGGCGCCGACGCCGAGCAGCGTCATGTCGTTCAATATGGCGTCCGCCGCGAAGAGGCCGATATTGCGGCCGGCCATGATGGTGCCCCAGCTGCTGCCCACCGTCAGGAATACCTGGCGGACGTCCAGGCCGGCAGTGCCAAGCGCTGTGTGGCCGAGGTCGGTGTTCGCGATGTTCTGCAGGTTCGGGCTGCCCCCGTCATTGGTGCTGATGCCCGGGTAGAGCCCGAAGGTGAATCCGAGGTTCAGGCCGTCCTGCGTCGTCGCACCGCTCACGGTGAGCGCTGCTGGCAACAGTCCGTTGCTGACCGAGGAGGAGGTGTCGGACGTGGTGTCCGAGACGCACGCGAGCCCGCCCGCGACGACGTTGTGATCCTTGCAACTCGAATAGATGTAGTTTGCGTTGACGTTGCCGTCGAAGGACAGGGTCCACTGGCCCGCGGTCACGTCGATAGCGTGCGCCGACGGCGCTGTGAGCGCTGCCAACACAATGACTCCAAGAAGGCTGATTCGTTGGTTTTTCATGGGTGCCCCTCCTTGGGGCTGACCGAGTGCAACGCGCGTGCCAGAACACGCCCCAAACGCCGTCCACTGTTGCGCGGGCGACACATCGTTCGCAGCGGTGCCATCCTGTTCCATTTTGCGGCACGGAACGATACAGAGCTGTAACGCGCATGGAACGCCGTCTCGATGCGGCGCCCGCGGGCGCGAGCAGACATCGCGCCAGCCCGGAAAAACACCGCACCCGAGCAATTGCCGAGCTTGCAGTCCGCAGGCGGCCGTGTTTCTCTAGCGTGACAGTGTCACCAGGGGAGTGGCATCCATGACGCACTCCCCGGACGATACCGGGGAGGCTCGTATGATGAACGCAACGCACGGCTGGCAGGCTTCCTCGCTGGACGATCTGGCCGCAGAGCCCGGCGGCGCCATGCCGCCGCGTTCGCTTGCGCTGACACTCGAGGAGCTTGCCGGCGACGATCCGCAGATGCTGCGCAATATCCGCTGCGCCCACCGGATTTGCGATACCAACGTATCGGTTCTCGTCCAGGGGCCGACGGGATCGGGCAAGGAAGCATTCGCCCACGCGATCCATCTCGCCAGCCGCCGCGCCGGCCGTCCCTTCGTCGCGCTCAATTGCGCAGCCATTCCAGAGACGCTGATCGAGAGCGAGCTGTTCGGATACAAGTCCGGCGCGTTCACCGGTGCGCGGCGCGAGGGGTTGCGCGGCAGGATCGTGCAGTCCTCGGGCGGCACGCTGTTTCTCGATGAGATCGGCGACATGCCGCTCGCTTTGCAGAGCCGGCTGTTGCGCGTGCTCGAGGAGCGGGAGGTCGTGCCGTTAGGCAGCGAGGGCGCGGTCGCCGTCGATCTGCACGTGTTGGCCGCGTCGCACCGCAATCTGCGGGAGATGATCGCGCGCGGCACTTTCCGCGAGGATCTTTATTACCGCCTCAACGGCATCACGCTCGAGCTGCCGGCCCTGCGCGAGCGCTCCGACAAGGAGCGCCTGATCCAACACGCGCTGGCGGCGGAGACCGGCAACGGCCGGCCCGCGGCAATCGAGCGCGACGCGCTGCAGCGGTTGCTCGCCTATGCCTGGCCGGGCAACATCCGCGAGCTGCGCAATGTCATTCGCACCGCGCTCGCGATCTGCGACGGCGGGGTGGTGCGCGCGCTGGACTTGCCGCGGGAGATCCGCGAGGACGAGCCGCCGCGCGGCGAGCGCGGCGATTCGATGTCCGGACACTACCGCCTCGCGGTACCGGCATCCGGCGCCGATCCCGACGCCGTCTGCGGGCCGCCCGCCACGCCGCACAATCGCCTGCAGGCCGCGGAGCGCGCCGCCCTGTTGCGCGCCATCGAGGAGCTCCACGGCAACATGAGCCGCGTCGCGGAGGAGCTCGGCGTCAGCCGCAATACCCTCTATCGCAAGATCAAGCGCCACGGGATCACGCCGGCCAGGGCGAGCCGGTGACTTTAAGCGAGGACACTTAACGTGTCCTCGCTCCGGCGAGCGCCCGCGCACGGAAGCGCGGGCCGGGGGGGCGGCCGCCATGGATGGCCAGTGGCACGGCCCTTGGCCCGCCGCTTGCACTGCGGCAGGAGCCGTCCGCGCGCGGGCCGGCTACAACAACATGCGGGCAAAGAGCTCAACGCGGCGGCCGAAGGTCAGGCTCGCACCGGCCCACCGGCTCCTGGTGCCGCCGGCGGCGGGCGGACCCGTTCTCGCGACGCGCTCCGGCCGCGTCCGAATCAACGCCACCGCGGCGGCCATTCTTGCCCTGTGCGACGGCACCTGTACACGCGCGGAGATTGTCAGCCGGGTGGCCGGCTCGGCAGACCCGTCGCTGGCTGCCGATGTGCGGGCGTTTCTCGAGGCAGCGCGGCGCAGCGGGTGGCTCCTCGAGCGTTGAGCGCGCGCGGCTTTTCCACTGCAGCCTCGCGTGGTACGGATCCTGCGAGCGTTCCGCCGCGAACCGTCGTAGGATGCGATGCGAAACAATCGTGGAACCCTCCTCCGAGCACAGTGGCCGCGCCCCGCGGCCCGTCAGTCAGAGTGCGGCCGACGCGCCGGCCGGCCTGCCATGGTTCCGCCGCCGCGCGGTACTGATCACGGGCGCCGTCGTGCTCGCCGTCGTGGTGGTGCTCGCAGTGCTCTGGTGGTGGTACGAGAGCGGCTTCGCGACCACCACCGACGCCTTTGTCGATACGCACATCGTCAATGTCTCGTCCCAGGTGGCCGGGCAGGTGATCCGGGTGCCGGTGCAGGACAACGAGCTCGTGCGGCCCGGGGAGGCGCTGCTCGAGATCGATCCCGCACAGTACCGTCTGGCATTGCAGCAGGCGCTTGCCAGCCAGGAGCAGGCGCAGACGGCCCTCGGCCAGGCGAACGCCAATGTCGCGGTGGCGCAGGCGGGTCTTGCCCAGGCGACTGCCGATCTCGCCAGCACCAAGGCCACCGCGACCCGCGCGCAGCAGGATCTGCAGCGCTATCAGAAGCTGCGCAAGGTCAATCCGCGCGCGGTGGCCCGCAACATCGTGGATGAGGCTGTCGCCGCCGCGCACAGCGCAGCTGCACAGCAGCGTGCCGGTGAGCAGCGGGTCGCCAGCGCGCAGGCGCAGATCAAGGCCGCCCAGGCCGCGGTCGCCGGCGCCCGCGCCCGCATTGCCACGGCCCAGGCGGGCGTGCAGCAGGCGAAGCTCAATCTCGGCTACACCACCGTGACGGCGCTGATGAGCGGACATGTCGCCAAGCGCGCGGTCACCATCGGCGCCTATGTGACACCGGGGCAAGAGCTCATGGCGATCGTGCCGCTGCGGCTCTGGGTCACGGCGAATTTCAAGGAGACCGTGATCTCGCGCCTGCGGTCCGGACAGCGCGCCACGATTCATATCGATGCCTGCCCGAGCGCCGACGCCCGCGGCCACGTGGTGTCCATCCAGCGCGGCTCCGGGGAGGCGTTCGCGCTGCTGCCGCCGGAAAACGCGACCGGCAACTACATCAAGGTCGTGCAGCGGGTGCCGGTGCGGATCGCGCTCGATGCAGTGCCGGTGGGCTGCGTGCTGGGTCCCGGCATGTCGGTCGAGCCCAAAGTTCGGGTGCGCTGATTGGCCGGGCCGCCTGCCGCGGGCAGCCGCCCCGCGCACGGCTGGACGCCCGCCCGGTCGGTGGCCGGCAACCGCAGCCCCTGGGTCATCGCCACCGTCATCTCGATTTCCGCCTTCATGGAGGTGTTGGATACCGCGATCGCCAACGTCTCGCTCGCTCACATAGCCGGCTCCACCTCCTCCAGCTATGACCAGGCCACCTGGATCCTCACCAGCTACCTCATCGCCAACGCCATCGTGATCCCGATGAGCGGCTGGCTGTCCGATGTGTTCGGGCGCAAGCGTTACTACATGACCAGCGTCGGGCTCTTCACGTTCGCTTCGCTTTGCTGCGGCCTGGCGCCGTCGCTCTCGTTCCTGATCCTGGCGCGCATCGTGCAGGGCATCGGCGGCGGCGGGCTGCAGCCGGTCACGCAGGCCATGCTCATCGATACCTTTCCGCCCGCATCACGCGGCAAGGCGATGTCGGTGTACGGGTTCACGGTGATCCTCGCGCCGATGATCGGGCCCCTGCTCGGCGGCTGGATCACCGACCAGTTCTCCTGGCACTGGATCTTCCTCATCAACGTGCCGGTCGGACTGCTCTCGCTGTTCCTGGTCGAGACCATGGTCGACGAGCCGCCGCTCATCGTGCAGGAGCGGCGGCAGCGCTGGGCGCGGGGCGTGCATTTCGACTTCCCCGGCGCCGCCCTCATCGCGCTCGCACTCGGCTCGCTCGAGGTGATGCTCGATCGCGGCGTGCAGGACGACTGGTTCGCGAGCCCCATCATCCGCGCCGCGGGGATCATGGCCGGCCTGTGTCTGGTGGGGTTCGTGATCTGGGAGATCATCGAGCCCGACCCGCTGCTCGACATGCGGCTCTTCAAGCACCGCAGCTTCGCCTCCGCGACCGTGATCATCATGACGATCGGCGTCATTCTCTTTGGCACCACCCAGTTCATCCCGCAGCTGCTGCAACAGGTGATGAACTACACCGCCGAGCAGGCGGGACTCGCGCTGACCCTGGGCGGGATCGTCACGCTGGTGAGCATGCCGCTCGCCGGCATTCTCTCGAGCTACGTGCAGCCACGCGTCCTCATGGGCGCCGCCTTCGCGGTCGAGGCGCTGGCGATGTGGAACATGACTCATTTCGCCACCACCATGACGTTCGCCAACGTCGCTTTCGCGCGCATGTGGCAGGGCGCGCCGATCCCGTTCCTCTTCGTGCCGCTCATCGGCGCGGCCTACGTCGGTCTGCCCGGCGACAAGACCAACAGGGCCTCGGCCATGATCTCCGTTGGCCGCAATCTCGGCGGCAGCATCGGCATCTCGCTGGTGCAGGCGCTGCTCGCCCGCCGCGAGCAGTTCCACCAGGCGCGGCTGGTCACGCGGCTGCAGCCGTTGAATCCTGCGTATGTGCACGGCATCCACTCGCTGACGAGCACACTCGTGGCGCGGGGTGCTCCCCCGGCCGCGGCCGCGCACGTGGCGGTCGGGGCGCTCTACCAGATGGTGCGGCGGCAGGCGGCCATGATGGCGTTCGACGATCTTTTCTGGGCACTCATGGTCTTCACGGTCGTCGTCCTGCCCATGATCTTCCTCCTGAAGCACGTTCCGCTGGAGCACGAGCATCCGCGTGCTGAGCAGGCCCCGACCGCTCAGGCCGCGCACTGAGCAGCGCGTCAGGGCCCGGGCGCGTTACAATCCGCACATGAGCCAAACCACACCCGACGGCGTCACGGAATACGACCCCGCTGAAGTCCAGGCGCTGCTCGAGCAAGGCCGCGTCCTGCTGGTCGATGTCAGGGAGCCGATGGAGTACGCCGCGGAGCGGATCTCCGGCGCGCTGCTGTATCCGCTGTCGACGTTCGATGCCGCACATCTGCCGCCGGAGGGCGAGCGCGAAGTGATCTTTCACTGCGCTGCGGGCGGCCGCTCGATGACCGCGGCGCGGATGCGCAAGGCGGCCGGCCAGCCGGCGGCGCACATGGCCGGCGGCATCTCGGAATGGAAATCCCAAGGACTGCCGACGGTGCGTCTCGGCTCACGTCCGGCTTGAGCGACACCGGCCACCCGCGCGCGATCCGCTCTTTCGTCACCCGCAGCGGCCGCATCACCACCGCGCAGGAGCGCGCGTTGGAGGAGCTCTGGCCGCGCTACGGCGTCGAGCTCGGTGCGGCGCCCATCGACCTGGACGCGCTCTTCGGCCGCCGCGCGCGGCGAGTCGCCGAGATCGGCTTTGGCAATGGCGAGCATCTGCTCGCCCTCGCGGCAGCGCGGCCCGCCGAGGATTTCCTCGGGATCGAGGTGCATCGGCCGGGCGTCGGACGGCTGCTGCTGCAGCTCGAGGAGCGCGCGCTCGGCAATGTGCGGGTCGTGTGCCGCGATGTCGTGGAAGTGCTGGAGCGTTACCTCGGCGGGGCGTGCCTGGATGAGATCCTGATTCTCTTCCCCGATCCCTGGCCGAAGAAGCGTCACCACAAGCGGCGGCTGCTGCAGCCGGCGTTCGTGGCTTCGCTGGCGGAACGCCTGAAGCACGGCGGCGCGCTGCGCCTCGCGACGGATTGGGAGCCGTACGCGATGGAGATGCTGACGACACTCTCGGGGGAGCCGCGGCTGCGCAACGTTGCTGCGGACGGTGGCTTCATACCGCGGCCAGCAGAGCGATCACCCACGCGGTTCGAGCGTCGGGGCGAGCGCCTGGGACATCAGGTGTGGGATCTGGAGTTCCGCCGGGAGTAGTGTCCAGCCGAGGCATACGGATGTGCCGCAGCGGCTGCGCAGCCCGTCAGCCGGGCTTCACCAGGAACGCCGCGCGCAGGCCGTCGATGACGAACTGCACGGCAAGCGCGCCGAGCACCACGCCGAGCAGCCGGCCCGTGACGTTGACGCCCGTCACCCCCATGAAATGCATGAGCGGCTCGGCGAGCAGCATCATGACCAGGGTGATGACCAGCACCGCCGCCACGGCCGCGAGCAGGAGGAGGAAAGTCAGCGGCCGATGTGCGATGTGCACCGGCCCGAACCACAGGAGCACGGTGGCGAGCGCTCCGGGGCCGGCGATGAACGGAAAGGCCACCGGGAAGACCGAGATGTCCGCGCGGCGGCGGCTCTCCGCCCGCTCGTCGCTGGAGGTGCGGCTGCCCGACTCGCGCGCGAACACCATCTCGAGCGCAAGCAGGAAGAGCAGTACCCCGCCGAAGATCCGGAAGGCCGCGAGGCTGATGCCCATCACCGCGAGGAATGGCGCCCCGCCCAAGGCAAAGAGGACGAGGATGATCGCAGCCACCGCGATGGCCTTCACCGCCATGCGCCGCCGGTACTCCTGCGTGGCACCGCGCGTCAGGCCGCTGAAGAGCGGGACCAGCGAGATCGGTTCCACCACCACGAAGAAGACCACGAAGAATTTCAACGGCTGCTCGAGCATGGGCCCCTCGCGGAACATCCTGCGCTGCTTGAAAGCGGCCTGCGCGAGGCGCACCATCATGGCCGTCCCCCGCGCGGCGGCCGGAGGATAACAGCTCCTGGACCCGGCGCGTGGTGTCATGCGTTCACCACGCACGCGCGATCCGAAGCCCTCGGGATCAGGCCTTCTGGAGGTTCCACATGGCAGCTCCTCAACCCAGTATCGGCGACTGGTATCGCTCGAGCGGCGGCAAGCTGTTCGAGGTCGTGGCGATCGATGACGAGGAAGGCACGATCGACATTCAGTACTTCGATGGCACCGTCGAGGAGATGGACCGCGAGGACTGGGAGACCCAACGGGAGGACGGCGCGCTCGAGGCGGCGGAGGCGCCCGAGGATTGGAGCGGCTCGGTGGATGTGGAGGCGGCCGACGAGGAGGGCCGCGGCTCGGAGGGCGGCAACGAGGACCCCACCCTGCGCGCAGGCGCGCTCGACGGCATCGATCTATTCGAGTTCGATTAGTTCGGCTCGCCTGCGGCCAGCGCCGCCAGGTCCACATCCGCGGCAATCAGCACCAGCTCGCCGAGCACCTCGAGTGGCACGGCGCGCAGCCGCTCGCCGGCGCACGGGCCGGCGAGGCAGCGGCCCGCGTCCGTCTCGAACAACGCCCCATGGGACGAGCAGAGAATCAGCGCGCGATCGGGCGTCAGGAATCGGTGCGGCCGCAGGTTCAGGGGATGCCCCGCGTGGGGACAGTGGTTGACATAGCCTCGGACCTCGTTGCCGCAACGCACGACGAAGCCGCGCAGGGGCCAGTCGCCGCCGCCGACCGTGAACGCTCGCGAGCCATGCTCTTCGAGGTCGGCCAGGCGGCAGACCACCCGCTCGAGGTCGAGCTCAGCTGCCGCCGGCATGGGCATTCCCACCGGCATCGGCGAGCGCGCCGGCCGTCAGGCCCGCTGCAGCATTGCCGCGATGCCAGAGCCACAGGAGCAGCAGCAGACCCGGGATGCTGAGCGCCGCCGTGTAGAGGAAGAAAAGCGGATACCCGGTCGCATGCGACACGAAACCCGAGAAGCCCTCCATCGTCTTGCCGGTGAGGGCATACAGTGAGGAGAAGAGCGCGTACTGCGTTGCCGTGTACTTCTGGCTGGTGAGGCTCGAGAGATACGCGATAAACACGGTGCCCTGGATGGCGATGGCGAGGTTATCGAGCCCGTTGGCGAGGCCGAGCCCGACGACCGTCGGCGTGTGAGTCGTCGCGAGCACCGCGAAACCGGAGCTGGAGCACATCATGAGGATGCTTCCCACCAGCAGCGAGCGCAGCAGCCCCCAGCGGGCGACCAGCAGTCCGCCGAGGAACACGCCGAGCACTGACACCGTCAATCCAACGATCTTGACCACCCAGGCGATCTGCTCGTTGGAATAGCCGTGATCATGGAAGAAGGGCAGCGTCATGGCGCCCTCGGCATAGTCGGTCAACCGATATGCGCCGATGAGCGCGACGGTGGCGATCGCGGCCCGGCCGCGGTAGCGCGCGAAGAAATCCACCAGCGGCGAGACCACCGCGCCGATGAACCACGCCCCGGCGCTCTGCAGTGGCTTGGGCCAGTGGGCGCGCCGCTCGAGCCACGCGACCGCCCGGGCTTCGCGCTCCGCGCTCTCGCGCGAGGCCGAGGCCTGCGGCTCGCGGATGAGGAGTGTCGTCACCATTCCCACCGCGGCGAGCGAGGCGATACCGAGGTAGCTCACGTGCCAGTTGACTGCCTGTGCGAGAGTGAGCGCTCCCGCGCTGCCGGCAATCAGCGCGATCCGGAAGCCGACCTGATAGGCGGCCGCCATGGCGCCCTGCATGGAGACCGGAGCGGACTCGATCCGCCAGGCATCCATCGCGATGTCCTGGGTCGCTGCGAAGAAAGTCAGGAACAGGTCCCAGACCACGATGCGGCGCATGCCTGCCTCCGGATGGCTCGCTGCGAGCTGCAGCAGGCCGACCGCGATGCCGCACTGCGCGACCAGCAGCCATGCGCGCCTGCGGCCGAGGAGTCTCGAGAGGAAGGGCAGGGGCATGCGGTCGACGACCGGCGCCCACAGGAATTTCAGCGAATAGGGGATGGTGGCCCACGCCACCATGCCGATGAGCGGCAGCGCGACGCCGGACTCGCGCAGCCATATGGTCATGGTCTGGAAGGCCGGATAGAACGGCAGCCCGCTCGAGAAGCCGAGAAAGAGCATCGCGAGCGTCCGGGGCTCGCGATAGACGCCGAGCGTCTGCAACCACCCCCGCCCGTCTGCGCGGCGGGCATTGACGCGGTCCATGTGCATCGGGCAATGATAGCGGCATGCAGGATTATCAGCTCACCTTCATCGACCTCGCGCTGTCGCGACAGGCGCTGCGCTTCGGGCGTTTCACCCTCAAATCCGGGCGCGAGAGTCCCTACTTCTTCAATGCTGGCCTCTTCAGCGACGGCGAGGCCATCGCCACGCTGGGCCGCTGCTACGCGGCGGCCATCGCGCGCTTGGCGCCGGCCTTCGACGTGCTCTTCGGGCCGGCCTACAAGGGCATTCCGCTCGCCGCGGCTACCGCGGCCGCGCTCTTCGAGCACCACGGGCGCAACATCCCCTATGCCTTCAACCGCAAGGAGCCCAAGGACCACGGCGAGGGCGGCACTGTCATCGGCACGCCCCTGCGGGGACGGGTGCTCGTCATCGACGATGTGGTCACGGCGGGTACCGCCGTGCGGGAGTCGCTCGCCCTCATCAGGCAGCAGGGCGCGCAGCCGGCCGGCGTCGTCTTCGCCCTCGACCGGCAGGAGCGCGGTCAGGGGGCGCTCAGCGCCACCCAGGAGATCGCGAGCGAGCACGGCATTCCCTGCGTGAGCGTCGTCACACTCGCGGACCTCATCGAGGCGCTGTCGCGGCCGCAGGACGGACCGAGTGCGATTTCTGACGACCAGCTCACACTGCTCAAGGCCTATCGGCAGCGCTACGGGGTCTCCTGAGACTTGCCTCCGCGCGGAGGTCGGTCAGAATATCCTTCACTATGCGGATATCGCCCCCGCCTGCTTTCTCTCTGCTGGCTCTGCTGCTCGCGCTCGCCGGCGCGGCCGGACCGGTTGCCGCGCAGAGCGACAAGGGAATCGCCTACCGCTGGGTGGACGAGCACGGCGTGGTGCATTACGGCGACAGCATCCCGCCGAAATATGCGCGCGACAGCCGGCAGATCCTCAACAGCCAGGGGGTGGAGATCGGCCGCGTCGATGCGGCCAAGACGCCCGCGCAGCTCGCGGCGGCGACGCGCGCCCGCGCCCAGCGGGCGGCCCAGCAGCAGCACGATTACTTCCTGCTCAGCACCTACACCTCGGTAAAGGACATCGAGTCGCTGCGGGACGAGCGGGTCTCACAGATCGAAGCGCAGCAGACCACTGCGCGGCAGTACGTGCAGAGCCTGCAGTCGCGCCTCGGCGCCCTGCAGAGCCGGGCGCAGCAGTTCAAGCCCTACAGCTCGCAGCCCCAAGCACCGCGCATGCCGGACGACCTTGCGCAAGAGCTGGTGCAGACCCTGAGCGAGGTCCGGGTGCAGGACCAGGCGATCCAGGCGCGCGACGAGCAGGAGGCGCAGGTGAAGGCGCAATTCCACTCCGATATCGAGCGCTTCGAGCAGCTGAAAGCCGCGCCGCCTTAACCGCAGATTCCGCCGCCCTCTTCCGCGGGGGCTGCATTCAGGCGAAACACGCGGAAGAGCTCGCGTCCCATTCCGAAGGCGTTGCCGGTCAGGTCCGCGGTGGCGGTTGGCCGGCGGCTCCAGGCGTCCTCCGATACCAGTGCCTCCAACGTTCCTTTGATGCTGTCGAGGCGGATGATGTCGCCATCGCGCACTTTGCCGAGCGGGCCGCCGCCGGCGACCTCCGGCGTCAAATGAATCGCGGCCGGCACGGCGCCCGATGCGCCTGACATCCTTCCGTCGGTCGCCAGTGCAACCCGGTGGCCCTTGCTCTGCAGCGAGGCCAGCGCCGGGGTGAGGCCGTGCAGCTCCGGCATGCCGTTGGCGCGCGGTCCCTGGAAGCGGACGATGACGATCACGTCGCGCGCCAGCTCGCCGCGTTGAAAGCTCTCCAGCACCGCCTCCTGGCTGTCGAAGACCCTGGCGGGCGCCTCGACGATCCGGTGTTGGGAGCTGACGGCGGCGACCTTGATGACGGCGCGGCCGAGATTTCCGCGCAGCAGCTTGAGACCGCCGTCGGCGCTGAACGGGTCGGCCGCCGGACGCAGGACGCTGGTATCGCCGCTCACGGCCGGAGCCGCCCGCCAGGCGAGGCCGGCGGGGGAGAGCCACGGCTCGAGCGCTGCGGCGCGCAGCCCCGTGCCGGAAACGGTCTGCACGTCCGCGTGCATGAGCCCCGCCGCGAGCAGTTCGTTGATGAGGAATCCCATGCCTCCGGCGGCATGGAAATGGTTCACGTCGGCGCCGCCGTTCGGGTAGATCCGCGCGAGCAGCGGCACGACATCCGACAGCTCGCTGAAGTCATCCCAGTCGATGAGGATGCCAGCCGCGCGTGCGATGGCGACCAGGTGCAGTGTGTGGTTGGTGGAGCCACCGGTGGCCAGCAGGCCCACGACCGCGTTGACGATGCTGCGCTCATCGAGCAGCTTCGCCAGCGGCAGATACTCCTGCCCGAGGGCGGTGATCTGCGCGGCGCGGCGTGCTGCGGCGGCCGTCAGCGCATCGCGCAGCGGGGTGTTGGGCGGGACGAAGGCGCTTCCGGGCAGGTGCAGGCCCATCACTTCCATCAGCATCTGATTGCTGTTGGCGGTGCCGTAAAAGGTGCACGTGCCGGCGGAGTGGTAGCTCCCGGCTTCCGACTCGAGCAGCGCATCGCGCCCCACCCTGCCTTCGGCGAAGAGCTGGCGGATGCGCGCCTTTTCCTTGTTGGGAATTCCCGAGGGCATGGGACCGGCCGGCACGAACAGCGCCGGCAGCTGGCCGAAGGAGAGCGCGCCGATGAGCAGGCCCGGCACGATCTTGTCGCAGACGCCGAGGCAGAGCGCGGCATCGAACATGCCGTGCGACAGAGCGATGCCCGTCGACATGGCGATCACGTCGCGGCTGAAGAGCGACAGCTCCATGCCGGATTGGCCTTGAGTGATGCCATCGCACATGGCGGGCACGCCGCCCGCGACCTGCGCAGTGGCGCCGGCATCGCGCGCGGCCGCGCGCAGCAAGCCGGGAAAGCGCTCGAAGGGCTGATGCGCCGACAGCATGTCGTTATAGGCAGTGACGATGGCGAGATTCGGCCAGCGCAGCTCCTTCAGCGCCTGCTTGTCGGCAGCCGCGGATGCCGCGAATCCGTGCGCCAGGTTGGTGCAGGAGAGACGCCTGCGAGCCGGCTCGCCGTCGGCCTGCGCGCTCATGCGCTCCAGGTACGCGGCACGGGGCTCGCGACTACGCTCGCGGATGCGCTCGGTGACCTCGCGCAGGCGGGGATGGAGGGTGGGGGGCATCGTCGGCGCCATGTCGGATCTCAGTCCTCGCTTCCGGGGGCCTTGTAGCCCTCGGGCTTGCTCGAGCCGCCGCCGAAGAAGAATTTCTCCATCTCCGCCTCGAGGAATTTACGCGCCTTGGGCTCGATCGGCGTCAGGCGGTACTCGTTGATCAGCATCGTCTGATGCTGCAGCCAGCGCGGCCAGGCCTCGCGCGAGACACTCTCGTAGATGCGCCGGCCGAGCTCGCCGGGGTAGGGCGGCCGGTCGAAGCCCGGCGCCTCGCGCTTCAGCATCACACACTGCACCATTCGGGCCACGGTCATTCTCCAGTCAATCGAACAATTGCGCCTGCGCTCCCGCCGCGCTCGCGAGCCGCTCCAGCAGCAGCCGGATGGGAGCCGGCAAGCCGAGATTCGCCGGCTCGCGCACACGGTACCAGAGGGCGAGCGGGGTGCCTTCGGCGAGCGCCCGCGCACCGTCTTGGTTAGGCGCCAGTCCACTCGCCGTCGGCGGCAGGGCCTTCGGCCCGGCCATCCTGGCCGGTCGCTCGCCTCCTGAGTCGGCTCGCCCGCCAGGGACGGCCAGTGGCACGGCCTCCACGCTGCCGGAACAATGAGCCAGGAGCGGCGTGATGACAAGGTCGAAGTGCGTGAACGCGTGCTCGACGGCGGCGAGCGGCACCGGCCGGGCGGCGGGGTCCCGCAGAGCATGCCGGGCATACTCGGCGGCTGCCGTCGCGCTCGCGAATTCGGGCAGGCACCAGAGGCCGCCCCAAATACCTCGTTCCGGCCGCCGTTGGAGGAGGACGTCTCCGTCATCACGCACCGCGGCGAGCATGAAAACCTGCCGCAGGCGCCGGGGTCTTGCCGGCCTCGGCGCGGGCAGCTCGTGCTGACGTCCGGTCCGGCGTGCGACACAGGTCGACGCGACGGGGCAGGCGGCGCACGACGGATTGCGGCGTACGCAAACAGTCGCCCCGAGGTCCATGACAGCCTGCGTGTAGGTGTCGACATTCTCGACGGGCGTGCACTCGTCAGAGAGGCTCCACAGCTTCTCGAGCGTCGCGCGATCCGACGTGCTGCCCTCCACGCCGAAATGACGCGACAACACGCGACGCACGTTGCCATCCAGAATGGGAAACCGCTGGCCGCGGCTCAGCGCCAGGATCGCTCCCGCGGTGGAGCGCCCGATGCCCGGCAGGCTGGCCACCGCCTCAAAGGCTTGCGGGAATCTACCCCCGTGCTCCTCGGCGATGCGCACCGCCGCGCGGTGAAGGTTGCGCGCCCGCGCGTAGTAACCCAGCCCCGACCAGAGATGCAGCACGTCATCGAGCGACGCCGCGGCCAGCGCCCCGACGGCGGGAAAGCGAAGCATGAACCTCTCATAGTACGGGACGACTGTCGCGACCTGCGTCTGCTGCAGCATGATCTCCGACACCCAGACACGATAGGGGGTGCGGTGGCGCTGCCACGGCAGATCATGCCTGCCATGGTGTGCATGCCAGTCGATGAGGGCGGCCGCGAAGCCGCCGGCGTGGGCGCGCTCTCGGACGGCCACCTAGTTGCCGTCGTCGTCCCGCGCCCGGCGGCCGCGCTGCCTCGCGGTGGAATCGATCGGATTGCCGGGATGTGCGGCGATCGCCGCGCGCACCGCCTTGCGCCAGTAGGCGTCGGTCGCGGCGCTCCAACTCGGAGCGTCCAGGTTCGGCCATGCATCCGAGGTGAACCCCGGAGCGCTCTGCAGCTTGGCGCCATCCAACACCAGGCGGCCGTCCTTCATGCTCGCCAGGGCCGCGTCCCACGGCATCGCGGTGAGCTTGCCGCCGGGGCTGGAGGAGATCACCAGGTGCGTGGCCCGGCCGTGGCGGTCGAAGATGATGTCCTTCACCTCTCCGATCGGGCTGCCGTCCGCCGAGACCACCGGCATGCCGATCAGGGTCGAGGCGCGGCGCTCCACCGGCATCGATGTATCGGCGCTGGGGGCCGCCGCTGCGGGTTGCGAGACGGAGGCCTGCGGCTTAGCAGATGGAGCAGAGACGGACGGAGTGGCTACGGGTGGAGCAGCTACGGGGGGTGCGTTTACGTTTACGGAGGGCGCCGTTGCGGAGGGCGCGGCTACGGGCGGTGCAGCTACATCCTTGGGCGCGGGTGGACTCGGCATCGCCGCCGCTGCGGCGCCATGCGACGCCGGCTGCGCCGACGCAGGAGCCTCGGTCGGCGCGAACGGCGCCACCGACTGGCTGCAGGAGGCTGCCGCGAATCCCAGGGCCGCCAAGATGAGCGGCAGAAAAATCCTGATCATGGGCGCACTTTAGATCATGCGGGCTGCAAGCCGCATTCCCATCCTCAACATTCGAGCTCACCATCTGACGAGCGGCGGCAGGCTCATGAGGTAGGCCTCCGGGTCCGCATCGGTCTGAAAACCGAATCTCGTGCCGCGATCATAGACGAGGTTGAACTCGACGTATCGTCCGCGCTTCACGAGTAGCCGCTCCCGGGCGGCCTCATCGAAGGGGATGTCCTTGCGGCGTGCGACGATCTTCGGATAGACATCGAGGAAAGCCTCCCCCACTTGCCGCACGAAGGCGAAATCCGCTGCGGTGTCGCCGCTGGCGAGGTCGTCGAAGAATATGCCTCCCACGCCGCGCGGCTCGCGCCGATGGGGCAGATAAAAGTACCGGTCGCACCACTCCTTGAACTGGCGGTACGCATCGGGTCGATAGCTGTCGCAGGCCGCCCGCAGTGCGGCATGGAAGTCCGCCGTGTCCTCCTCGAAGGGAAAGGTCGGCGTTAGGTCCGAGCCGCCGCCGAACCATGCGGAGCTGGTCTCGAGGTAGCGCAGGTTCAGGTGGACGGCAGGGACATAGGGATTGCACATGTGTGCGACCAGGGAGATGCCGCACGCCACGAAGCGGCCGCCGGACTGCGCCGCACCGGCCACCTGGCTGCGCGCCTGCTCGCTGAGCTCCCCCCACACCTGGCTGACGTTCACGCCGACCTTCTCGAACACGGCTCCGCGCAGCAGCCGGGACTCGCCGCCTCCCTGCAGCCGGTGCCCCTCCGGCCGGCTCCAGCTGCGCGCCTCGAAGCGGCATTGCGGCTCGAACGCCTCGAAAGCCGCGCACAGGCGTGCCTGCAGCTCGCGAAACCATACCGTCGCGGTCTGCTCGAATCCGCTCCCCGAGAGTCCGCTCAAGTTGCGCCCGCCGCGGCGCTCGCGGGTGGCAAGGCACGCTCGTGCACGTAATCGACGAGCCGCGCCACCGCGTCCGGATCGGTCTCCGGCCAGATGCCGTGTCCCAGGTTGAAGATGTGCCCCGGTGCGCCGCCGGCCGCATCGAGCACCCTTGCGGCATGCTGCCGCAGATCCTGCGGCGCGGCGAAGAGCGCCGCCGGATCGAGGTTGCCCTGCACGGCCTTTCCGGGACCCAACTTGCGCCGCACCGCATCGAGCGGCGAGCGCCAGTCGACACCGATCACATCGACGTCGAGGCCGGCGACACTCTCCATCAGCGCCGAGCCCTGATTCACGTAGTAGATCAGCGGCACTCCATTGCCCTGCAGCGCCGCCACCGTCCGGCGCACGGCCGGCAGCGCGAACCGCTCGAACTCGCGCGGCGCCAGCAGTCCCGCCCACGACTCGAACAGCATCAGCGCCTGCGCTCCGGCGGCAGCCTGGGCACTCAGGTAGACGGCCATGGCATCGGCCAGCCGGGCGAGCAGGCGCTCGGCCGCTGCCGGGCTCGAGTAGAGGAACGAGCGCGCAGGCCCGAATTCCTTGGAGGGCCGCCCGCAGACGAGGTAGCAGAGCAGCGTGAACGGGCCGCCGGCGAAGCCGATGAGCGGCACGCCGGACGGCAAGCCCGCGCGCACCAGCCGGATCGACTCGAGCACGAAGGGCACGTCGCGCTCCGGGACCAGCGGCGCCAGAGCCTCGATCGCGGCCTCGGTCCGGATCGGCTCGCGGACCACCGGTCCCGGCTCGAAGGACAGATCCACGCCCATTCCCGTGAGCGGCGTCATGATGTCGCTGAAGAGGATGGCGGCGTCCAGCGGGAAGCGGCGCAGCGGCTGCAGGGTGACCTCCGCGGCGAGCTCGGGGCTGCGCAGCAGCTTGGCGAACTCCGCCTGCGAGCGCACCCGCCGGTATTCCGGCAGGTAGCGGCCGGCCTGGCGCATGATCCAGATCGGCGTATGCGCGACCGGCTGGCCGCGGCAGGCAGCGAGGAACGGCGGCTCGCCGGCGCGGCCGCTCATGTGCCGGCCAGCCAGCGCGCCACTTCCGGCGCATAGTAGGTGATGATGAGATCCGCTCCCGCACGCTGGATGCCGGTGAGCGTCTCGAGCACCGCTGCCCGCTCGTTGATCCAGCCGCGCTCCGCCGCGGCCTTGATGAGACTGTACTCGCCGCTCACCTGGTAGGCGACGACGGGCACCTGCACCGTGTCCCGCACCTGGCGAATCACGTCCAGGTAAGGCCCTGCCGGCTTCACCATGACCAGATCCGCTCCTTCCTCGACATCGAGCAGCACTTCCCGCAGCGCTTCCCGGACGTTCGCCGGATCCATCTGGTACGAGCGCCGGTCGCCAAATGCCGGGGCCGATTCGGCTGCTTCGCGAAACGGTCCGTAGAAAGAAGAGGCGTATTTGGCCGCATATGAAACAATAGGAGTCATCGCGTGTCCCTCGCGATCCAGCAGGCGACGCATTGCCTGCACCCGTCCGTCCATCATGTCGCTGGGCGCGACAGCGTCTGCACCCGCTCGCACGTAATTCAGCGCCACCTGCGCAAGCGTCTCGACCGACGTGTCGTTGTCGATCGCGCCGCCAGGCAGCACATGGCCGCAGTGCCCGTGATCCGTCGCGCCGCAGAGGCAGACGTCGGCCCACACCAGGAGGTCCGGACATGCGTCCTTGACGGCGGCGATGGCCTGCGCGGCCAATCCTTTGGGGTCGAGCGCGGCGCTTGCGCGCGGATCCTTCTCCGTCGGCGCGGCAAAGAGCAGGACCGCCGGAACACCCGTCGCGGCCGCGGCCTTCGCCTCCTTCGCCAGCTCGTCCACGGATAACTGGGATACCCCGGGCATGCTGGAGACGGGATGCCGCACGCCCCGGCCCGGGACTGCGAACAAGGGATAGATGAGGGCGTGCGGCGAGAGCCTGGTTTCGCGCACCATCCGCCGCCACGCGTCCGACTGACGTGTCCGGCGGGGTCTCATTGCTGGATGACTCATGGGTACCTCATGACCAATGCCGTGCTCAGGGGCGCGGAGCACGACGCGTCCGGGAAATGGGGCCTGAGCGAAGGGCTTGCAGGCTGGTGTGCGCCAGGCCGCGCAGCGTGGCGGACTCTGCCAGCGTGGGGGTGTGGCCGCGCTCCGCCAGCGCGCGTGCGGTGGTGGGTCCGATGGCGATCGCGGGGGCGGCGGCGAGCAGTCGCGCGAAATCCTCCTTGCCCAGCGCGTCCTCCAGCTCCGCGACCGCGGATGGACTGGCGAACGTTACCGCGCCTACACCCTGGCGCGCGATCCAGGAGCGGCAGTTCTCCACATCGAGTGTGTTGCCGGATACCGTACGGTAGGCCTCGACGGTTGTTACCTCCGCACCGAGTTGCGTCAGGCCAGCGCCGAGGGTGGGCAGTGCGCGAGAGCTTGCCGGGTAGAGCATCCGTGCCCCCCGGGCCGATCCGGACGCGGCAAACGCAGAGACCAGGCCTGCAGCGCTCGGCTCGCCCGGCAGCAGGTCGACCGGCCAGCCGTGCTGTTGCAACACGCTGGCGGTTGCGCGCCCGACAGCGGCCGTGCGCACGCCCGCGGGCGGCATCCTCAGGCGGGCGGTCACGGCGGCGACCGCGTGGCGGCTGGTGAAGACGATCCAGTCGAAAGTATCCGCGCGGCTCAGCGCCTCATCCAGGCGCGCGGTGTCGGCCGGCACCACGCGCACCGCGGCCCACACCAACACCTCCAGGCCCAGGCTCCGGAGCTCCTTCGATAGCGGGCCGTCGCTCTCCTCCGCACGCGTCACGACCACGGGCTTCGACTGCAGCGTCGAGTTGCGAGTCTCCATGGCAGAGTTGCTCGGCCCATCCTGGGCCTCGCCCGTGCGGGGCCGGCTATCGCCGGGCGGGCCCGTAGGGCCGAGGTCCATGGATGGGCCGAGTAAAATCGTTCCCGACGATTTTGTCATGGCGCCTCCGCGCGGCCCTGGATCGCGCGCTCCGCGGCGATGAGGCTGCCCGCGCCGCGGGCGAGCAACTCCGCGGCCAGCTGCACCCCGAGTGCCGCCGCCGCTGCCTGTGTCGGCGGCGCGTCGCCGCTCGCGCTCAGCAGCTGCGAGCCATCGAGCGCACACACGGCCGCGTGCAGGTGGATGCCGGAGCGGCTGACCGTGGCCAGGGCGCCGAGCGGTACCTGACATCCGCCTTCGATGCGTTCCAGCAGCGCGCGCTCGGCCGTGGTAGCCAGACGCGTCATAGGATGATCCAGCTGTTGCAACCACTCGGATGAGCGCCGGTCGTCTGCCCGCGTGCAGACGCCGATGGCGCCTTGCGAGACGGCCGGCGGAAACTCCTCCGGCGGCAGGTGTTGCGTGATCCTGGAATCCAGCCCGAGGCGCTTCAGCCCGGCGGCCGCGAGCACGATGGCGTCGTAGCCGCCCTGGTCGAGGCGCTCGAGCCGTGTCGGGACGTTGCCGCGCAGCTCGAGCAGTGTCAGGTCCGCGCGGGCGCGGGTGAGGAAAGCACGGCGCCGCAGGCTGCTGGTGCCGATCCGCGCGCCGGGTGGCAACTGCGACAGTGCGGCACCCGTGCGGCTGACCAGGGCATCGCGCGGGTCCTCGCGCGTGAGGACCGCGGCGAGCGCCAGGCCCGGCTCCATCGCCGTCGGCAGGTCCTTCAGGCTGTGTACGGCGATGTCGATCCTGCCGTCGAGCAATGCGCGATCGATCTCTTTGGTGAAGAAGGCGCGGCCGCGCACGGCCCACAGGGGCACGTCGGCGCGCAGATCGCCGGTCGTGGCGATGGGAACCAACTCCACCGCCGGCGCGCCGGGCAGCGCGCGAATCAAACTCTCGAGGTGCCGGGCCTGCCACAGGGCGAGCGCGGAAGCGCGAGTTCCGATCCGCAGGCTCACGGCTCACCCCCGGCGATGAAGCGATAGCCGACGCCCCAGACGGTGAGGAAGTGCCGCGGGTCGGCCGGATCGCGCTCGAAGCGCTTGCGCAGGCGCAGGATGAAATTATCCACGGTGCGTGTCGAGGGAAACACGTCGTAGCCCCAGACCCGCTCGAGGAGATCCTCGCGCGAGACGATCTCCCCCGGCCGCTCGGCCAGCACCTTGAGAATCATCGCCTCCTTCTCGGTGAGCTCCTGCGCGCTGCCGTTCCAGGAGCGGGCGCGGAAGGCGCGAAAGTCGACCTCGTTGCCGCCGAAGCGCAGCACCGCTCCGTCAGCGGCCGAGGCGCTCTGGTACCAATCCCAGCGGCGCAGGATGGCCTTCACCCGCAGCAGCAGCTCCCGCAGGTGAAACGGCTTCGCGAGGTAATCGTCGCCGCCCACCTCCAGCCCGCGCACACGGTCGGCAGGGTCGCCGCGCGCCGTGAGGAAAAGCACCGGAGTGTTATCTTTGCGCTCGCGCAGCGTGCGGCAGACGGTGAAGCCGTCGATCTCTGGCAACATGACATCCAGCAGCACCAGCCCGCAGGAGTTTGCCTCCAGCCATTCCAGGGCGAGCCGCCCGCTCGCCACGGCAGCGACTTCATAGCCCTCCGCGCGCAGGTTCTCGACCACGCCCGCGGCGAGATGCGGGTCGTCCTCCACCACCAGGATGCGGTGCGTGTGCTGCGGCGCGGCGCCGCCGCTCGGCCCATCCTGGGGCCGGCTGTCGCCGGGCGGGCCCGCGGGGCCGAGACCCGTGGATGCGCCGGGTAGACTCGTTTTGTTCACGACTGCTCCCGCCGTGCGGCCAGCTGCTCGCCGCCGGCCGCCGCGGCGGCCGTACGGGTCTCGGGCAGCTCGCTCGCGGGCCATGTCAGCACGAAGCTCGCGCCTTGGCCGATGCCCGCGCTCTGGGCGCTGACCCGGCCGCCGGCGAGCTGCATGAGCCGCCGCACGATGTAGAGGCCGAGGCCGGTGCCGAAATGGCTGCCGCCGCCGCCGGGATGCAGCCGGGTGAACTTCTGGAACAGCCGGGCCGCATCCGCAGGCCGGAAGCCGACGCCGCTGTCGCGCACGGTGAGCTCGATCTCACCGGCTGTCGTCCTTCGGCCCGTGAGGACGATGTTGCCGCCGCCGACCGGCGCAACCGCCGCGAGCGCGTTCTCCAGAATATTGCGCAGCACGACATCGAGGGCCATCGGGTCGGCCAACACCTGCAGCCCGTGCTCGATGTCGGCGCCGACGGTGACGTGGTCCTTGGCGGACCGCGCCTCCAGGCCCGCGACCACGCGTCCGAGCGCGGCACCCAGGTCGACCGGCTCCGGCCGCAGATCGATCCGGCCGCGATCGAGCCGCATGCTCTCCAGGATGTGCGTCACCATGCCCTCCATGCGCCCGAGGTCGCTCAGCATGCGATCAGTCAGGGCCCGCAGGTGCTCGGGCGACAGCGGCCGTATCGCCATGGTCTCGAGCGACAGCTGCAGGCTGGCGAGCGGCGTCTTGAATTGATGCGAGACCAGCGCGAGGAAGCTCTCCTGCTCCTGGATGACATGGGTTTCCGCGCGCAACGCGCGCGCGATCACCGCGATGCATGCGGCCAGTGCGATGATGAAGAATGAACCTTCCCACGCGTATTGCGCGATGTGCCGATGCTCCTCGGCGAGAAGCTGCCGGTCGACATCGGGGGTCAGTGCCGCCCGTTGATTCTTTGTCACGATGACAGCCGGCAACAACGCATGCACGCGTGCCGCGGATGTACCCGCATCGAGCAGCGCCTGTCCGGCGATCACCTGCTGCGCATAGACCTGGTGCATCTCGCGCACCTTGTCGACCGCGAAGCGGTGCTGGTCGAGCAACCACCAGCCGACTTCCACGGCCGACACCAGCACCAGGGCGAGCGCGGTGAGCTGGAATACGCGCGGTGCCTTCATCTGTCGGCTGTCAGCGCAAGGTCCCGAGCGCGCGGCGCAGGCCGAGCGCCAGGCGCTCGAGGTCCGCGGCCGTGTGCGCGAGGGAGAGGAAGCAGGCTTCGTAGGCCGACGGCGGCAGATAGATTCCCTCGGCCAGCATCGCGTGAAAGAGCGCCGCGTAGCGCGCCACTGCCTTGTCCGAGAGAGTCGCGGCGGTGCGCGGCGCGCCGCTCTCGTGCAGGCACAGCCAGAAGAGCGAGCCGACGCGCACCAGGTGCATGGGAAAGGGCGCCTGGCGCAGCACCGGCTGCAGCAGCTTCTCGAGCTGCGCGCCGAGTGCCTCGAGCGCCTCCCAGCCGCTCTCGGCGGCCAGCACATCGAGGGTGGCGATGCCGCTCGCCATCGCCACCGGGTTGCCGGAGAGAGTCCCCGCCTGATAGGTGTCGCCATCGGGCGCAAGCCGCGCCATGATCCGCCGCGGGCCGGCGAAGCCGCCCACGGGCATGCCGCCGCCGATCACCTTGCCGAAGGTGGCGAGGTCCGGGACGATGCCGAGCCTCTCGGCCGCGCCGCCGCGGGCGATGCGAAAGCCGGAGATGACCTCGTCGAAGATGAGCAGCGCGCCGCGCTCGCGTGTCAGCGTGCGCAGCCGCTCGAGGAATTCCCGTCGCTGCGGCAGCAGGCCGTGGTTCGCGGGCAGCGGCTCGATGATCACTGCGGCGATCCGCTCCCCATCCCTGGCGAAGAGCTGGTCCAGGGCCGCCTCGTCATCCAGAGGCAACACGCGCGTGCAGGCGGTGAAGGCTTCCGGCACGCCCGCGGAGGAAGGCCGGCCGAAAGTCGCCAGGCCGGAGCCGGCCGCAACCAACAGGTGGTCCGCATGCCCGTGATAACAGCCGGAGAACTTGACGATGAGATCGCGGTGGGTGAACGCGCGCGCCAGGCGTATCGCGCTCATCACCGCTTCCGTGCCTGAGGACACCAGCCGCACCTGCTCGACCCCGGGATAGCAGGCGACCACGCGCTCCGCGAGCTCGACTTCCCCCGGGCAGGGCGCGCCGAAGGTCGTTCCCTGATGGCAGGCTCGTGCCACGGCGTCCACGACCTGCGGATGCGCGTGACCCAGAATGAGCGGCCCCCAGGAGCACACCAGGTCGAGATACTCCCGGCCGTCGGCATCGGTCAGATGGGCGCCGCGGCCGCTCACGAAGAAAAGCGGCGTGCCGCCGACCGCGCGGAACGCCCGCACCGGGGAGTTGACGCCGCCGGGAATGACCCGGCAGGCGCGCTCGTAGAGAAGGGCCGAGCGCGGTGACGCCGCGGCCGCGTTGGGCTCGTGTGAGTGACTGCTCATGTTTGCGGGGTTGATCTCGAGGCTTCCTATGGTAGTGGGTCTTCGCCGGCCGGTGCGGGCGTCGCGTCAGCGGGGCGCATCGTGCGCAGCTCCCGATGCAGGCGCGCCTCTTTGAAGAATGCCTCCATGACCTCGGGGCCGGCGTGCGCCGCGGCGGCGCGCAGGCCGGCGATCGGCAGGTGCGCCAGGCGGTGCGCAAGCCGCGAGGCCAGATCATTCACGGCGGCGCGCTGTTCCGCCGCCAGGCCGCGCAGCTCCTGCGCCAGCGCCCGCTCGAGCTCATCGGCGGCGATGCGCTCGAAGGAGTCCCGCAGCTGCGCCAGCTGCGGGCCGATGGCGCGTGCGGCCATCTCGTCGCGCAGGCGGGTCAGCCGCTCGTCGATGGCCGCGCGGACTGGCGCCAGCCGCAGCAGCTCGGTCAGGCGGCGCTCCTGTACCTCCTGCACGAGGTCGCTCATGCCGATCCTGATCATCCCGGCGCTGCGTGCTTCCTCGGGATCCACGTTGGGCGGCACCCCGAAGTCTATGGCGAGCGGCACGTCGGCCTTGGCCTGGGTCAGCAATCGCAATACGCGCCCGTCGAGCACCGGCTCGCCGCCGCCGGCGGCCAGCACCAGGGCGGCGATCGCTTCGGGGTTTTCCCGGAACTGCTCGAGCGAGACCGCGCGTCCCGCTACGCTGGCCGCGAGCTCGGCGGCCGGCGCCAGCGATCGGTTGACGATGAGGAGCGGTACGCCAGCGCGGTGCAGCGCCAGCCCGCAGCGGCGTGTCATTGGTGACACCCCGATGAGGGCGACGGCCCTGGGGCTGGCGCCAAGGTGCTGCAGAATGCGAGCGGCGGCCAGGTCCGCAAGAGACGGGGCGGCCGCTGCGATCTGCAGCTTGCGCACCCGGTTAGCGGTGGCGAGCGCCTCGCCCACCAGCCGATCGAGCATCGGGCCGCTGGTCCCGGCGGCGCGCGCGGTGTCCCATCCGGCCCGCAGCTGCGCGGCGATCTCCCGCTCGCCTGCCTGCGCGGAATCCAGCCCGCAGGCCAGCAGCAGGACGTGCTCCAGGGCCGATTCGCCGGCCCAGGCCCGCAGCAGCCGCGAGGCTTCCCCCGGCCGGGAAGGGGATCCGCTCAGCTGCTCGAGGGCGGCCGCGCGCAGATCGCCCGCAGGCTCAACCTGGGTGGCGAAGAGCAGCTCGACGCGGTTGCACGTGCCGAGATAGAGCAGCTCGGCGGCGCCCAGGGCCGCGCGCAGCGCCGGCAGGCGCGCCCCGAGGTCGGCCTT
>DASYGA010000249.1:0-3334 GCA_036000265.1 Steroidobacteraceae bacterium | reverse complement strand
GGTGACGCCGATCCCGTCGATGATCTTGGTTGTGCGGCGGTCGGCGAATTCGCTGCGCCTGGCGACATCGGTCGTGCCGCCGATCTCGTTCTCGTGCCGGGCCACCAGCACTGCGTCGCGCGTCATGACGAGGTCCGGCTCGATGTAGTCGGCACCCTGCTCGATGGCGATGAAATACGAGACCAGAGTATGCTCCGGCGCGTACCCGCTCGCGCCGCGATGGGCTATGACAATGGATTGCGGCATTCGGGTATGGTAATTGCTACACTCGCCAAGTGCTGCTCACCGATCAAGACATCTACCTCTTTCGCGAAGGCACGCACGTGCGCGCCTACGAGAAGCTCGGGGCGCACCTCGTGCCGCGCAGCCCCGATCACGAGCAGGGCACCCATTTCTCCGTATGGGCACCGAACGCCGCCAGCGCGTCGGTGGTGGGAGATTTCAATGGTTGGAATCCAAAGACCCATCCGCTGACGGTCCGCTCCGACTCCTCCGGCATCTGGGAAGGCTTCGTCCCCGCGGTGCGCCCGGGCGCGGTCTACAAGTATCACATAGTCTCGCGGCTCGGGGGCTACACCGTCGACAAGGCGGATCCGTTCGCCGTCTACTGCGAGACACCGCCGCGCACGGCCTCGGTGGTGTGGGACCTCTCGTACCAGTGGGGCGATGGGCAATGGATGGCCGGCCGCGGCGGGGTGAATGCCCTCGATGCCCCCTGGTCGATCTACGAGCTGCACCTCGGCTCCTGGCGGCGCGTTCCCGACGAGCACAACCGCTGGCTGACCTATCGGGAGCTCGCACACGCGATCGGCGATTACGCGGTGGAGATGGGCTTCACGCACGTGGAGCTGCTGCCCGTCATGGAGCATCCGTTCTACGGCTCCTGGGGATATCAGGTCACCGGCTTTTTCGCCCCCAGCGCCCGCTACGGCACGCCGCAGGACTTCATGTACCTGGTCGATCACCTCCACCGGCGGGGCATCGGCGTGATCCTTGACTGGGTGCCGTCGCATTTCCCGAGCGATGAGCACGGGCTCGCCTATTTCGACGGCACGCATCTTTACGAGCACGCCGATCCGCGCCAGGGCTTCCACCCGGAGTGGAACAGCTCGATCTTCAACTACGGCCGCGCGGAGGTGCGCAATTTCCTGGCGAGCAGCGCGCTCTTCTGGCTCGACACCTATCACATCGACGCCCTGCGGGTGGACGCGGTGGCCTCCATGCTCTATCTCGACTACGGGCGGCGCGCCGGCGAGTGGATCCCGAACCGCTTCGGCGGCAACGAGAACCTGCAGGCCGTGGAGTTCGTCAAGCAGATGAACCTCGCCGTCTATCGCGATCATCACGATACGCAGACCATCGCGGAGGAATCCACCGCCTGGCCGATGGTCTCGCGGCCGACGTACCTGGGCGGCCTCGGCTTCGGACTCAAATGGAACATGGGCTGGATGCACGACACGCTGAAGTACCTGCAGACCGATCCGGTGTTCCGCAAGTACCAGCAGAACCAGCTCACCTTCAGCATCTGGTACGCGTTCAGCGAGAACTTCGTGCTGCCGCTCTCCCACGACGAGGTGGTGCACGGCAAGGGCTCCCTGATCGGCAAGATGCCGGGCGATGAATGGCAGCAGTTCGCCTCGCTGCGGCTGCTCTATGGGTACATGTGGACGCATCCGGGCAAGAAGCTCCTCTTCATGGGCGGGGAATTCGGGCAGCGGCGCGAGTGGCAGCACGACGAGAGCCTGGAATGGCACGTGCTGCAGTTTCCTCTGCACGAGGGACTGCGCCGCTGGGTGCGCGACCTCAATCAGTTCTATCGGACGACCCCGGCACTTTACCAGCGCGACTTCGCGCCGGACGGGTTTCAGTGGATCGACTGCAACAACTCCGATCAGAGCGTGATCATCTATCTGCGCAAGGGGCGGACGGCGGGCGAGGTCGCGCTGATCGCCTGTAACTTCACACCTGTGCCGAGGGACAATTATCGCATTGGCGTGCCTCGCGGCGGCTGGTGGCGGGAGCGCCTGAACAGCGACGCGACCGATTACGGCGGCAGCGGCAGCGGCAACTTCGGTGGCATGGAAGCTTCGCCCCTGCCGTCGCACGGGATGCCTCATTCCCTCGCGCTGCGCCTGCCGCCGCTCGCCGCGGTCGTCCTGACGCCCGACTGACATTCCGGGCTCGGAGGTCGGCTGATGTCCAAGGCGCGCGTCGTCATCGAAGACCTGACCCCGCAGGTGGACTGCGGCCGCTTTGCCGCAAGGCGTGTGCTGGGCGACTCCGTCGCCGTGGAGGCGGATGTGTTCGCCGACGGTCACGATGCGGTTGCCGCCTCGGTGTTGTATCGGCACGAGAGCGAAGCGCAGTGGCACGGAATGCCGATGAGCTTCCTCGGCAACGATCGCTGGCAGGCGCGGTTCACCGTCCAGGCGGTCGGCCGTTACCTTTTCACCGTCGAGGCGTGGGTCGACCATCTCGAGAGCTGGCGGCGGGGACTGGCCAAGAAACACCAGGCGGAACAGGACATCGAGATGGACCTGCAGCAGGGTGCGGCGTTGGCCCTCGCGCACGCGCGGCGCATGTCGGAACCGGACGCGCGGCGCTTGCAGGAGTGGGCTCACGCCCTCACCAATCGCACTCGCGATCGCGACGAGCGGGCGGTTCTGGCGCAGAGCGATGCGCTGCACGAGCTCGCCCGGCGCAGCCCCGACCCGCAGCTCATCGAGCGCCGCGAGCCGCCGCTGGTCATCGAGGTCGACCGCCGCAAGGCGCGCTTCTCGAGCTGGTATGAGGTGTTTCCGCGCTCGGCTGCATCGCGCCCCGGCGAGCACGGGACGCTGGCGGACGTCGCGGCGCTTCTGCCCGACATCGCCTCGATGGGCTTCGACGTGCTGTATCTGCCGCCCATCCACCCGATCGGCCAGATCGAGCGCAAAGGCCCCAACAATCGCACCGGCGCGGCACCCAACGATCCCGGCAGCCCCTGGGCGATCGGCAGCCACGAGGGCGGACACAAGGCCGTGCATCCGCGCCTGGGCACGCTGGAGGATTTTCAGCGGTTGCTCGCAAGCGCCGGCGCACTGGGGCTCGAGATCGCCCTCGACATCGCCTTCCAGTGTGCGCCCGATCATCCGTACGTGCGGCAGCATCCGGAGTGGTTCCTGAAGCGCCCCGACGGCTCGGTGCAGTATGCGGAGAACCCGCCGAAGAAGTACCAGGACATCTACCCTTTCTGGTTCGAGTGCGATGACTGGCAGGCGCTCTGGACGGAGCTGAAGAGCGTGTTCGAGTTCTGGATTGCGCAGGGTGTGCGCATCTTCCGCGTCGACAACCC
>DASYGA010000136.1:0-18106 GCA_036000265.1 Steroidobacteraceae bacterium | reverse complement strand
GATCGAGGCTCATTTCAGAGCCGCCCGCTCAACAGGCGTGAGCTGTGACACCGGCACATCCTCGGCCGCCTGCAGGGCCCGGATGTACGCGATGATGGCCCAGCGATCCGCGGGCGAGACGCGCTGCGCATAGGAGTACATCACGCCGTAACCGTTGCTGATCACATCGTAGAAATGCTGAATGGGCGCTTTGCGCAGCCGATCGATGTGATAGGACGGCGGTGCCGGGAAGCCGCGCTGCACGACCATCCCGTCGGCAAAGCCGGCGAATCCATGACAGACCGAGCAGTCGATGTTGAATCGCTGGCGCCCCCGCTCGAGCAGCGCCATCGTGACGGGCGGCGGCGGCGGCTCCGACTGCTGTCCGCGCGCGACGGTGCCCGGCGGATTGCGCATCGGCGGCAGCTGCTGCGGCGACTCGTGATACACCTCATAGGGATTGACCTTCGGCTGGTTCGCCATGTTGTCGCAGCCAGCGGCCATCAACGCGCAGAGCGCCCCGAGCCCTGCGGCCCGCACCAGAGGCCGCCCCCCTGAATGCAAGCAGCCTCTGCCGCTCACGCCGGAACCTCGGAGGACTCGATGACGCCATGGCGAGCGAACACTGCACGCACGCGCCCGGCGTCATACTGCGCATCCGTGGCCTCGACGCAGACGAAGAACCGGTCCTGCGTCGCGCGCTCGAAGCGCGGCGCGGCGAAGATGGGTTGATGCAGGCGCGGCAGCCGGCAGGTGGCCAGGAACGCGAAGAATCCGAAGTACACCGTGAACAGGGCGCAGATCTCCCACGCTGAAGGGACGAACCCCGTCCAGCCGTTGAGCGGGCGGCCGCCGACATTGATCGGGAAGGCGATGACGGCGTCCCAGTACTGCAGGAAAAAACCCCAGCAGCCGCCGACGATCGCCGCCGTGAACATGATCGCGGTGATGAAGGTGCCGCGGCGATCCGGGGTGGCGCGCTCGATGTCCTCCAGTGGCGCGGGGCCGTAGACGTCCCAGCGCTCGAACCCCGACCCGTGCAGCTCCCGCGCGACCGCGGCCGCCTGCGCGCTCTCGCGGAACTCGCCGATCAGGCCATAGAAAGGCTGCTGGCTGCTGGGAGGCCCCGGCCCTGGGCCCTCCGGGCCGCGCGTTCGCGAAGCGACGCTCACCGGGAAGCCCCGCGGCGCTTGTGGATGATCTCGCGGATCTCGAACATCGACACCACCGGCAACAGGCGGATGAAGGCGAAGAAGCCGAACATCGCCATCCCCGCCGAGCCGACCAGAATCGCCCAATCCCAGAACGTGCCGCCGAACCAGCCCCACTTGGAGGGGATGTAGTCCTGCGCCAGCGCGCTGACGACGAAGTTGTAGCGCTCGATCCACATGCCGGCGACGATGCCGATCGAGATCAGCTCGAGCGCGATCTTGTTGCGGCGAATCAGCGGCAGCCACAGCAGCTGCGGCACGAAGATGTTGAGCGTGTTGCGAGCCCAGAACGTCGCCCCGTAGTGGCCGAAGGCGCTGCCCAGGTATTCGGTTATCTTCGCCTTGTCGCCGGTATAGAACGGCTCCATCGCTTCCAGCAGATAGCAGTATGCGAGCATCAGCCCCGTTGCCAGCATGAGCTTCGCTATGACATCGAGATGGCGCTCGGTGACGATCCGCTCGAGCGAGTAGAACCGGCGCAGCGGGATCATGAGCGCGAGCACGACGGCCCAGCCGGAGTAGAGCGCGCCGATGAAGAAGTAAGGCGGCCACTGCGTCGAATGCCAGCCCGCGATGAGTCCCGCCGCAAAATCGAGGCCGACGATGCTGTGCACCGACACGACCATCGGCGCCATGATGCCGGCCATGATGAGATAGGTGGCCTTGTAGCTGTGCCAGTCGCGCGCGGAGCCACGCCAGCCGAGCGCGAGGATGCCGTAGAAAACCTGTTGCCAGCGCTTGGTCGCCCGGTCGCGCAGCGTCGCGCAGTCGGGAATCAAACCGATGTACCAGAAGACGATCGAAGTGAGGACGTAGCAGAGCAGCGCGAAAAAATCCCACAGCAGCGGGCTGAGGAACTGCGGCCAGATGCCCATCACCGTGGAGTATGGGAACAGCCAGTAAAAGAGGCCCTGCCTGCCGAGGTGCAGGATCGGCATCATGCCGGCGGCGGCGGCGGCGAACAGCGTCATTGTCTCCGCGGTGCGATTGACGCCGTTGCGCCAGTCGGAGCCGATCAGGTAGAAAAGCGAGGAGATGAACGTGCCACCGCTTGCAATACCGATCCACCACACGTAATTCGCGAGCGCGAAGCCCCAGGCAACCGGGATATTGACGCCCCAGACGCCGACGCCGCCCACGAAGGTCCAGAGGCAGGCGATGACGAACAGTACGAAACCCGCGCCGGAGATGCCCGCGCCGATGTACCACCAGCGCGGCGTCGGCCTCTCGAGCACCAGATCGCTGAGGGTGGTGCTGACGGAGGAGAAGTCCTGCTCCGGTCCGATCACCGGACCATCGTAGCCGAGCTCCGCCGCATGCTCAGGCATGCCCGCCCTCCTCTTCATCGCCGAGCGCCGGGTTGGGGTTGCGGATCAGCGCTTCGTACGTGGTCCGCGGCCGGGTGTTGAGCTCGCCGAGCATGGCGTAGTCGAGCGGGCTCGCCTTGCGGCGGGCGACCGCGCTCTGCGGATCGTTCTGATCGCCGAAGACGATGGCCTCGGTGGGACACGCCTGCTGGCAGGCGGTCACGACCTCCCCGTCGCGGATCCTGCGGTCGTCCCGGTCTGCGGCGATCATTGCGATGCGCGTACGCTGCACGCAGTAGGTGCACTTTTCCATGACGCCGCGGGCTCGCACGGTCACCTCTGGATTCCACGATTCGCGCGGCCGCGGATCCGAGGCGGTGTAGTCGAAGAAATTGAACCGCCGGACCTTGTAGGGACAGTTGTTGGAGCAGAACCGGGTGCCGACGCAGCGGTTGTAGACCATGACGTTGACGCCCTGCGAGTCGTGGACCGTCGCATGCACCGGGCAGACCACTTCGCAGGGCGCGTTCTCGCACTGCATGCAGGGCACGGGCTGGAACACCAGCGCGGGATTCTCGAGCGGACCTTCGTAATAGCGGTCGATGCGCAGCCAGTGCATCTCGCGGTTGCGCCAGACCTCGGTCTTGCCCACCACCGGGCTGTTGTTCTCGGCCTGGCAGGCCGTGACGCAGGCGTGGCAGCCGATACAGGCATCGAGGTTGATGCTCATGCCCCAGGCGATGCCGGGATACGGATAACGCGGGTACAGCGACTCGGCGGCCGGGCCGTAATGGAGAAACTCCGGATTCTTCAGGAATTCGGCCAGCGTGCCTTCGCGGACGAGATCGCGGCCCAGCGTGCGCCCTTCGTGCTGGATCACCGCCAACTCGTACCGCCCGTCGAGCTTGCGCAGCACGGCGCCCTGCCCCTGCCAGAGCATCGCCCGGGTGCGCAGCTCGAAGGCGTTGAATCCAACGCCTTCGCCGACCGGCCCCGTGCGCCGCCGGCCGTAGCCGAGCGGCAGCGTCACGCAATCGTCGGCCTGGCCAGGCAGTACCCAGACGGGTGCCTGGACGCGCCGGCCGCCGAGCTCGACCTCTACCCGGTCGGCGGTATCGAGGCCGAGCCGGCGCGCGGTGCGCGGACTCAGAAGCACGGCGTTGTCCCAGGTGAGGCGCGTGAACGGCCGGCCCATCTCCTGCAGCCAGCCGTTGTCGGCGAATCGTCCGTCCCAGAGATAAATGTCAGGGCGAAAGAGAGCCGTGAGCTCATCGGCGCGGACGGCCGCGCCGCCAGCCGGCTCGAGCGAGCGCGCAAGATCGGCGCGCGGCTGGACCTCGATCGGTCTGGCGGCCGTGTCGCGTACGATGCCGATGCGCAGTGCTTCCATCCAGTAGGAGTCAAAATCCGGGATGGCCGCTTCCTGGGCTCGTGTCTGCCAGTGCTCGCGCACGATCGCCCGTCCATCAGCGCTGATCTGACCCGACAGCAGGGCCAGGAGCTCGTGCGCCGAATGGCGCTCCCCACGAGGAAGCATCTGTGGTTGCTGGATGCTGATCGTGCCGTCGAACGCACGTACGTCGCTCCATGCCTCGTATTCGTGCGCGCGCGGCACGTGCCAGTGGACGGCCTCGGCGGTCTCGTCGGCGTACTCGCCCAGATAGACGGAGAAGGGGACAGTCCGCAGCGCGCGCGCGAACTCCAGATCGGCCGGAGCTGCGTACACCGGGTTATCCGCGAGGATGATCAGCGTGTCGACGCTGCCGTGCGCGATCGCATCCGTGAGATCACTCAGCGCAGCTCCAGCCTGGGGCGGCGGCGCGACCGGCTCGATCAGCGAGAGCGTCTGCCCGTAGGCGCCGAGCGCGTGATTGATGGCCGCGGCGAGAGCGTGGACCGTCGCCGTTTGGGCGGCGCCGACGTGTACGAGAGCGCGGCCCTGAGCCCGGCGGAGGTCCGCGGCAATCGCATCGAGCGCCTTCGCCTGTGGATCGGCGCCGTGGGACCAGTCCGCAGGACCGGCGCCCAACATGCCGGCGAGCCGCCGCATCGCCGCCTCGATCGCGACTGGAGTGAGCGCAAGCCGGTGATCGGCTTTCGCACCTGCGAGTGTGGGCGTGCTCTCGAGCGCATACAGGCGGCTCATCCGCGCCTTCACCTCTACTGCGCGGCGCCGCGAGGCGAAGTCCCGCGCGAAGCGCAGATGACCGGGTGCGGACTCGAGGAAGTCGCTCTCGACGGCGAGGATCACATCGGCGCGGCCAAAATCGGGCAGCAGGTCGACCGGACGGCCGTACACGAGCCGTGCGCCGGCTCGCGCCGGCTCGCGATCGATGGCTTCCCACTGGTACCAGTCGAGCTGCGGATAGTCGCGCCGCAGCTCGCCGATCTGCGCGAGCAGAGTGGGTGAGGTCACGGTCCCGGTGAGCAACGCCAGCCCGCGTCCGCGGCTGGCGAGCAATCGCTGCCGCCGCTCGCTGACGGCGGTTGTGAAGGCGGACCAGGGCGCGATGGCCTCCTCCCGCGTCAGGGTGTCCGCGCGGAAGGGATTGTAAAGCTCGAGTATCGAGGCCTGTCCGATCGCGCTGGTCGCGCCCAGACTCGCGGGGTGATCGGGATTCCCCTCTATTTTCAGCGGCCGCCCCATCTCATGCTTGACGAGCACGCCCGTGCCGTAGCCCTGCAGCGCGGTGGCGGTTGCGAAGTAACGCCACCGGCCGGGAACGATGCCGGCGGGCTGCTCGACGTAAGGCTGCCGATCGCGCGGCGCCACCTCGAGTCCGCAGGCGGTGAGGCCCATCAAGGCCATCGAAGCGGCCGTCAGCTGCAGGAATCGGCGCCGATCCACCGATCCTTCCGCCAGAGCCGCGAACGAGGGAAACTCACGACGTGCGCGCTCGAGCAGATCCGGCGAGTCCGCCAGCTCCTCGATGCGCCGCCAGAAGATGGATCCGCGTCGCCCGCCACGGCTCCGGTCGGGGTCGTCGCTCATCGGTGGCATACCGAGCAGTCGGTGAGGGTCTGCGGATGAATGTGGTAGAGCGCCATGAGCTGCTGGCCCGAGGGGGTGGCGGCGGTGCGGTGCCAGTGCGGATCGAACACCGCGTTGCGCGGGCGCAGATGCGGCGCCGGATTGCGGTGGCAGGCGAGGCACCAGCTCATGTAGAGCGTCGTCGCCTTGTAGGTGAGCGGCATGTCGCCGATTGGGCCATGACACTCCGTGCAGCCGACGCCTTTGGCGATATGGATGCTGTGATCGAAGAAGACGTAGTCAGGCAGCGTATACACGGCCCGCCAGCGCAGTGGCTTGTGCTCGGCGAGGCTCTGGCGGACCGGTTGCAGGATGGCGGCGTTGGTCCACACCTGGGAATGGCAGGTCATGCAGGTCTCGGTCGGCGGCATGCCGGCATTGCTGGCGTATTCGACCGAGTCGTGACAGTAGCGGCAGTCGATGCCGAGTCCGCTCACGTGATGCTTGTGGCTGAACGGCACCGGCTGGCGTGGGGTGAAGCTCACCTGATCGTTGTAGTTCATCAGCGGAACGCCCCAGATCAGCAGCAGAAAGCAAACTGCGCCCAGCACGAGCAGCGCGAGGCCGATTTGCACGAACAGGTTCGCCCTGCGCGAGAAGATCGCAGTCATGCCTTCCGTCCGGCCGGAGTGGATCCGAAACGCCCAACATGCGCAGCGGTTCCGGATGACAGCGGCCCGCAAGGACGCGGCGCGGAATGGGCCGGATCGATAAGCCGCCGCGGCACGCTTCCTGCGTGCCAGGCCGCGTCGAATACATGCTGTTGGACGACGCTCTGCCTGCTGGCGTAGACTGCAGGGTTCCCCATCCCGGAGTCCCCTCATGGCCATCACGCCCGACAGCGTCGTCTCGATCCACTACACCCTCAAGGACGATGCCGGTGCCGTCATCGACAGCTCCGCCTCCGGCGAGCCGCTGGCGTACCTTCACGGTCACGGCAACATCGTCCCGGGCCTGGAGAAAGAGCTGACCGGCCGGGACGTCGGCGAGAAGGTCAGCGTGAGAGTTCCCCCCGGGGAAGGCTACGGCGAGTACGACAAGGACCTGGTGCAGAGCGTTCCCCGCCGCGCGCTGCGCGGCATCAAGGACGTCCACCCCGGCATGCATCTGCATGCGCAAAGCGAGCAAGGTCCTAGAACTGTGACCGTCACACGCGTCGCGGGTGACATGGTGACTCTGGACGGCAATCATCCACTGGCGGGAAAGCATCTCAACTTCGATGTCCGGATCGAGGACGTACGGCAGGCGACCGAGGAGGAGCTGTCGCATGGGCACGTGCACGGCGCGCACGGGCATCACCACGACTGACGCGGTGCAATCACGTGTTATACTTGGTCTTGTCTGACAGCCTGAGAATACCTCATCGATGCGATCGAGGACCCGCGCCTCCTCCGAGCGTCGCGCAGCCGGCAGTGCGCTGCGGCTGCACGGCACCATCGCCCGCGATATCGGCATACGCATCGTCTCGGGGAGGATCGCGCCGGGCAGGGTGCTGAATGGCGAGATCGAGGCCAGTGAGCGCCTGCAGGTCTCCCGCACCGCCTATCGTGAGGCGGTACGCATCCTCGCCGCCAAGGGACTGATCGAATCACGCCCGAAGCTCGGCACCCGGGTGAGTGCGCCAAGGTGCTGGCATCTTCTCGACCCGGACGTGATCTCCTGGATATTCACCGGCACCCCGGATGAGCGGCTGCTGCATGCCCTGTTCGAGCTGCGCACCATAGTGGAGCCTGCGGCCGCGGCCCTTGCCGCGCAAAAGCGCAGCGCCGAGCAGCTGCAGGCGATGCGCCGCGCGTTGGATGAGATGGCAGCGAGCACGCTCGCGGCCGAAGAGGGCCGCGAGGCCGACCGCGAATTCCATTCCATCCTGCTCGAGGCCTCGGGCAATCCGTTCCTGGCCTCGCTCGAGAGCGGGGTTGCCGCCGCGGTAAGCTGGACCACCGTTTTCAAGCAGCGCAACCGGCCGCTGCCGCGCGACCCCCTGCCCGATCACGAGCGCGTGTACGAGGCGGTGGCCTCGGGCGATGCCGCCGCCGCGCAGAAGGCGATGGCGGAATTGGTGCACCTCGCCTTGCTGGATACCACCGGCGAGACCCCGGTCAGCTCACGAGTTGCTCATCGTGCAAAGCGCCCGTCGGGCGGCAGCCCCAGACTGCGTAGAAGAGAATAAAAAGATAACAGGCCCAGGGCAGCAGATACGAGAGCTGCAGGCCGACGTGGTCGGCCAGTGTGCCTTGCAGCTCGGCGAGCGCACCGCCCGCGATGGCCATGATGAGGAACCCGGAACCCTCTTCCGTCAGCGGCCCGAGGCCGCGGATGCCGAGGGTGAAGATGGTGGGGAACATGATGGAATTGCAGAGGCCCACCGCGATGAGGCACCACATGGCGAGGTGTCCGCTCGAGGTAATGGCAATCCCGGCAAGGGCCAGCGCACCGATGCTGACGGCCGCGAGCAGCCGGCCGGCCGGTATCCAGCGCAGCAGCCAGGCCCCGACGAAGCGGCCAGTCATGGCGCCTCCCCAGTAGAGCACCGTGTACTTGCCCGCCTGCTCATGGGTCATGCCGCCGATCTCGGGGCGGGAGATGAAGTTGACCAGCGTCGAACCGATGCCTATCTCGCAGATCATGTAGAGCATGATCGCCGGGACGCCGAACACCAGATTGCGATGACGCCAGAGGCTATGGTTCGCCCGCTCTGCGCGCGCGGCGCGGCGGGTCTCCTTGCCGAGATCGGGCAGCCGCACGCGCCACACGAGCAACGCCAGCGCGAGCAGCACGAAGGCAATGAGCACGTACGGCAGCTCCACGGTGTGGATGTCTGCGGCGCGCTGTTGCGCGGAGAGCGTCACCGCACCGTGCGCAGTGCCCGAGGTGCTGCGGCCGAAGATGAGGTAGGCGCCGAAAAGCGGCGCGAGCGTCGTCCCAAGAGAGTTGAACGCCTGCACCAGATTCAGCCGGCTGGAGGCCGTCTGCGGCGAGCCGATCACGGTCACGTACGGATTGGCCGCGACCTGCAACAGCGTGATGGACGCCGCGAGCAGGAAGAGCGCCAAGAGGAACATGTCGTACGATTCCAGCATGGCTGCGGGAACGAAGAGCGCCGCGCTCGCCGCCATGCCGATGAGGCCGAATACCACCGCCAACTTGTAGCCGGTGCGCTCGAGCACCTTCGCCGCCGGCAACCCCATGATGAGATAGCCGAGATAGAAGACGAACTGCACCAGCAGCGACTGTGTGTAATCGAGCCCGAACGCCGCCTTGAAGTGCGGCACCAGGGTATCGTTGAGGACGGTCGCGAATCCCCAGATGAAGAACACGCTCGTGAGGACGGTGAGCGCTGCGGTATAGCTGCGCTTCGCAGGAGCCTGATCAGCCACGAGCCCGGAGCCGCCGGGAAGATTCACTGCCATTTAGAGTTATCCTCGGTCGGTATCCGCCGCCGGCCAACCGTCACTTGACCAGGAAAGAGGCGCGACCCGCAGCGTCGGTATGCATGATGCCACGCGTCAGAAGCGTGACACGCGACATAATCGCGAACGCCGTCCCGGAAGACGCCACGACCAGCCGGCCCGCGCCACGAGCGCGCCCTGCCAATAACTCATACAATAAATGAGGCCGGGCCGCTGCACAAGATCCGCCGGCGCATCGTCCGGGGAGGAAGAAATTGCGTTATTGTCCGGGTGATCATAGTGTCGCGCGCGCTGCATCCGCGCGCCGGATCGAAAGCGAGAGGCGATGAAGGCAATCCGCACAGGCATCGTTGGCATCGGCAAGATCGCACGTGACCAGCACCTGCCCTGCATAACCGCCAATCCGGCGTTCGCGCTCGAAGCAGCCGCGAGCCGCAATGCGCAGCTCCCGGGGATCGCAAATTTCCGCACGCTCGAGCAGATGCTCGATGGCGCACCCGGGCTCGACGCCATCGTCATCTGCACCCCGACGCAGCTTCACTACGAAGCTGCGAGGCTGGCGCTCGAGCGGGGCAAGCACGTGCTCATGGAGAAGCCGCCCTGCGCTTCACTCGCGCAGCTCGGACATCTGCAGCAACTGGCGAGCGCCGCACGATGCACGCTTTATCAGACCTGGCATTCTCAGCACGCTGCGGGGATAGCTTCCGCCGCCCGGCTGCTTCAGTTCCGGCGCCTGCAGCGCGTGCGGGTTGCATGGCAGGAAGATGTGCTCAAGTGGCATCCGGGCCAGAAGTGGATCTGGCAGGCCGGCGGGTTCGGCGTTCTGGATCCGGGGATCAACGCGCTGTCGATTCTGACGCGGCTGATCGCCGAGCCGATCTTTCCCCGCTCGGCGCTGCTCCTGGTCCCCGCGAATCTCGAGGCGCCCATCGCGGCCGAACTCGAGCTCCTGACGGCCGGCGGAGTCGAGATCGGTGTCTCGCTCGATTTTCGCCATACCGGACCGCAGACCTGGGATATCGATTTCGAGACCGACCAGGGGCCTTTCAAACTCTCGGCCGGTGGCGCAACGCTGACCATCGCAGGTGAGCCGGCAGCGGGCGAGGCCGGCGAGCTCCACGGCGAATACACCTCCATCTACCGCGCCTACGCGGAATTGATCGCGGCCGGGCGCTCCGAGGTAGACGCTCGCCCGCTCGAGCTCGTCGCAGACATCTTCCTCAACGGCAAGCAGGTCGCCGTAGCGCCGTTCCGGGAACCGTACTCGTAGGCCTGGCTCTCGACGCATCAGGACTGAGTGTTATTGGCATGGATGGCCTGCCATCTGGTGCATTTACTCAGACAAGAACGGCGGCGTGGTTTATGATCCCTGGCCGGCAGGCGCCCCGGTCGGGTGACCTCGCGCCGACACCTTTGCATTTCGGTTGGGAGGCTGTATGTCGCTGCGGTTGGTACAGATTGAGCTCGGCGTCGGGGCGCGTTGTGTCGCTGCAATCGACTCCGGCCACCAGGGCGGGGGCGGAATACCGGCCATTCGGCTCGACGGCGTCACCTCGCTCCACCAGCTCGCAAGCGCGGCCCTCGCCGAAGGCAGATCGTTACAAGACGCCGCACTTGCTCGCCGGACGGCGGAGGTGCTCGACATACGCGATGACGCCGCCGGCATCCGACTGTTGCCTCCCATAGACCACCCGGACCCGGCACACCTGTACCTCACAGGTACCGGTCTGACGCACCTCGGATCGGCAGAGAGCCGCGACAAGATGCATGCGCTCGCCGCCGCAGGCGGCACGCAGACCGACTCGATGCGGATGTTTCTCGATGGGCTCAAGGGTGGCAAGCCCGCAGGCGGCGGCATCGGCTCGCAGCCGGAGTGGTTCTACAAGGGCGACGGCTCCAGTGTGGTCGGCACGGGGGCGGCACTCGAGATGCCGGCGTTCTCGCAGGATGGCGGCGAGGAGCCGGAGATCGCCGGCATCTACCTGATAGACTCCAACGGCGAGCCGCGGCGGCTCGGATTCTGCCTCGCCAACGAATTCTCGGACCACGTCACCGAACGTGAGAATTACCTCTGGCTTGCGCATTCGAAGCTCCGCCCCGCCGCGCTCGGGCCGGAGCTCCTGACGGGGCCCCTCCCCGCAGACGTGCGCGGCACCAGCCGGATCTTCCGCGGCGAGCGCGTCATCTGGGAGAAGCCTTTTTTCACTGGCGAGGCGAATATGTCGCACTACATTGCGAACCTGGAGCATCACCACTTCAAGTACGGCAGTTTCCGCCGCCCCGGCGATGTGCACGTGCACTTTTTCGGCACCGCTACCCTGTCGTTCGCGGACCAAGTCCGTGTCGAGCCCGGTGACGTTTTCGACATCAGAGCGGATGCTTTCGTGCTGCCGCTGCGCAATCCGCTCGCGCGCGCCTCCTCCCGCAGCTTCGCCGTGCGGCCGCTGTAGCCAGGAGGGCACGTGAGATCCGCATATCGCCGTTCTCTCACCATCCTCGGCCTTGCCTCTCTTGCGGCAGGCGCTTTCGCCCTGCCGCGTGTCGCGTGCGCAGCCGCCGTTGCCACGACGCCCCCGATGGGTTGGAACAGCTACGACGCTTACGGCACGACCATCACGGAGGCGCAATTCCGGGCCAACGCGCGCTGGATGAGCCAGCATCTCGCCCGCTACGGATGGCGCTACGCCGTTATCGACGCGGAATGGTTCGTACCTCATCCGATGCCCTCCGGCAGCGGCGCTCCCAGCGCGCGCTTCGTGCTCGACAAGTACGGCCGCTACGCTCCCGCGCCCGGTCGCTTTCCCTCCGCCGCCAGCGGCGAGGGGTTCAAGCCGCTCGCCGACTATGTCCACTCTCTGGGGCTGAAATTCGGCATCCATATCCTCCGTGGCATCCCGCGCGAGGCGGTCGCGAGGAACTTGCCGATCGAGGGCTCGCATTTCACCGCGGCGCAGGCCGCCGACCTCCGCTCCACCTGCCCGTGGAATCCCGACAACTACGGTGTCGACCCTCGCCGACCCGCAGGCCAGGCCTACTACGACTCCATAGCCCGTCTCTATGCTTCCTGGGGTGTCGACCTCATCAAGGCCGACTGCATCGCGAGCCATCCGTACGCAGCGGAAGAGATCCGCATGTTGTCGACCGCGCTCGCGGGGAGCGGGCGCGATATGGTGCTCAGCCTCTCGCCCGGACCAGCGCCCATCGACCAGGCCGCCGCCCTGCGGCGTTACGCGAACATGTGGCGCATCTCCAACGATGTCTGGGACCTTTGGCAGGGCGCGCCGGACTATCCGCAGGGCGTGAGCCAGCAGTTTCCGCGGGCCGCGCGCTGGGCCCCGCTTGCCGAGCCCGGCCACTGGCCCGATGCGGACATGCTGGCGCTCGGATATCTCGGCCCCTTCCCGGGGCTGGGCAAGCCGCGAGAGACACGCCTCACGCATGCGGAACAGCGCACCTATGTCACTCTCTGGTGCATCGCCCGCTCGCCGCTCTTCATGGGCGGCAATCTCACCCGTATGAACCGCTGGACCGAAGGCCTGCTCGAGAATCCGGACGTCATCGCGGTCGATCAGCACGCCACGAATGCCCATCAGGCCCTGGCGCACGACGGCTTCATCGTGTGGCTGTCGAAGCCGGACGCAGGTGGCGGCTGGTATCTCGCGGCATTCAATACGCAGTCGCGCCCGCGAACGCTCACGACAAGTTGGCAGGTGCTCGGGCTATCGCCGGCCCGCTACGAGGTTCGCGATCTATGGCGGCGGCGCAGCGTCGGCAGCGCCGGTACGCTCGCCGTCCATCTCGACGCCCACGGCGCAGCACTCTACCGGCTGCTGCCGCGCTAGCGGCAAGCGGCTATCGAAACCCAGGGGAGCCCATCACGATGTCATCATCATCGCTCAGAACGATCCTGATCACGGCGCTTTGCGTGAGCACGCTTGTCGTATTGCCGCACGCCGCCGCCGCGCAGGCTCATCGGGCATCGTTCGGCGCCCTCGCGAACGGAACGCGAATCGATGCCGTGGACCTCACCAGCCGGTCTGGCATCCGGGTACGCATCATCACTCTGGGCGCACGCATTCAATCGCTCTACACCCCGGACCGGACCGGCAAGCTCACGGACATCGTCCTGGGATTCGACACGCCGCAACAGTATTTCGATGACGGCAACTATTTCGGGGCCACCGTCGGCCGCTTCGCCAACCGGATCGGCAAAGGCCGCTTCACCCTCGACGGCCATACGTACCAGCTTGCCGTCAATGACCACGGCAACAGCCTGCACGGGGGCGCGCCCGGCTTCGACAAGCGCGTATGGAAGATCGACTCCGTCACCGATGGCCGCAGCAATGCCTCGGTGACGATGTCATATCTGAGCCCGGACGGCGAGGAAGGCTACCCGGGCACGATGCACGTGACCGCCACCTATACGCTCTCGGATAGCGGCGATCTGCGCATCGACTACCGGGCCACCACGGACAAGCCGACGATCGTCAACATGAGCGGGCACTCCTACTTCAATCTCGCGTCCAGCCCCGCGCACTTCTCGACGATGCGTGACCTGCTGCAGATCAATGCGTCGCACTACACGCCGGTCAATGACACGCTGATTCCCACTGGAGCAATCGACGCTGTCGCCGGAACGCCCTTCGACTTCCGCAAGCCCACAGCGATCGGGCTGCGCATCCGTGACGGCCACGATGAGCAGATCCGTTTCTGTCATGGCTATGACATGAACTTCGTGCTCGACGGCCGCCCGGGGGCGCTCCGCCTGGGCGCACGGGTGGAAGATCCCCGCTCCGGCCGCGTACTCGAGGTCTACACCACGGCACCCGGTCTCCAGTTCTACTCCGGCAACTTCCTGACCGGCACCTTCGTCGGCAAGCGCGGCATCGTCTACCGCCAGGGCGATGCCGTGGTGCTCGAGCCGCAGGACTTCCCAGACGCGCCCAACCATCCCAACTTTCCGTCGGCGAGGCTGAATCCGGGCGCCACCTACCACAATGTCATCGTGTACCGCTTCTCGGTGAGGAAGTAAACGAGAAATCGGCGTCGTCAGCTTGCGGGCTTCGAGAAGCGCTGTGGCGGCGGCGGTGCGGCCGCCTCCGCCAGCAAATCCGGGCTTGCTCGGGCTTGACGCAGACCGGTGAGGCCGGTGAAGCCGGTTGCTGCGGAGGCTGCGGTAGCGCTACCATGCGGGATCCGTAGAATCCGAGCAACAGAGGGGAGTGCGCATGAAGATCCGGTCCCGCACCTGGCAGCCCACGGCGTGGATCGCCGGCCTGGCGGTTCTCGCCGGCGGCGCGCACGCTGCCGATGCCGCCAAGCCCGCGTACCTGAACACCGCCCTGCCGCCGCAGATTCGCGCGGCGGATCTGGTGCACCGCATGACCCTCGAGGAGAAAGTCTCCCAGCTCGTCAACGGCGCGCGCGCGATCCCGCGGCTCGGCGTGCCGGCCTACAACTGGTGGAGCGAGGCGCTGCACGGGGTCATGGTGAACGGCACCACCGAGTTCCCCGAGCCCATCGGCCTCGGCGCGACCTTCGATGCGCCCATGATCCACGCGATGGCGCACGACATCGGCATCGAGGCCAGGGTCGTGCACGAGCAGGCGCTGCGGACGGGCGGATCGACGATTTTTCACGGTCTGGACTTCTGGGCGCCGAACATCAACATATTCCGCGACCCGCGCTGGGGCCGCGGGCAGGAGACCTACGGCGAGGATCCCTTCCTCACTGCGAGCATGGCCGTGGCTTACGTGACCGGCCTGCAAGGCTCGAATCCGCACTATTACCTGGCCATCTCCACGCCGAAGCACTTCGTCGTGCACAGCGGACCGGAGCCCACCCGCCACTTCGCCGACGTCGATGTCAGCAAGCATGACATCGAGGACACCTATCTGCCGGCCTTCCGCGCCGCCGTCGTGGAGGGTCACGCCGGATCGGTGATGTGCGCCTACAACGCCATCAATGGCGAGCCCGCCTGCGCCAACCAGTTCACGCTGGAGCACACCCTGCGCGGTGCGTGGCGATTCCAGGGGTACGTCGTATCGGATTGCGATGCCGTGCGGGACATCTTCAACGGGCATCACTACCGCCCGAGCCAGCCGCAGGCCTCGGCGATCTCTCTCGAGCGCGGCATGGACAACGAGTGCGCCGACTTCGGCGAGCCCAGGAGCGACAGCGACTACATGCCCTTTCTGACGGCAGTGCAGCAGGGCTACCTTGCGGAAAGCGCGGTCGACCGGGCGGTCACCCGGCTCTTCACGGCGCGCATTCGCCTCGGCATGTTCGATCCGCCGTCGATGGTGCCTTACGACAAGACTCCGGAAAGCGAGCTCAACAGCCCGGCTCACCGCCGGCTGGCTCTGCGGCTGGCTGAGGAATCCATGGTGCTGCTGAAGAACGACGGCGTGCTGCCGCTGAAGTCGGTCAAGCGCATCGCCGTCGTCGGACCGCTGGCGGATCAGACGGAGGTACTGCTCGGCAACTATAACGGCATCCCGACGCATACCGTGAGCCTGCTCGAAGGCCTGAAAGCTGCCTTCCCCAATGCCGCGATCACCTACGTCGCTGGAACGCAATTCCTTGCCAACCAGGGCAGTCAAGTGCCCGCTTCGGCGCTGACCACCCCGGACGGCAAGCCCGGTCTCGAGGCGCAGTACAGCGCCGGCGTGGAGATGCAGAGTGCACTCGCACCGTTGACCTCGCGCGTTGAGCCGACCGTAGATCTCAACGGGACCGACTTGCCCGCGGCCCTCGCGGGCAAGCCCCAGTTCACGGTGGAATGGAAGGGATTGCTGGATCCGCCGGCAAGCGGCGATTATCTCCTCGGCGTCAAGGCCAACGGCTTCGCGCAGGTCACTCTGGGGGATGAGCCGGTCGTCAGGATGTACACCCAGGCCTCCAACATGGGTCGCGTGCACCTCGAGAAGGGACATCCGGTGAAGCTCGATGTCGTGTACGGTCGCCGGGGGAGCGGAGCGCCGGCGGCGCAGCTCATCTGGGCACCCGTGAACAACGTGCCCGATCCGGCCGCGGTCGCCGCCGCGAGGAACGCGGACGTCATCATCGCCGCGATCGGCCTGACGAGCCGTCTCGAAGGAGAGGAGATGCCGGTCCAGGAACCCGGCTTCCTCGGCGGCGACCGCACCAATCTACAGATTCCGGAGCCGGAGGAAGCCCTCGTCCGCGCCGTGGCCGGCGCCGGCAAGCCCCTGGTGGTCGTGCTGATGAACGGCAGCGCCCTGGCAGCCACATGGGAGAAGGCGCACGCCGATGCCATACTCGAGTCGTGGTATTCCGGCGAGGAAGGTGGAACGGCGATTGCCGCCACGCTGAGCGGCAAAAGCGATCCGGCGGGTCGCTTGCCGGTGACGTTCTACAAGGACGTCAATCAGCTTCCCAACTTCGAGGATTACTCGATGAAGGGGCGCACCTACCGTTACTTCAAGGGAGAGCCGCTCTGGCCATTCGGCTATGGCCTCAGCTACACCACGTTCAAGTATGGCGCCCTGACGCTTCCCTCGGCACCGATTTCCGCCGGCGCTCCGCTGGACGCCACCGTACGCGTGACCAACGCCGGCAAGATGGCGGGTGATGAGGTCGTGCAGCTGTATCTGCAGTTCCCGGGCGCGCCTGGCGCGCCGCTGCGCGCCTTACGCGCCTTTCAGCGCATCCATCTGGCGGCAGGGGCGGCTCGGGTGGTCAAATTCCACCTGAGCCGGCGCGATCTGAGCATGGTCACCCAGGCCGGAGATCGGATCGTCGCCCAGGGCGAGTACACCGTATCTGTGGGCGGCGGCCAGCCCGGGACCGGCGCCCCGTCGGTCAGCGGTACGTTCCGGGTGAACGGGCAGATCCAACTGCGGGAGTGAGACCCGAGCGTGGCCAATGCCGGCTCGCTGAGGCGAGCCGGACCGCCGCGCCTTTAGTCCCTCGACCCGCGGATGGCATGGCGCGGGGGCGCGGCAGTCCGGCAGCCTTCTAGCGGTGTCCGCCGCGATTTTCCGGCGGGCGATGCTCGCCGCCGCGCTGCTGCGGATGGGGTGCCGGACCACGCGCCTGAGGTCCCCGCGGCTGCGGCCTGAACTCCTGATGAGGTTGCAGCTGCTGGCGGATTTGGGGCTGCCCGTGGAACTGGGGCTGTTGGCGAAACTGGGGCTGCTCGTGGAACTGAGGCTGCTCACGATATTGCGGCTGCGGACGTGCCTGCGGCCGCTCCACTGGACGATATTCGCTTCCTTGGAAGTTATGTGGCGCACGCGTCTCGGGCCGCTGCTGGGGCGCGCGCTCGAAGCGCTGCTGCGGCCGGCCGAAATCAGACTGCGCATGCATGGGAGCATTTCGCTCCATGGGTCGCGCCGCGTGGCTCTGGCCCGTCGCCCAGGACGGGCGGTCTGAACGCATCGGCGCGGCATTGTGCGCGGGCGCGAAATGCACCGGCCCTCCTGCCGCCCGGGCTGCGTACGCGCCGTTCCCATGGAACACCGCTGGCCGCTCCGTGGCGGCGATCGGCGGTCGCCCGCGATTGTAGTCGGCACGTAATGCGCGGTCTGAGAAAGCCATGCGCTGCTGCCTCTGCTGCACAGGCGTGACGGAGAAGTGGTGCTCGTGCTCAGCCACTATCTGTCCCCGGGTGGGACGTGCCGCCACACCGCCCGGGCCGCCGTTGAAGCTGACATGCTGGTACGTGTTGTGATACACGACCGGATGGTAGTAGACGTTGGTCACGAAAGTCGGCCCGACGTGCCATACCGCGCGATTGTAGAAAAACTGGCCGCCATGCCAGTAACCGCCCGCGAAACCTTCGCCGTCGTATCCGAAGCCGTAACGGACACCGCCGTAGAATCCGACGTGCGGTCCCCAATAGCCGGCGTGCCAGTAGTAAACGCCGCCGTCCCAGCCCCAGTAACCGGGCGTCCATAGCACCCCTACCTCGGGCGGCAGCACCCAGGTGCCGGGCACCCAGTAGTACGCGCCCTGATCCCAGGCCCAGTACCCGGGCGTCCAGATGTAGCCGGGCTCCGGGCAGGGGGGCTGCACATATACGGGCAGCGGCGGCGGCGCGATGTTCACCGAGATGAACACTCCGGCCGACGATATGGCCGGCAGCACCGCAAGGGCAAGCGCGGGGACGAGACCACGAAGCAGTCGATTGCGCATGAGGTTCTC
>DASYGA010000257.1:0-3539 GCA_036000265.1 Steroidobacteraceae bacterium | reverse complement strand
AGGTGGTGCTGCGTGTCCCGCAGAGCTAAAAGTACTCCATCGATCCGGAGGCACACATGCTCCTTTCAGGCAAGACAGTTCTCATCACCGGAGCATCCCGCGGCATCGGCCGGGGAACCGCCATCGAGTGTGCCCGGCATGGGGCCGACCTCGCGCTCAACTGGTTCCAGGACCGGGAGGGGATCGAGGAAACCGTCGCGGCTGTCAAAGCGCTCGGCCGCCGGGCGATCGAAGTCGAAGGGGATGTGGCGCGGCGCGAAACGGCCGCACGATTCATCGAGGCGGCCTCACGGGCACTAGGTGGCATCGACGTATTCGTGAGTAATGCAGGCATCTGTCCGTTTCATGCGTTCCTCGACACGCCGGCGGATGTGTTCGAGCGGACGATGGCAGTGAACCTGCACGGCGCCTACTACATGACGCAGGCCGCCGCGCAGCGCATGAAGGAGCAGGGCCGCGGAGGATCGCTGATCGCCATCAGCTCGATCAGCGCGCTCGTAGGGGGCGGGATGCAGGCGCACTACACGCCTACCAAGGCGGGGGTGCACTCGCTCATGCAATCTTGCGCAATCGCGTTGGGACCATATGGAATCCGTTGCAACTCGGTGATGCCGGGCACCATCGCCACGGACATCAACCGAGAGGATCTGGCGGATCCTGCCAAGAGGAGCTACATGGAGAAGCGAATTCCGCTGGGGCGCCTCGGCGAGCCCAAGGATGTCGCCGGATGTGTGGTGTTCCTGGCGTCCGACCTCGCGAGGTATGTCACGGGAGCGGCTGTGCTTGTGGATGGGGGGCTGTTCGTCAACTTGCAGTGATTACCGCGATCGCGGGATGCAGCGCCGACACGTCAACCGCCCCTGTCCCGCTCGACCTCGATCTGGAGCAGCGATTTGCCTTCATAGCGCGGGGCACCCCGTATCTGCATCCTCGGACTATAGCCGCCACCGCTTCAGCCAGCGATCGAATGTAGCGATGATGCGATCCAGCCTGCTTCAACCACGACGGCGACGGGATACTCTTCCACCTGGACCGGGACGAGTTGCTGCTCGTCGGACGGAACCGGCGGTAAAGTCGGTATGAGGAGAGGAAACGGCGGCACGGCCAAACCCACCGTCGAGCCGCACAAGCGGCCGGAGGTCCGGGTGCGAGTCGCTCCGGCGACCTATTCCCAGGCCGCGCGCACGCAAGAGCCACGGCGAACGCGTCAGCCCTGAGTCAGCCAGCTCATTGAGCTTGACGGCGGCCGATATCGGACAAAATTGGACACGCCGGATGCACGGCCCGCAGTCTCAGACCTGCGGCTTGTGATGCACGTGTCCGGGTATCAGGGCGGCTCCCTCGCCCGAATCACTGCCCCCGGCCTGTGTGGCCGGGGGCAGCAAGATGCAAGGCAGAGCGTTAGTAGCGACGTCCACCGCCGCCGCCACCGCCGCGATGGCCACCACCACCGCCGCCGGAGCGCTCGCGCTCCTGGGCCTCATTCACCTTGAGGGATCGACCGTCGAAGTCTGTGCCGTTGAGCGCCTGCATGGCGCGCGAGGCATCGGCGTTCGACATCTCGACGAAGCCGAAACCGCGCGGACGGCCCGTGTCACGGTCCGAGATCAAAGAGACCTTCTCGACCGTCCCGTGCTTCGAGAACAGCGCTTGGACGGCCTCTTCGGTCGCCGTGAAGGGTAGATTTCCGACATATAGCTTGGTCACTTGGGAATACTCACGATAGAAACGAAGGATGGGCAGATACGACTGCCTCTTGGTTCGCGAAGCTTTGCGAGGGTGGCAGACAAGGCCTGAATCGCGCCGGGGCGGCGCTCGGGGCCGAGACAGTCAAGCCGAAAAGATACGAGCCGCCCGCTAGACTACAGCAGTTTGCGCGATGCTGCCAAACTTTCGTGCGCCGCCCGGAGGCGCTCGATATTGTCTTGCAGTCATATACCGGAAGGCGCAATCTCGACAGAGGAATTTCATGCCGACATGCTACCGGGGGAATCATGAATCTGACCCTGCTCGATGCGTTCGGCCGCTACGGCGCCAAGCCCAGCAACCGGGCGAGCAGCCTTTCGGCAATGGCACAGGACGGCGCCGTGGTTCTCAATTGCCTGCCGGCGCATTTTTGTCACCCCACCCGAGGCGTACTGCGCTACGAGGCCAAGCTTTCGACGGTGGCAGCGGAAACCAAGGAAGTCGGAACGCTCGGCGAGCACCTCACGCAGGCCCGCGATACGGGACTGCCGGTCCGGATGGTCGTCAAAACCGCGCGACCGGAAACGAGCCGCGAGAAGGGGTCCAGCTATCACATACGTCCCGATCTACTCGGCAAGGTCGTGGAGTTCGATGGCGATCATTTCATCGTCGACTTCACACGACCTGCGCCCGTCGCTGCGGCAAAGGTTCCAGGACGCCGCAAGTAGAGCGCTTTTCTAGCGCGCGGCCGTGGACGTCGCCGTGACGATGTAATGAAGGCGCAGCTGGCATGGACGCCTCGAGGCGTGAATACTCACGCGCATCCCCCCGCATACCAAGTCACCCTCGGCACAGGGCGAGGACTCTTCCAAGCTCGCGCTGACGGCCGCCGACAGGTCGAACTGGCCGTCGCAATCGGCGTACGGACAGGGGAACACAAAATAGGCCCGGGCGGGGGGGTGCAGGACATGGGTCTGCGGCACCGGTATGGTCGTAGCCGACCCTTCGAACCGCAGCTCGAGCCGCAACTGCTCGACCGCAGGGAAGACCGCGCGCAGCGTGGGGGCTGCAGCCCTGTCGCGGCGCAGCAGGAACGCGCGATCCCTTGGCGCCGCGGCTCCCTGGCCAGGAGACAGTCTCATGCCCCGTTGCCCAAGGTCGGAGGTGGTGTGCCCGCGGGCGTATCCGGATTGGCGGCCGAGCTCTCGCCCGGCGGAGCCTGCTTGGGCGCCCGCCGCTGCTGCTTTTCCAGCTGGCGTGCTTTTCTCGCCAGCTCTTTCTGACGTTTCGCCTGATGATAATTCGGTCGCGGCATGCTACGACTTTACTTCAAAAGCACGCGCCACAGGCGATTTCTTTTGGTGCCGCCGAGACCTTGACATCGGTGTTCGATCGGCGAATCTCCTTGCGGTACTCGCGCTGCGCGCCGCTCAATCAATCAACGCCTGCCGGCCGACAAGAGATATCGAGGGCGCGATTGGTCGCACTCTCGTCCGGCCGGATGTGAAGCCGGCGCACAATTCACCGCGACCCGCCGAGAACTGCGTCACGTCGGTGGGGTTGCCGCTCGCCGCCCCGGCTGCGTTGCCGTACATTCATCTGCCAGAGCGTCCAAATCGATCCGAGCCGCGCCTGCGCCTGTGCCTCGAGGCACGCACACAGACAGCAGACATGGACACCGCAGCAGTACCTGCCCGCCCGCTTCCGCTGGCGGTCGTCCCGACCTGGGTAAGCCGGCTCATGGTCGTATTCGCGATCTACGTCGCCGCCGGTGCCGCCTGGATGCTGAGCGGCGCCGGCGGACCGCACGTCACCTTCTATGTCGGGTTGACCTACAAGCTGCCGCCGGAGAT
>DASYGA010000102.1:0-12946 GCA_036000265.1 Steroidobacteraceae bacterium | reverse complement strand
CGTGAGCGCGCACGAGCGTGTTACTGATCGCGAGACCGAGCCCTGTCCCCTCTGCCTTCGTGGAAAAGAAGGGATCGAAGAGCCGCTCCAGGGCCTGGGGCGAGAGGCCGGGGCCGTTGTCGAGAACGGAGATTTCGATATCACCGTCGGGAGCGAGCCCCGTCCGCACGATCATCTCCCGCGTTGGCGCCCGCGCCTCGGCGGGTGCTTCGAGGCCATTGCGGACCAGGTTCAGGATCACGTGTTGGATCTGCGCCGTGTCGATCGAGACGGGTGGCAGCTGTGGCGCGAGCTCGAATCGCACCTGCGCGCGATGGACGCGACTATCCGCGAGCATGAGGTCGCGGATGGCTTCGATCGTCGCGTTGACATCCGCCCGCTCGCGCCGCGTCGGTTGAGACTGGGCGAGGCTGCGCAGCCGCCGCAGGATGTCGCCGGCGCGCACGGCCTGGCCGGCGATCTCGCGCATCGCGGTGCGGATGTCATCCAGATTGGCCCCTGGGCGGCTCAGCAGGCGCTCGCATGCGTGCGCGTAGTTCGCGATGGCGGTCAGCGGCTGATTGAGCTCATGCGCGACCCCGGCCGACATCTCCCCGATGGTCGCAAGGCGCGATACCTGCAGCATCCGTCCGTGGAGGACCCCGACCGCGAGATCCGGTGGGTTGCCGTCCACCGGGATCCCCGCGACAGATTTTGGGTGGGCAGTGGGGGATTCGGCGGGTGGGCGGGGAGTGCGCGTCATCAGGTCCATTTCGGCTCTATGGTGCGGGAATTCAAGTGCGGGTCATGCAGGCCGCATGCTGAACACAATGCCGTCGGGCTGATATACGTAGTTGACGAAATATGCGGCCCGATTCAGCCGCCGGTTCCAAATCTCCTTGCTGACACGATTATCAACCTCGACCTGGATAAGGTCGCGCAGCCGGCGAGTGAAAGCAGCGTTCGAAACACGCCCGGCGGCGAATTTTTACTCAGCCATGGGCGATGTTTCGGTGGGACGCCGCTCAGGTCATCAGGAGGACATTCGGCGAGACACCGCCTTGAGCGGGCAGGTCGCTGAGCAGCATCAGGAGGAGATGCCGCTCAACTGCGGCAATTCTTTCAGCTCTTTTGGGCGGCCGCCGCCCACCAGGAGCCTTCACCGTCGGACTGCTAAGCGTAAGTGCTTGATTCCTGGCGCTCCCTACCGGATTCGAACCGGTGTACTAGCCTTGAGAGGGCTATGTCCTGGGCCTCTAGACGAAGGGAGCGTTTGGCTTGAGGGCCGGCTTCAGGAGCGCGGTATTATAGGGGGCTAAATCCAATGCTCAAGCCGAAAGCCACGAATTGAACTCTCCCCAAGCGCACCTGGTAGCACCCGCGGCCAAGCCCAGGGTCATTCCGCGGGCGGAACACACGATTTCCCGCGCCCATGTCTCTCCCAACGCCTTGCGGGTGCTGTATCGCCTCAAGGACGCCGGATTCCAGGGTTTTCTGGTGGGCGGCTGCGTCCGGGACCTGCTGCTCGGCATGGAGCCGAAGGACTTCGACGTTGCCACGGATGCGCTCCCGGACCAGGTCAGGCGGCTGTTCCGCAACTGCCGGCTGGTGGGGCGGCGCTTCCGGCTGGCCCATGTCTTCTTCGGCCAGGAGATCATCGAGGTCGCCACTTTCCGCGCTGCGACTGCGCCATCCCAGGCGGAGGAGCCGCTGGCGGACGCCGATCCGGAGGACGGGGAAGCGCCCGAGCTCGACGATCCGGAGCTCGCAGCGGAGTCGGGCGGCAGCGACGAGCTCGCCGCTGACGATGGCGAGCACGTGGCGGACGCTCCCGGGCAGATGGGCGGCAATCCTGCAAGAGAGGCCAGAGGTCCCTCGGAAGAGAGGAGCAGCTCAGGAGACTTCAGGCCCCCGCGGGCGTTCGAGCGGGAGGCGCGTCCGGCTGCGGGCGATGATTCGCAGCGCATGTTCGATGAGACCGGCCGCATCCTGCGGGACAACGTCTACGGCACCATCGACGAGGACGTCTGGCGGCGCGATTTCACGGCCAATTGCCTCTACTACAACATCGCCGACTTCTCCATCTGGGACTACGTGGGCGGTGTGGAAGACATCGCCGCGAGGCGCCTGCGGCTGATCGGCGATCCGGAAACCCGGTTTCGCGAGGATCCGGTGCGCATGCTGCGCGCTGCGCGCTTCGAGGCGAAGCTCGGCTTCGAGATCGACCCCGAGACGGCCGAGCCCATCGGGCGGCTGTGCGATCTTTTGGGGGGCGTGCCGCCGGCGCGGCTCTTCGACGAGACGCTGAAGCTCTTTCTTACCGGGCACGGCGCAAGGAGCCTCGAGACCTTGCGGCGGCGGGGGCTTCTGGCGCAGCTCCTTCCCAGTGTGGACGCCTATCTCGGCGCCCATTCCGGCGGGCTCGTCGAGCGGCTGCTGATGAAGGGCTTGGCCAACACGGATGAGCGTGCTCTTGCTGGCCGCCCGCTCACGCCTACATTCCTGCTGGCGCTGCTCCTCTACGGCCCCATCGCCCAGATCATCGAAGCGATGCCGCCGCAGAACTGGCACGAGATCTCCGCGATCGTGGAGGCTTGCGACCGCGCGGTGCGCCAGGCGCAGAGGCATCTCGCAATACCGCGGCGCTTTTCATTGGGGTTGAGCGAGATGTTTTCCCTGCAGCCGCGCCTGGAGCATCCGAGCGGACGGCGTGCACTGCGTCTTCTCACTCATCCGCGCTTCCGGGCTGCCTACGACCTGCTGCTGCTGAGGGCAGAGCTCGGTCTGGCATCGCCGGAAATGGCCCGGTGGTGGACCCAGGTGCAGGAGGTGCCGCACGAGGAGCAGGAGACCATGGCGGATGAGCTCGCACAGGCGGCGGGTCCCCGGCCCGGGCGGCCGAAGTCCGGCCGGCGGCGGCGGCGGAGCCGGCGCGGTCCCCGCGCCTCGTGAGCGGCAGGGCAGCGGCGAGCTGGCAGCCGGCATACATTGGCCTCGGCAGCAATCTCGCGGATCCGATAGCCCAGGTCCGGCGCGCCGGTGCGGCTTTGGGCAGCCTCCCGTCCACGCGGCTGGTGCGCCTGTCGCCGCTCTATCGCTCCAGGCCCTTTGGCCCCGTGCCGCAGCCGGACTTCATCAACGCCGTGGCCGGGGTGCTCACCCAGCTCGATTCCCGCGCCTTGCTCGGGGAGCTGCTGACGCTAGAGAGAACCCTCGGCAGGCCGGCGGAGCACGAGCGCTGGGGACCCCGCATCATCGATCTCGACCTGCTCGTCTACGGCCGGGAGCGCCGGGACGAGCCGGGCCTGACCCTCCCCCACCGCGGGATAGTGGAGCGGAACTTCGTTCTGTATCCTCTTTGCGAACTCGCCCCGGACCTCGATGTGCCCGGGCTCGGCCGGGTGGCCGAGCTCAGAGGGCGCGTTGCGTCCGCGGGCCTCGAATGCCTGGGCGAACCCTGAATCCGACTGGATGGCGCAACGAGCATGACCGGGGCTGAGCACCAGTTCATCGTGGTGGAAGGGCCGATCGGCGTCGGCAAGACGAGTCTCGCCCGGCGTCTCGCCGAGAGCCTTTCTGCGCAGCCGGTGCTGGAGGATGCGGCGCAGAACCCGTTCCTCGAGCGCTTCTACAAGAATCCGCGCGCCGGGGCGCTGCCGGCGCAGCTCTATTTCCTCTTCCAGCGCTGCCAGCAGCTCGGCGCCTGCAACCAGCAGGATCTGTTCGCGCAGGTGCGCGTGGCCGATTACCTGCTGGACAAGGATCGCCTGTTCGCGCGGGTGACCCTGGACGATGCGGAATTCGCTCTTTACGAGCAGATCTACGCGCGCCTCGACGTGCAGGCGCCGAAGCCCGACCTGGTGGTGTACCTTCAGGCCCCGGTCGATGTGCTCCTCGAGCGCATCAGCCGGCGCGGCATCGGCTACGAGCAATACATCGATCGCGATTACCTGGTGCGATTGAATGAGGCGTATGCGCGCTTCTTCCACGAGTATGCGGCGGCGCCACTGCTCATCGTCAATGCCGCCGCCATCGATCCGGTCAACAACCCGGCGGACTATGACGAGTTGCTGGCCGCGATCCGCCGCATGAGGCGGGGGCGCCTCTACTACAACCCCATGCGCAGCAGGGATCCTTTCAGCAAACGACCGTAGGCTGGCCCTTATGTACACGCACCTGCAGCTTCGCGATTCGGACCGTCAGCCCGTGACCTTGAGCACGCTGGCGCGCATGAAGGCCGACGGGCAGAAGATCGCGAGCCTGACCTGTTATGACGCCAGTTTCGCGGTGTTGCTCGATCAAGCCGAGGTCGATGTCGTGCTGGTCGGCGATTCGATGGGCATGGTCATCCAGGGACACGATACGACCGTGCCGGTCACGATGGATCACATCGTTTACCACACCCGCGCGGTGGCGCGCGGCCTGCACCGGCCATTTCTCATCGCCGACCTGCCTTTCATGAGCTATCCGTCCAAGGAGCGCGCGCTCGAGAATTCCGTGCGCCTGATGCAGGAGGGCGGCGCCAAGATGGTGAAGCTGGAAAGCGGCGGCAGCCAGGCCGACATCGTCGAGTTCCTCACCGGACACGATATCGCGGTCTGCGCCCACCTGGGGCTGAGGCCTCAGTCCGTGCACAAGACCGGCGGCTTTCGCGTGCAGGGTCGGGAGCATGATGCTGCCGCGCAGATGATCGAGAACGCCAAACGCCTGGAGTCCGCTGGCGCGGACATCGTGCTGCTGGAGTGCATCCCCGCGGATCTCGGCAAGGCGATCACGCAGGAGCTGCACGTGCCCGTGATCGGTATCGGTGCCGGGCCGGGCACCGATGGCCAGATCCTCGTTCTCTACGACATCCTGGACATCACCACCGGGCGCAAGCCCCGTTTCGTCCAGGATTTCATGCAAGGCGCCAGCGGCAACCGCGAGGCGCTGAAGCGCTACGTCGAAGCCGTCCGCACGGGCGCATATCCCGCCCCGGAGCACTGCTTCTGAAAACCATGGAGACCGTCACGACGATTGCGGCCGTGCGCGAGCACGTACGCCGTTGGCGCAGCGAGGGGCGGCGCATCGCCTTCGTCCCCACCATGGGGAACCTTCATGCCGGTCACGTGAGCCTCATCGAGATGGCGCGCCGCCACGGCGATCGCTTCATCGCGAGCATTTTCGTCAATCCCATGCAGTTCGGGCCAAACGAGGATTTCGCGCACTATCCGCGCACCCCGGCGCAGGATGCCCGCATGCTGACCGATGCCGGCTGCGATCTGATGTTCATGCCCGATGTCGTCGAGATCTATCCCAATGGCTCGGAGCGGGCGACGCGCGTCGAGGTTCCCGGCCTCTCGAGCATCCTCGACGGTGAATTCCGTCCCGGGCACTTCGAGGGCGTCGCGACAGTCGTCGCGAAGCTCTTCCACATCGTGGAGCCGGACGTCGCGGTGTTCGGCCAGAAGGACTTCCAACAGCTCACCATCATCCGCCGCATGGTGGCCGATCTGTGCATGCCGATGAGCATCGTCGCGGCGCCGACGGTCCGCGAGCCGGACGGCCTCGCCATGAGCTCGCGCAACCAGTACCTGACCGATGATGAGCGCCGCCAGGCGCCCCTCATCCACCAGCTCCTGTGTGCAGCGGTGGAGCGATTACGCAGCGGCGACCGCAATTTCGCCGCCATCGAGCACACTGGACTGCAAGCGCTGGAGCGCGCCGGCTTCAGGCCGGACTACTTCTGCGTGCGCCGCATGAACGACCTCTGCAGTCCGGAGCCCGACACCCGACACCTGGTGGTTTTGACCGCCGCGCGGTTGGGCCGTGCCCGGCTGATCGATAACCTGCTAGTCGGGGGTTGATCAGGAGAGGGCCGGCGATCGCGCCCGGTGCCGCGCCAGCGCCCACTCGATATGCTCGCGCAGCAATGCCGAGGCGCTTTCGCGGCGCAGCTCCAGCGCTTCGATCACCGGAGGCGAGCTCGGCGCATTGCCGAGCGCCACCGCGATGTTCCGCGACCATCTCTCGTAGCCGATGCGATAGATTGCCGATCCTCGCATCCGCTCATCGAACTGCGCCTCCGTCCACGCGAAGAGCTCGGTGAGGCGCGCGGCGTCCAACCCATGGCGCGCCTTGAAATCCGGGTGCGAGGCGGCGTGCGCGAACTTGTTCCACGGGCAGACGAGCTGGCAATCGTCGCAGCCGTAGATGCGATTGCCGATGGCCGGCCGCAGCTCCACCGGGATGGCACTGTGATGCTCGATCGTCAGGTAGGAGATGCAGCGGCGCGCATCGAGCCGATAGGGAGCTACGATCGCCGCGGTCGGGCACGCCGCGATACAGGCCGTGCAGGTGCCGCAATGCGCGCTCGCCGGCTCATCCGCGGGCAGCGGCAGGTCCGTGAGGATCTCCCCCAGGAAAAACCACGAGCCCGCATCTCGCGAGATCAGGTTGGTGTGCTTGCCGATCCAGCCGAGGCCGGCGTTGCGGGCGAGAGCCTTCTCCAGCACCGGCGCGCTGTCGACGCAAACGCGGAATCCGAACGGACCGATCTCCTGCGCGAGCTCCTTGGCGAGCCGCGCCAGCGCGGGGCGCAGCACCTTGTGGTAGTCGCGCCCGAGCGCATAGCGGGAGATGTAGCCGCTCTCGGCATCGGCCAGCACCGCTTCGGCATCCCGCGCCTCCTGCGGCCAGTAGTCCATTCGCGCGCTGACGACGCGGATGGTCCCCGGCGCCAGCTCCTGTGGCCGGCTGCGCATGAGTCCATGGCGCCCCATGTAATCCATTTCCCCATGAAACCCGGCATCGAGCCAGCGCAGCAGGTGCTGCTCATCGCCCGGAATATCGATGAGCGCCACGCCGATGCGGTCGAAGCCGAGATCCCGGGCGCGCGCGGCGAGCTGACGCTTGGCCGCTGCCGGGTCGAGGGCCGGCGGTTGAGTCATGACCTTATCACTCCGAGCTGGCACAGGATGTGTCCCGGATCCAGCGCTTCGTACCAGTATAATCAGGCGATGGCGCTGCCGGTTTGCCTCTACTCGACCGCTCAGGTGCGGGCACTCGATGCCTACGCCATCGGGACGCTCGGCGTCCCAGGCTACACCCTCATGAAGCGAGCCGGTGAGGCCGCACTGAGATACCTGCGGACCCGTTTCCCCGTTGCCCACCGTATCGTCATCGTCTGCGGTGCGGGCAACAATGGCGGCGATGGATACGTGCTCGCCCGTTTCGCGCAGGCGGCGGGTCTCACGGTTACGACACTTGCAGCGACGCCGCCGGAGATGCTCCGCGCAGATGCGCGCCAGGCTTATGAGGATTTGCGCTCGAGCGGCGCTCAAGTCCAACCCTACGGGCAGGAACGGCTGGCCGAGGGAGAAGTGATCGTCGATGCCTTGCTGGGGACGGGCCTGCACGGACCGGCGCGCGAGCAGGCCGCGTCTGTCATCCGCGAGATCAACAGCTCCGGGCGCCCTGTTCTGGCGGTGGACGTTCCTTCCGGCCTCGACAGCGATACTGGCGTGCCGCTCGGTGATACCGTGCGCGCGGATTGCACCGTCACCTTCGTGGGGCTGAAGACCGGACTATTCATCGGCGACGGGCCGGCATTCGCCGGCACGGTGTTCTTCGATGACCTCGAGATCGACCCGGACGAGGCCGGTGCGCCGCCGCCGCGAGTCGAGCGGATCCTGGACTCTGCCATTCAACAGGCCTTGCCGCGCCGGGCGCGCTCCTCGCACAAGGGCGATTTCGGCCGCGTCTTGATAGTGGGCGGCGGCGTGGGAATGCCGGGTGCCGTCCGTCTGGCAGGCGAAGCCTGTCTGCGCGTCGGCGCTGGCCTCGTGACGGTGGCAGTGGCGCCGGAAAACGTGCCGGCGATCTCCGCCGGGCGGCCGGAGCTCATCTGTCTGCCGCTCAAAGACGTGTCGGCGCTGCGCGAGTCCGCGGAGAAGGCCGATGTCATTGCCATCGGTCCCGGGCTCGGCCGCACACCCTGGGCGAGCGCCGCGCTCGATGCCGTGCTGAGCTGCCGCAAACCGCTGGTGGTCGATGCGGATGCTCTCAACATCATCGCGGAATCCCGCGGCTTTGCGCGCGAGGACTGTATCCTGACACCTCATCCCGGCGAGGCGGCGCGGCTGCTGGGCGCGAGCACGATCGAGGTCCAGCGCGACCGGCTTGCCGCCCTCGAGCGCCTGGTCGCCCGTTATCGCGGCACCGTCGTGCTCAAAGGCGCTGGCACGCTCGTCGGCGCGCCGGGGCGCACGCCGGCGCTCTGCGAGCGGGGCAACCCCGGCATGGCCACCGCCGGCATGGGCGATGTGCTGACAGGGACCATCGCCGGTATTTTTGCGCAGTGCCGGGACGCATGGCTCGCGGCCCGAGTGGGCGTACTGGTGCATGCCATGGCGGGCGATTCGGCGGCGCGCACCGGAGAGCGAGGGCTCCTCGCCAGCGATGCCGCCCGGGAGCTGCGCAACTGCGTCAATCTCTGAAGACGCCCGAAGAGACCGAGACGCTCGGCGCCATGGTGGCCCTGGCGCGGCCGCCCGCTCTCGAGCAGCCGCTCATCCTCTTTCTGACTGGTGATCTTGGTGCCGGCAAGACGACTCTGGCCAGGGGACTCGCGCGCGCTTGCGGCATCGTGGCGCCGGTGCGCAGCCCTACTTACACGCTGGTCAACCTGCACGAGGCGGCCGCGCTCACACTGGTGCACCTCGATCTTTACCGGTTGCGTGACCCCGGTGAGCTGGAGCACCTGGGCCTGCGCGAATGGGCGCGGCCCGATTGCCTGTGGCTGATCGAGTGGCCGGAGCGGGCCGCGGGGCTGCTGCCTGCAGCCGATCTGACGGTTCGCCTCGCTGCGGGGCCGGATACCCATCAGGCGGACATCTTCGCCGGTACCCCCGTCGGCACCGCCTGGCTCGAAAACATCCGACGCAGTTGAAAAGTTGCGGCGCGGCTCGTAGATTACGGGTCAAGTAGCGCCGCAAAGTCGATGATAAAAAAGGTCTTTCAGCTAGGGGTGATCCTTCTGCTCGGCGTCGGCCCGGCAGTACTGCCGGCCGCGGCCAGGGTCGCCGGCGCGCGGCTCAGCGCCGTGCGGCTGGCCACCTCGGCGGCAGGCGCCCGCGTGACCCTTGATCTCTCGCTCGCTACGGGCGAGAAATTCTTCACCCTCGAGCATCCCGCGCGCGTCGTCATCGACCTGCCGCGGACCCGTATCCGGCCGGGACTCAGGCTTCCCGGCGCGCGCGGGATCATTGCGAGTATCCGCGTCGGTCCGCGGCCCCACGGCGCGTTGCGACTGGTGCTGGTGCTGCACTCCGCTGCCGACGTGCGTATCGCATGGGCTCATACGCGGACGCACGGCCCGCGGCTCGTTCTGACTCTCGGCGATGCGCCGGCAGCGGTCGCAGAGACTGCGGCGTCCGCTGGCATTCCGACAGCGATCCATGCACCGCACGCGCCCGTGGATAGCGGACGTGACATCATCGTGGCAGTCGATCCGGGGCATGGTGGCCAGGATCCCGGCGCGATTGGCCTGCGCGGCACGGAAGAAAAGAACGTGACGCTCGCGATCGCGCGCCTTCTGGCGCACCGGATCGACGAGCAGCGCGGCATGCGTGCCGTTCTGACACGCAACAGCGACATCTTCATCCCGCTGCGCGAACGGATGATCATCGCACGCCGCGCCAAGGCCGACCTCTTCGTGTCGGTCCACGCCGACTGCATCGCCGACCGGCAGATCGTCGGCGCGTCGGTGTACATCCTTTCCCTGCGCGGCGCCTCGAGCGAGGCCGCCCGCTGGCTCGCCGAGCGCGAGAACGACGCGGACCTCAAGGGTGGGGTGCACCTGGACGACAAATCGAGCACTCTCGCCTCCGTCCTCCTCAACCTCTCCCAGTCCGCCACGATCAGCGAGAGCATGACCGCCGCCCGCCAGGTGCTCGTCTCCCTCGACCACTCCGTCCCGGTCCGTAAGGCGGACGTGCAGCAGGCCGCCTTCGTGGTGCTCAAGTCGCCCGACATCCCTTCCATGCTCGTCGAGACCGATTACATCTCGGATCCTGCCGAGGAGCGCAAGCTCCGCAGCCCCGCCCGCCAGCAGCGAATCGCCGCGGCCGTCTTCCAGGGCATCCGCGGTTACTTCCGCGAGCACCCGCCCGCCGGCACACTGTTCGCCGAAGAGCGCGCGAAAAAGCTGAACGACCTCGTCGCCGGCAATTAAACCGCTCCGGCGGCTCAAGAGGAGCAGGACGTAAAATGTTCTTGGCCAGAAGCTGATTGCCAGGACGGCAATCCGCTAGTCTCCAGGGATGGATTTACGACGTTCTGGCCAAGGACATTTTAATGGCGTGCTCCGCAGCGATAGACTTGCGCGGCAAATGCCCATCCGCATCCTCCCGAACGAGCTAATAGACCAGATCGCCGCCGGCGAAGTGATCGAGCGGCCCGCCTCGGTGATCAAAGAGCTGGTCGAGAACAGCCTCGACGCCGGCGCGCGCCGCATCGAGGTGGACGTCGAGCGCGGGGGTGTCGGCCTCATGCGCGTACGTGACGACGGTTGTGGCATCTCGGCGGAGGAGCTGCCGGTCGCGATCCGCCGCCACGCCACCAGCAAGATCGCCGCTCTCGATGACCTCGCGGCCATCACCACTCTTGGCTTTCGCGGTGAGGCGCTGCCCTCGATCGGGTCCGTGTCCCGGCTGCGTGTCATCTCCCACCCTCGGCACGCGGATCGCGCCGCCGAGATCGGCGTCGACGGCGGCGCCATAGCTTCCGTGCGGCCCGCGGCGCACCCGCCCGGTACGACCGTCGAGGTGCGCGATCTCTTTTTCAACATTCCGGCACGCCGCAAATTCGTGCGCAGTCCTCCGACCGAAACGGGACACATCGCGCGCCTGCTCGAGCGTCTGGCGCTGTCGCGCCCGGATGTCTCGTTTCGCCTGCGCAGCGGCGAGCGCGTGCTGCTCGATGCGCCCGCGGCAGCGCTCGAATCGGCGGGCGAGGAGCGTGTCGCCCAGGTGTTGGGCAAGGATTCGATCAGTAGCCTGATCCCGGTCGCTCATGCATCCGGCCCGGTTCAACTGACCGGTTGGATCGGTTTGCCCACGGCCGCGCGCGCGCAGCCCGACCAGCAGTTCTGGTTCGTCAACGGCAGGAGCGTGCGCGACAAGCTGCTCGCGAGCGCCGTGCGGCTCGGCTACCGCGATGTGCTCTATCACGGCCGGCATGCCGCCTATGTGCTGCATCTGTCGCTCGATCCGCAGCTGGTCGATGTCAACGCGCATCCGGCGAAGCTCGAAGTGCGCTTCCGCGACGGCCACCAGGTCCATGAGTTCATCTTTCGCGCCATCGAGCGCGCGCTCGCCGCCACCCGGCCGGAGGCGGGTGCGACACCGGCGGCAAGCGTGCAGCCCGTGTTGGCGGATGCTGCCGCGCGGAGCGCGCGGGCGGCCGAGCCCTGGGCCGCCCTGGACCGCGGCTCCGGCGGGCTCGCATTGCACGCACCTCGGGCCTACGACCCGGCGCGCGACCCCTGGCTGTTGGCGCAGCCCAGCGCAGGCCCTGTGCCCAACGCGATGAGTTTCGCCGCGGCAAGCGGCGAGTCGAGCGCCAGCGTCATGGAGCGCACCGCTCGCGGCGATGGTGCCCCAGGCTATCCGCCGCTCGGGGTGCCGCTCGCGCAGCTGCATGGCATCTACATCCTGGCGCAGAGCCACGAGGGCCTGATCCTCGTGGACATGCACGCCGCGCACGAGCGTGTGCTCTACGAGAAGCTGAAGGCGGCTCGGGGTGCCGGGCCGCCGGCATCGCAGCTGCTCCTCGAGCCGCTGATCGTCACGGTCAAAGCCCACGAGCTCGATGCTGCACTCGAGAACCCGGAGCCGTGGGAGCGGGCGGGCTTCGAGATCGACTCCGTCGGCCCGACCTCGCTGGCATTGCGGCGCATCCCGGCGCTCCTCGGCAATGAGCATGTGCCGGATATCGTCAAATCGGTCATCGAAGATCTCGCGCGGGAGGATGGGCTGCACCATCTCGATGCAGCGGCGGACAGATTCCTGGGGACGCTCGCGTGCCGTACGGCCATCCACGCCCGCCGCCGCCTGACGCTGCCGGAGATGGATGCGCTGCTGCGGCAGATGGAAGCCACCGATCGCGCCAATCAGTGCAATCACGGCCGCCCTACCTGGACGCGGCTTACCCTGGCGGAGCTCGACCAGCTGTTCCTGCGGGGACGCTGATGTCCTCTACGGGGCGCGTCGCGGCAGCTGCCTCGCTGCAGCTTCCGGTATACCTGCTTACGGGGCCCACCGGGACCGGCAAGAGCGACTGGGCGATCCGCCTGGCGGAGGTCGCGCCGGTGGAGATCGTGAGCGTCGATTCGGCAATGGTCTATCGCGGACTGGACATCGGCACGGCAAAGCCCGCCCGCGAGCTGCGCTCCCGCCTGCCGCATCACCTGGTCGACATATGCGATCCGGCGGAAAGCTACTCTGCGGGACGGTTCGTGACCGATGCCATGGCCGCCATAACCGCTGCGCATGCGCGGCGCCGCGTGCCTCTGCTGGTCGGCGGCACCATGCTCTATCTACGTGCACTGCTCAAGGGCTTGGCGCCGCTGCCACAGGCGTCCGAGCCGCTCCGCGGGCAGATCGAGGAGCGCGCCGCGCGCTCGGGCTGGCCGGCGCTGCACGCCGAGCTCGCACGGCTGGATCCGGAGGCTGCGGCCCGCATCAACCGCAACGACAGCCAGAGAATTCAACGGGCTTTGGAGGTTTGTCTGGCGAGCGGCCGCCCGCTCTCGGAGCTGCAGCGCGCCACCGTGAGTCCGCTCGCCGGCATACCGCTCAAGTCCTGGGCGCTGGCCCCCCGCGATCGCCCGATGTTGCATCAGCGCCTCGCCAGCCGCTTTCACGCAATGATGGCCGCAGGCTTCCTCGATGAGGTGCGGGCGCTCCATGGCAGGGGCGACCTCACG
>DASYGA010000088.1:0-8287 GCA_036000265.1 Steroidobacteraceae bacterium | reverse complement strand
CGCCACGGGGATGTCGGTGACGAACAGATTCTTGTCACGCAGCCGCCGTGCCCAAAGGAGCAGGTTGCCGCCGGACATGGCGTGGTAGACCGTCGCCGTGAGCTGCCCGCCTTCGTCCGCCGGGAACTGCGGGCTGCGGATGCCGTCGGAGACGCGATAGAAGCCGCCCAGGCTGACGAGCCAATCGCGCGCCAGCGGGCCGCCGTAGAAGCCGTCGAGCCGATATAGTCCCTCATCGCCGAGAGTCAGCGCGAGCTCGCCGTGCGGCGAGGCCGTGCCGTGACGCAGGATGAAGTTGGCCGTGGCGCCGATCTGCCCGTTGGAATACACCACCGACGGGCCGCTCTGCACGACCTCCGCCCGCTCGATGGTGTCATCGAGCCGAAAGAGCGAGGAGTTGTCCATGAAATAAAGGGATGCCAGCGGGTATACGGGCGAGCCCTCGATCTGATACGACACGTACGGAGTGTCGGCGCCGCCGGGGAAGCCTGCGACCTCGATGTTGGCGCCGGTCTCGCCGCCGCTCGACTCCGCCCACAGCCCCGGCACGATCTTCAGCAGATCCGCCGCGCTCGAGGGCAGTGCCAGCTGGATCTGCTTGCGGCTGGCGGCGCTCACGGGGAAGCTGGCATCGAGCAGCTTGACGCCGCTCACCTGCGCCGTCCCGGTCACCACCACCTCCTGCAGGCTGTTGTAACCGGGTGCACCCTGCAGGTCGGGAGACGCCGTACGCCGCTTGCCGTGGAATACCCGTCCGGCGCGGGCGAGAAGCCCGGCGAGACGGTTCAACACGCCGTGCGGCCCGGCGCTGGCGCGAGCCGCCGCCGGGCTGGAGCCCTGGGCTGCGCCGGCGGCGACCCCCGGTGCGGGTGCGGCGGCCGCGGCCGCTGCGCCGCCGCGGCCGGGAGACTCGACTATCGCGATGGCCGAGGGACTCACCTGCCGGAATCCGAGTCCGGTGCCGTCCAGGAGCCGGCCCAGCGCGGAGGTGACGGGGAGCTCGCCGTGAACCCCCGCCGTGTGGGCACGGGCGACCAGGCTGGAAGAGAAAAGCAGCGTGACATTGGCCTGGCGCGCGAACTCATCCAGCGCCGCGCCGAGGGGCTCCGCCGCAATCGCGAAGTGTCGCGGGGCGCCGGCGGCCCGGGCCACAGGAGCGGTGATCCCGAGGACCAGCGCGCCGAGCAGGGGCAGGACAGCCGCCGGCCAGCCGCGAAAGACCGTGCTGTGCGTGCCCATCACTGGGCGTCAAAAATACGCTAGTCCGTCCTGGGACGTGAGCCTTCCGCGCAGCGCGCGCAGTCTTTCGTGGCGCCGGCGCATCGCTTCATCTCATCGCGCTGCGATGTACACCACCCCGGGCTCAGGCCGGCTCACGCGCACCGGCAGCGCTGCCTGCAAGGCCTGCAGGAAGCCGGGCACATCGTCCGTCCGGAAGCGTCCGCTGATGCGCAAAGCACCGACGTCCCGCCCCGCGACGATGATGCGGGCGCGTGTGTAGCGTCCGACCTCGGCCAGCGCGGCGGAAAGCGGCTCGCTCTCGAACACCAGGGCGCCGTCGCGCCAGGCGAGGTCGTCGGCGACCTGGCGGGGGCTCACGGGCATGACCTGAAGATGCGGCCCGGCGATGAGCAGCTGCTCCCCGGCGCTCAGCGACTTCACCCAGCCGCCGCCGTGCGCACTTCCATCGGCACCCGCGGTGCCTGCTGCGCTGGGCGGCCCCAGCACCTCCACCTTGCCCTCGTTGACGAGCACGTCGAGGTCCCGGTCCGAGCGCAACCGCACCTCGAATTGCGTGCCGACATCCCGGATCACCGCAGCGGCCGCATGCACGAAGAAGGGCCGCGCGGCATCGTGCACGACATCGAAGTGCGCCTCGCCCCGCCGTAGATACACATCACGCCGCCCGGCGGCGAGCCTCACGGTGAGCAGCGTGTTGGTGTTGAGTGTGAGCTGCGAGCCGTCTGCGAGCTGCAGATGGCGCTGCTGGCCGACGGCGGTCGACATGACCTGCAGACCGGGCCGCCGCATCATCCAGAGCGCCGCCCCGAACACGACCATGAGCACCGCGGCCGCGGCCGGTCCCCGGTATTCCTGGCGCCGCAGTCCGCGGCGGCGCGGCGCATGCGCGAAAGCGGCGATCTTCGCATCCCCCGCCAGCTTGGCCAGACGGTCAAGAGCGCTCCAGGTGCGACCGAGCTCCTCGAAGGTGCGGCGATGGCGGTAATCGACCCGCAGCCAGGCCTCGAGCTCGCCCCGCTCGGCGGCCGTGAGCTCGCCGGAGTCGAGACGCCAGGTCCAAACCGCCGCCTCGTCGTCGATCTGCGTCTGCGTCTTCAGTCTGACGATCTCGCTCATTTTGCCTCCCGGTCCTCGTCGCGCCGCCCCGGGACGACTTCCAACCCCTCGAGCAGCCCGAGGCCGCGCAGCTGGTCCCGGCAGCGCAGCAGCCCCTTGGCCACGTGCTTCTCGATCGTGCTGTGCGAGAGGCCGAGCACCTGCGCGATCTCGGCGTGCGACAGCTGGTACACCTTGCGCAGCACGAACACGCGCCGGCAGAGCGGCGGCAGGCTGTCGACCGCGGCACAGAACGACTCGAACCGCCGGCCCAGGTCCACCTGCTCGTCCGGCTCCGCCTCGTATGAAGAGACGTTCAGCGGCTCGAAATCCGCTACGTCATCGGTCGAGTGAGCGACCTTCTGCCGCGCCCGATCGACCGCCAGGTTGCGGGCGATGCGAAAGAGCAACGCCCGCGGCGATTGCACCACCTGCCCATCCGGCAGGGCGCACATCCGCACGTACGCCTCCTGCACCAGATCCTCGACGTCTTCCGCGCCCGCGGTGAACCGGCGCAGGTATTTCTGCAGTGCGGCGCGATGGCCGAAGATCTGGCTCAACAGCCGTTTGCGAGGCTCGTCGGCCATTGTTATCCGGTCCCCTCCGGGCGCATCTGAGCGCGGTTCGCGCGTAGTCTACCCGCTAAGCGGGCGCGCGTCCCCGGCCGGCGCGGCTCATCCGGCGCCAGCCTCGACGGCAACGCCCCGAAGCCTATATCTTGGTCGCTTCATGCCCGTCTTCACCATCGTATCGGCTGTGATCACCGTAGTCGCCTTGAGCGGCTATGCGAACTACAAGCTGGTGCATCTGCCGGACACGGTTGGGATCACGGCAGTGGCACTCCTCATCTCGGTTGCCACCGTGGCCGTGGGACAAGTGGTGCCGCAGGTCACCGCCTGGGGCCAGCTGGCCGTACGCGGTCTGGACTTTCCGGATCTGGTGTTTCATGGGCTGCTCGGCCTGCTGCTCTTCGCCGGCAGCCTGCACGTCGATGTTGCCGGCCTGGCGCGCGCGCGCTGGCTGGTGGTCGTGCTCGCCACCGTCGGCGTGGTTCTCTCGACGGCGCTCATCGGATTGGCGTTCTTCTACGTAACCAGATCCCTGGGCATGCCACTGACACTGCTCGACAGCTTCATTTTCGGGGCGCTCATCTCTCCCACCGACCCGATCGCCGCGATGGGACTGCTGAGCAAGGCCGGCGTCCCGCGATCGCTGCTCACCAAGATAACCGGCGAGGCGCTTTTCAACGACGGTACCGGCGTCGTCATTTTCGTAGTGCTGCTCGGCCTCGCCGGCGGCGCACATGGCCTCAGTCCGATTCTGCATGGGGTAAGCCCGATAGCGCCTTTCCCGCGGGCCTCGGTGGTTGCCGCGATGTTTGCCCAGGAGGTCCTGGGCGGCGCGGCATTCGGGCTGGGAGTCGGTTATGTCGGCATCCTGCTGCTGCGCGGCGTCGACAGTTATCCGGTCGAGACGCTGATCACCCTTGCCATGGCGACGGGCGGCTATGCAGCCGCCGAGAGCCTCAAAGTTTCCGCGCCGATCGCCACGGTCATCATGGGACTGGTCGTCGGCAGCGGACGTGAGTACGCGATGTCACAGCTGACCCGCGAGCGGCTCTTCATGTTCTGGGAGCTCGCGGACGACCTGCTGAATCTGATCCTCTTCGGCATGGTGGGGCTGGAGCTCACCGCCCTCGCCGACACCGTGCGCTCGTACCTGCTTCCCGCGGCGGCGGCCCTGCCGATCGTGCTGATCGCACGCTATGTCAGCGTGGGTGCGCCGGTCGCGGTGCTCCGCCGTTTCCAGCGGTTCGAGCCCCACACGGTGAAGCTGATGACCTGGGGAGGGTTACGCGGGGCGCTGTCCATAGCGCTGGCGCTCTCACTGGCGGAGGGGCCGCCGAAGGAGCTGATCGTCACCGCGACCTATCTGGTCGCGCTCTTCAGCATCCTGGTGCAGGCGACCACCGTCGAGCCGCTGGCTCGTCGGTGGATGAAGCGGAAGGCTTGAAGGCCTGCGGCTTACGTCCAGCCGCCGCCGTCGCCCCCGCCCCCGCCGTCGTCCCAGCTGCCGCCACCGCCACCACTGCCATCGTCCCAGGAGCCGGGGTCGTTGAGGCCGAAGTCGTTGCCGCCCAGATCCGCGTTGGGATCGGGCATCTGTCCGGCCTGCGCGGGCGCAATCAGGCCTCCGCCGCCGGCGTTGGAGCCCCCGCCCATCATGTGCTGCACCAGCTCCTCGCCGGCTGCGACACCTGCCCCGAGAGCAAGGCCGGATGCGACGCTGCCCATGATCCCGGAGCCGCCACCGGGCATGTAGCCGCCCGGGTAGCCGCCGGGGCCATAGCCGCCGGGGGGCACACCGGGAGGGACGCTACCCGGGTACTGGCCGGGGTATTGGCCGGGGTACTGCCGGTATCCCATGGCGGCCGCGCGGCGCCGCAGCGTCAGCCACAGGACCACGGCTGCGCCGATGAGGATGAGGAAGAGCCCCATATGAGACGAGTGCGCGCGCACCGTCTGCGTCGGCAAGACTCCCACGGGCCTCTGCCCGAGCTGCTGCTCGAGCTGCTGCACGGAGCGGGGATTGGCAAAAGGCAGGCCGGGCTCGAGGGATTGGGCGGTCTGCAGCTCCTGGCGCGCGCGGCCGTAATTGCCGGCGCGCGCGTCGATTTCCGCCGCCACGTAGTGCGCCTTGCCGCTCTGCGGGTGATCGTGCTCCACCTGGGCGATCATCTGCTGGGCCGCAGCCACGTTGCCGCTGCGCAGGGTCTGATAGATCTGATCGGACGTCGCATCGGCTGCGAGCGCCGGCAGGGTGCAGGCGAGGACGAGCAGCGCGCCGAGCGGCAGGGTGAATCGCTTGAGCATAGACGATGAAACTCTCCTGTTCAGGCACCTGTGCCCCCGGGAACGCCGGGGTCGCGACCGCCAGGAGTTGTGGGGACGCCGGGCGCGCCCACAAGGCGGGTCGGCGGAATTATTCGCTGGCAGGCGCGGCACGCGGCTCCATTATCTCTCCCGGCCGCCTCCGACCGCCAGCGAAGCGCCTCCGGTGGCATCCTGGGGCCAGGCGGGCCACGAGGCCGCCGCCGGCTTGCGCTCCGGACACCCGGACCGCGGCAGGTAGAGCCGTACCGTCGTGCCCTTCCCTGGCTCACTCGAGATGCGGATCTCACCACCGGACTGGTGCGCGAAGCCTGCGACCTGCGAGAGCCCGAGGCCGGTGCCCTGGCCGGGCTCCTTGGTGGTGAAGAAGGGCTCGCAGGCCCGGGCCGCGACCTCCGGCGGCATGCCGGTCCCGGTGTCGGAGACGGCGATCATCACGTAGGCCGCCGAGTCCAGCATCGCGTTGGCCGTCTCGATGGTGAGAAGGCCCGCCTGCGGCGTCGCATCGCGCGCGTTGATCGCAAGATTGAGAAGAGCGGTCTCGAGCTGTCCGGCATCGGCGGCAACGTTGCACACTTCACGCGCGAGTACCGTCTCGATGCCGATCCGATCCCCGAGGCAATGCCGCAGCAGCTCAGAGACCTGCGCCACCAGGTCGTTGGGATCGAGCGGCCGCGGCTCCACCGGCTGGCGCCGCGAGAATGCGAGCAGCTGCCCGGTGAGCGCGGCAGCCCGGTCGGCACTGCGGCGGATCATCTCGAGGTAACGGCCGGTCTCAACCTCCACCGCCGGCCGCTGCAGGACCTCCACCGAATTACGGATGACGTGCAGCAGGTTGTTGAAATCATGCGCCACACCGCCGGCGAGCAGGCCGAGCGCTTCCATCTTCTGGGCGTGGGCCAGGGCGGCCGCCTCCTCCGCACTGCGCGGCCGCGGCACCGCAATCGGTGGGCCGTCGGCGCCCGCCCTGTCGTGGTGCTCCCGCCGTATCCAGGCGGCGGTCAGAGCCCCGCCGATGAGGCAGGCGAGCCCGCCTCCCCAGAGCACGGTGAGCGCGGCGGCGCCCGCGTGCACCCGCGGATCGAGCGCCAGCCAGAGCGCGCTGCCCTCCAGCGCGAACGACGCCGGCAAGATCAGGGCCAGACCAACCAACAACCCATGCCGTGGGTTGCGAGTGCTTCCGCTCATCGTCTTCATGACGCCTCCTACACTGGAGTCCGGGGCAGAAGACATATCTCAGCTCAAACGTGACCTGAGTTGCAACCTGTCGTCCTTTGGAGTCAGTTGCGAGCATCATCCGGCGTCGGCCGGCAACTCGCGTGCGCCAACACGGTTGACTTCCCGGTCTCCAGGTGCAGCAGCTCGCACTGCGAGCCGCGCAGCAACAGCTGAAAATGCTGCGGTGGCGCCAGCTCGCGCCCGTTGAGCGGCAGCCCGCGGGCATCGTGCGCCTGCGCGCGCCCGACAATCAGCGAAGCGCTGCGTGTCAGGGCGTCGCTGGCGAGCCTGACGGGGCCGTTACCGAGCGCTTGCGAGACGGCAAGCTCCAGGTCCGCGCGGCTTGCCGCCGTGGGATGATCGATGACCGCGGGAATTGCCGCCCCCTGGGGCGCGGCGCGGCAGGCCGCCAGCGTCAACATCAGTACCAACGGCGTTGCCTGGAGTATCGAGGCGCGCATGCGGCGTGCTCAGGCCTGTAGCGGGCTCGTATGCGATTCGCCTGCGCGGGACAGGATCACTTGCGCAAAAAGCGCATCTCGCTAAGCGGCGAGCGGACCATGAGACGGTCGCGAAGCTGCCGCTGTGCCAGCGTCTTCGGCGCCGCGCTGCCCGAGGGCGGCGAGGGACACGTGCCGGTCGCGAGAAAATTGATCGCTGCCTGCAGGCGTCCCTCCTGCGGATCGCCGAGAGCGTGGCTGAAATCGTCGGCGACGGAGCAGCCGGGAACGGCAACCCCGACAGAGGGCGTGGTGTTTGCCGGCGAGAAGCCATCGCCATACCCGCCAACTCCCTTGGCATTGACCCCCTGGAATTCGATCGAGAAGTAGGTCGTGCCGCAATTATCCTGCGGATAGAAGCCGTACGGCTTGCCACAGGTCGTGGAGCCGATCTGATCAACCTTGATATCAACACCCTGCAGTCCGTTGATGATGGACTCGCTGGCGGAGCACGTGTCCTTCCCCGTGATCACGACGAGCTGAGAGAGTCCGAGGTACGGCAGGGGCTGGCCGGTCGGAAGCGAGGACAACCCCTCGGTCGTACTGTGAAAGAGCGTCGGAGTGAGCGGTTGGCGCGTTACCGGATTGGTCGTCGGGTACTGGCTGTTAAATTGCGAGAGCTCGAACGTCTGTCCCGCGGTCTGGTTGGGTCCTGCGATCATGTAAGCGAGCTCGCTCGCCAGGTCGAGGTAGCCGCCACCGTTGTAGCGCAGATCCAGAATCAGGTTGGTCACGCCGTCCTGCTGCAGCTTTTTGATCGCATCGATCAGCTCCGGCTCGGCTGTCGCGACCTGCTCGTTGTACAGGATGTAGCCTACCTCGCCGGCGGGCGTCGACAGGGCCGACACCAATAGCACCGGAGTCGAGGTCACATTGGCCGCCTGCAGAGTGATCTGGCGTGTGGCGAGTGTTACCGGATCCTGTATCGTGAAGGTGTGTTGCTCCCCTGCTTTGGACGGGGACAGGCCCGCGTTGATGGTGTCGATGCTGGTTTGATCTGATGCCGTGGCGAGCTCTACCCCATCGACGGCAAGGACGCTGTCGCCGCGAACGAGGTTGGCCTTGATGGTGGCGGCCGGGAGATTCGCCGCCGGCTCCAGGTAAGCGATTCTCACCGTGGATTGCACGATTTCCCACGTGAGTCCATAGCCGACATCGACCCCGCTCTGGGAGAGAGAGTTCCAAACCGACGTAGGATAAGTGAAGTGGAACCGGTCCTTGGGCGCTCCTGAAGACGTTGTCTGGGTCGTCTTCATCAGCTGAAAATACTGAGACGTGGTGGACATGGAGGGATCGGCGTCTTGGACTTCGTCGTACCAAAGGTATAGCTCATGAGTCCAG
>DASYGA010000084.1:0-25222 GCA_036000265.1 Steroidobacteraceae bacterium | reverse complement strand
ACGTTCGCCAGATTGTTCGAGGTGACGTTGAGGTCGGTATTGGCGGCATTGATGCCGGAGAGGGCGAGATCGAATGACATGGCGGTGGTTTCCTCAATTCACCTGGACGACATTGCTCAGGGAGAGCGTGCCGGAGCTGGTATTCAGGTACAGTGTCTGGGTGGTCGGATCGATGGTGACGCTGTTGACCGTGCTCGCCAGGAATGGCGAGAGCGAGGTCTGGGTGCCGCCGGTCGTGGCGGCGGCGGAGAACTTATACGTGCCGGCGGGCGCGGCGGCGCCGGAATTGGTGGTTCCGTCCCACGTGAAATTCGTGAGACCGGACGATGACGGTGGCACCTCCATGGTTTTCACCAGCGCCCCGGTCGAGTCCGTGACCTGAATCGTGACGCTATCAGCTCCGGAGGGGGCCGGCACCGCGCCACTGACGGAGCCGCCGGCGCTCAGCGCCGCGTTCGTCCCGGCCGCCAGCACATGGCGGCCGATGAGGCTGGTGCCGGTGAGCAGCTGCGATGATTGCATGGTGCTCGAGAGATTGCCCATCGAGCTTTCCATGCCATTGATGCCGCTCACCTCGCTCAGCGAGGCGAGCTCGTTGACGAACTGGTTGGGGTCGGCGGGGTGGGTCGGGTCCTGGGCCTTCAGCTGCGCGGTGATCAGCGAGAGAAAGTCGCTCTGGCTGATCTGCGGCACACCGGCCGAGCCCGATGAGCCGCTCGCGCTCGCGACGGAGTGGGCGGCCGCGGCGGTTTGCGCTGCGTACGCGCTGATGGAGTCCACTGACATGAGTTTCGTTCCTGGCGTTCGGAAGGGGGTGGAAATCAGCCTTGGGCGATCTTCAACGTGTCGAGCATGAGAGACTTGGAGGTCTCGAGCACCTGCGCGTCGTTCTGGTAGGATCGCGACGCGGAGATCATGTCGGCCATCTGCTCGACCACATTGACGTTCGAGTTGTAGACATACCCGTTGGCGTCGGCGAGCGGATTTCCCGGCTGGTAGCTTGCCGTGGCTGCGGCGGTGCTCTCGACGATGCCGCGTACCTGCACGGCGGCATTCGCGGCCTGTGCCGGACCGGCCGCGCCGCCGGGTGACATCAACGACGACTGTATCGCTTGAAAAACTGGATAGCGCGCCTTGTATGCCGTGGCGGGGCTGCTGGTCACGCTGTCGGCGTTCGCGAGATTGCTCGCCACCGTGTTCAGGCGAACGGACTCGGCCGACATGCCGGAGCCCGCGATGTTGAAGATGTCGAAGAGTGCCATGGTGCGCCTAGTGGCCGCCGGCCTATTGACCGACGATCGCGGTGGTGAGTTCTCTGAAGCGGTTCTGCAGGAAGGTGATCGTCGCCTGGAAGCGCACCGTATTCTGTGCGAACTGCGCCTCCTCCATTTGGGAGTCGACCGTGTTGCCGTCGAGCGAGGGGGCGAGCGGCACGCGATACTTGAGGAACTGCTGGGTCGAGACGTTGCCCGCGCTGGCAGAGGTGCCGCCGTCGGAATTGGGCGCTGCGGTGACGTCGTTCGGGCTGGTGGTCTGCGGCTGCAGCGTACCGCCGGGCGATCCAGCGGTGGCCAGCGCGGCGCGAAAGTCAATGTCGCGCGCCTGGTATCCGGGTGTATCGGCATTGGCCAGGTTGGCCGCGAGCACCTCGGCGCGCTGCGAATACACCTTCAGCGCATCGGGCTCGATGCCGAGGTAAGCGTTGAGGTCGAGCGGCATGTCGGAAATCCGGCGGTCTGTGGGCCTGCCGGAGCAACAGCAAGACGTATGCCAATTGGCTGTTGTGGCGATTGCCGGGGGAAGAACGGTGCCCGGGGTGCACGGAGTGTGAGTGGGTTCACACGGGCGCGGCAACTTCTTGCCGCATATGGGCAGCCGTGCGTGCGCTTCGGCTCGAGGAAGCGGCGGCCGCGCGATGCAGTGTATCGGCAGCGCGGAGGTTCACTTGAGTCTTGCCTGCGGGTCGCGAGCTGGCGCGGCGCTTGCAGGTCTTCCTTACATGAATGATACCGCGTCGAAATCCCGTCGCCTTCTGCTTCATCGGGTGCCTACGGCGCTGCTCTGCGGAGCACTGTTCCTCGGCGGCGCCGTAGTCGCCGACGCCGCGATCCAACCTTTGCAGTCCGTCAGGGATGCTGCGGAGGGTTTCGTGCGGTCGCAGATGCCGCCCGGTCAGACGGACATCGTGGTTACGGCGGCCAGGCTCGATCCCCGTCTGCGTCTTTCCCGCTGCGGCGGGCCGCTCGATGCCTCGTTCATCTCCGGCGGACGTCTTCAGGCGCAGGTATCGATCGCCGTGGCGTGTCGCGTCGCAGCCGATTGGACCATCTACGTGCCGGTTACCGTGCAATCGCGCATTCAAGTCTGGGAGCTGCGCGCTCCTCACGTGCAGGGCGCGCGGCTCAACGCTGCGGATGTGGTCGCGCAGGTGCAGCTGGTGAGCGGTCCAGCGGTGGGATATGTGACGGATGTCGCGGAACTGGCCCGCGCGACTCTCCGCCATGCGCTGCCGGCGGGAGCGATACTGACTTCCGCGGACCTGCTGCCCGATTACATGGTGCGCCAGGGAGAGCAGGTGACGATGGTGGCTTCCATCGCGGGCATTCAGGTTCGCGCGGCCGGGCTCGCCCTGCAGAGCGGGCGGTATGGCGCCCTGATCCGCGTGCAGAACGCCTCCTCCACCAAGGTGGTGCAAGGCGTCGTGGAAGGCGATCGTGTGGTCGACGTCACACCCTAAAGAATTCCGCTCGCTGGCCGATACTTCGTCCGAAGGACGTCGTGGAGAACCGAGATGTCTAGCAAAATCAGTGGCTTGAGTACGCCGGCGTTGCCGGAGACCGTGCCCGTGGCCGTCCCTGGCGGCGGGACCCCCAATGCGGGCGATGTGCCCGGGCGCGCGCCGCTGCGCGATTCGGCCGCCCCGGCAGCCTCCGCTTCGGCCCCCGGCGATGTCCACATCACCGACTCCGCGTCCCGCCTTGCATCGCTCGAGCAGGCGGTGCGCAGCCTGCCGGCCGTGGATCCGGCTCGTGTGGCGCAGTTTCGCAGCGCCATAGAGCAGGGGACCTACACCGTGCAGCCACAGCATGTCGCCGACCAGCTCATCCAGCTCGAGCACGCTCTCGGGCAGTTTGCGGAAGATTGATCCGTGGACCCGGGTGTCTGCCGCGACCACCTGACCAGCCTCCTGCGCGAAGAGTCCGAGTTGCTCGCGCAGCTGGAAGAGCTGCTCGCGAGCGAGTCCCGCGTCCTGGAGGCCTCTGACGTACAGGCGCTGGAGACCACGACCCGCGCGCGCCAGGAGCGGATGGGCGCGCTCGCCCGGCTGGAGGAGCAGCGGCGCTCGCTCTGCGCCGCGCACGGTTTCGCCGCCGATCGGAGCGGACTGGAAGCGCTGATGGCGTGGTGCGACCCCGAAGGCCGATTGCTGGCCCGCCTGCGCGAATGCGCGGCAAGCGCCGTGCGCTGCCGCGATCTCAATGACCGCAATGCGATCGTGGTCGCGGCGCGATTGAAACGTGTCGAGGGGATGCTCGATGCGCTCACGGGGCGGCCGACGCGCGCCGATACCTATGGACCGCGCGGCTACGCGAATTCCAACGGCCGGCCGGGGCGCGTGCTCGGAGCGGCCTGAGCCTTTCCAGGTCCGGATGATTCACGAACGGCGCACTCGATTGGCGAAGCGCCGGGCCTGAGCTGCAAGAGCTCATCAACAATGTGGTTCAGCCCAAGGCATCTCTCAGCGCGATCACTTCCTGGGCCGACTCGGCCAGGAACCGCTCGCACGCCTGTTGATCCAGCCGCAGACGCTGCAGCGGCTTCGCGCACTGCACCTGGGCGGCGAGGGCGGTCGAGTCACCGTTGACGTCCGCGAGCAGCGTACCCACCACCAGAACGTCCGCCAGGCAGGGTGTGCCGCGCGACTCCCGCTCGAGGTTCTCCGACTCGTGCACCGCCTGCACGATCTCCCCGGCGATGCCCCAGTTCTCGAGCAGCGCCGCGGCGATGCTGAGATGCCAGTCGTGCTCGATGCCCTGGTAGGCGGCGGCGTCGCAGAAGAGTGAGCGATGGCGGCTGGCGCGCGTCAGGATGTACAGGCGGCCGATGCCCTGGAGCAGCCCGGCGAGCAGCGCCGTGTCCGCACTGACGCTCGTCAGGCGGCGCGCGACCACGAAGCAGAGGCTCGCAACCTGCACACTGCGGCGCCAGAGCACGCCGAGCTGCATCTCGAGGCCGCGCAGAGCGGCGGCATCGCGCAGCTGGCGCATGGCGAAGGCAATCGTCGCGCTGCGCACCGTGTCTACTCCGACGCGCGTCACGGCCGCACGCAAGTCGGTCACGGGCGTTCCTCCCGGGTTCAGGGCCGCGGAGTTGGCCATACGAACGAGCTGAGTGGCGAGGACCGGCTCGCTGCCGATGACGCGCACGATCTTACCGGCATCGGTCTTATCGTCGCTCAGCACGCGCTGCACTCGCATGACAATGTGCGGAAATCCCGGCAGCTCCACCTTGCCGCCTGAGAGCTCCGCGGCGAGCGCCTGCACGAAGGTGAACGCGACGTCCTGCTCGGCGCCGTCCTTTGCCGCGTGATTGCCGGGAGAGCTGGAGGGAGATTGGGCGTGCATGGGCGGGCTCGCGGGCGGAAGGTCGTGCGGGTCAAACACCGAGCGCGTGGCGCAGGGCTTCGATCTCGTGCTCCGACTCGTCGATCAGTTTCTCGTAGCTCGCGCGGTCGATCTTCATCCGCCTGCAGGCGGCGACATCGTGCATGTTGAGCTCGAGGGTATCGGGATGCTCCTTGAACGCGGTCAGCAGGTGTCCGACGGTCAAGGCGTCCGTGAGATCCGGGGGGCCGTCGTGCTCGCGGCCGAAGTCCTCGAATTCGCTGACGGCCGCAATGATCTCCTCGGCCATTTCCCAGTTCTCGAGCAACGCCCTGGCGACGGGCGCATGCCAGTCGCGCACGATGGCGCTGTACGCCGCTTGATTCGCGAACAGGCCGGGGTGCCTGTTCGAGCGGGTGAGGATGTAGAGCTTGCCGATTCCGTGGAGCAGCCCGGTGAGCAGCGCAGTGTCCGGATTCACCCGGCTGAAGCGGCGGGCGACGGCGTGCGACATCGCCGCCACCGCAGCGCTGCGGTGCCACAGCTCATCGAGCGGCTGCTCGAGTCCCTTCAGCGAGTCGACTTTCTTCAACTGCGACATGGCGAATGCGATGGCCGCGCTGCGCACCATGTTGAAGCCCATGCGCGCGATGCCGGTGCGCAGGTCGGTGATCGGCTTGCCGGTGAAGTTGATGGCGGCCGAGTTGGCGATCTGCATGAGCCGCGCCGCGAGCGCGGGCTCCGAGCCCACCACGCGCACCACTTTCTCCTGCGAGACCTCCTCGTCGGCGAGCACCTGGCGCACGCGCAGGGCGATATCCGGAAAGCTCGGCAGATCCACTTTGCCCTTGGACAGCTCGGCCGCCAGCGCCTGCACGAAAGCGAATGCTTCCGGATCGCCGACGGTCTGGGAATTTTCTGCAACGGAGCCATTCATCAGTGCGCCCTCATCCTGCGGTATCGGCCCATCCTGCGCCCGATTGAGATCTGGGTCGTCAAATTGGTTCACGGATCGTCCGCGCCGCCGAGCGCTACCGATTCCCGCGTGATGTCCAGGTCCTCGGCCAGCGCCAGGACCTTGCCCGCCACGCTCTCCAGGGGCACAACGTGCTGGGCCGCCCCGAGCGCGACGGCCTCGCCGGGCATGCCCCAGACGACGCTGGTCGCCTCGTCCTGAGCCATCGTACAGCTGCCGCTGTCCAGCATCTCCTTCAGCCCGCGTGCGCCGTCCTTACCCATCCCGGTGAGCAGTACTCCGATCGCATTGCGCCCGGCGTTCTGCGCCACCGAGCGGAACAACACATCGACCGAGGGCTTGTGGCGATTGACCGGTACGCCGTCGTCCAGGCGGCAGACGTACCGGGAGCCGTCGCGGACCAGCATCAAGTGGCGGTCGCCCGGCGCGATGTAGGCGTGGCCTGGCAGCAGATGCTGCCCGTCCTGGGCCTCGCACACGGAGACCGGGCAGCAATCGTTCATCCGGCGCGCGAAGGGTGTGCTGAAAGCCTTCGGGATGTGCTGTGCAATCACCACGCCCGGGCAATCCGGGGGCAAGCGCATGAGCACTTCCTTGATGGCCTCGGTGCCGCCGGTGGAGGCGCCGATCGCGATGACACGGTCGGTCGTGCGCAATGGCCGCGTGCGCGATGGTGCCTTGGGCAGCACGGCATCGGCGCTGTGGGCGGGCCCCACGACCCCCGGCGCGCGGGCTTGCCGCGGGTCGAGCGCCCGCACGCTCGCGCGGGCGGCAATGCGCACTTTCTCGATGAGCTCCTCGGCATAGTCCTTCAGCGTCGCGGCGAGGTCGATCTTGGGCTTGGATAGATAGTCCACCGCGCCGAGCGCGAGCGCATCGAGTGTCACATCGGCGCCGCGCTCCGTGAGGGAGGAGACCATTACCACCGGCATCGGGCGCAACCGCATGAGATTGCGCAGAAAGGTGATGCCGTCCATCTTCGGCATCTCCACATCCAGCGTCAGCACATCCGGATTGAGCTGCTTGATCTTCTCGCGCGCCGCATGCGCGTCGGCCGCCACACCCACGACTTCGATGCCGGGCGCGCCCTTGAGAATATCGGTGAGCAGGCTGCGCACGAGCGCGGAGTCGTCCACGATGAGTACACGGATCGGCCGCTTCGGGGAAGGAGCGGTCTTGGTTTGAGCGGTTGGAACCATCATATCGTGTCTCTCACTCGAACAGCTCGACGGCGCCGCCCGCGGCCTGCTTGCCGAGGCTGTCGAGGTAGAGCTGCTCGTGATGGCTGATGATCCGGTTCTCGACCGGACGGAGCTTGCGCAGCCGCGCCCGGCCGCTCCCTGGAAAGTAGACGACCTTGCGCGGCTGAGTGCCGCCCAGGTCCTCGGCCGCGACCCGGTAACCCTCGAGGGTCATGTAGTTGCGGATAAAATCGACGTTGCGTCCGCCGACATCGGTCATCGCGGCGAGGATGCGCCCGCCGCCGAAGAGCTTGATCTCCAGGCGGTCGCGCGCCGCGCCGAGCTTGAGCAGGTCGTTGATCAGGCTCTCCATGGCGTACGAGCCGTAGCGGGTCGCGAGGCCCACGGCCGGGTCCAGCCAGTCGTTGCGGCCGACGGTGGCATCCTCCGGCAGCATGAAGTGGTTCATGCCGCCGAGGCCGCGTGTCGGATCGCGCACGCAGGCCGAGACGCACGAGCCGAGGACGGTCGAGATCGCCTCCTCGCCGCCGCTCACGTAGTACTCACCCGGGAGGATCTTCACCATCCAGCAGCCGTTCTCCCGGTCCCAGAAGCGCTGGAACTGCTCGAAGCCGCGCAGCGCCGGCCGCGGCTCGGCCGTGCCGCTGGCCTCGCGGATGCCGCCTGCAGAGAGCCCGGACGGCGTGTCCGGGCTCTCGCCGTCAGACCCGCCGATGGATGGTCTTGCCGATGAGGGCATAGCTGTCGCAGACCTTGAAGAGGCTCTCGGAGTGGCCCAGGAAGAGAAGATCCCCGGGGCGCTGCAGGCGCGCAACGCGCGCGAAGAGCTCCCTCTGGGTGTCCTTGTCGAAGTAGATCACGACGTTCCTGCAGAAGATTGCATCCAGTGGCCCTTTCATCGGCAGGGCGTGGATGAGGTTGAGCTGCTTGAAGGTGACGAGCGCCGCGACTTCGGGCGCGATCTGCCGGCACGGCGCTCCCGCCTCCTGCCGCTCGATGAAGAATCGCTGCAGACGCTCCGGCGAGACGTTGCCGATCCGCTCCGCCGGATAAATGCCGCGGCGCGCGCGCTCGAGAACATCCGAGTCCAGATCCGTCGCGAGAATGCGCACATCCCACTGGCCGGCGTCCGGCAGCGTCTCTAGAAGAGTCATCGCGATGGAATAGGGCTCCTCGCCCGTAGAGCAGCCCGCGGACCAGAAGCGAAGCCGCCGCGGGCCCCGCGGGTCGGCGGCGAGCGGCGCGAGCACGTGCTCGCGCAGATACTGAAAGTGATGCGGCTCGCGGAAGAACGAGGTGAGATTGGTCGTGATGGCATTGCAGAGCTCCGCGAGCTCCTGCACGTTGCCGTTGAGGCGCTCGCGATACTCCGCGAAGCTGCGCAGCTGCAGCGCGCGCAGACGGCGAGTCAGCCTGCCGTAAACGAGCTCGCGCTTCTGCTCCGAAAGATGAATGCCGGTGACCGACTTGACGAGCGCGCGCAGTGCCTGGAAGTCCTCCTCCCCGAAGGCGAATTCCCGCAGGCGCAGCGTATCGCGCGCGGCGGCAAGTTGTTGCAACGGATTGGTCAGAAGAGCTCCACGCTGCCTTCGCTGGCATGGAGAGAAGGAGCGTGACTCAAGCCCTCCGTATCCGGCATCAGCAAGTTGAACAAGATGCGGTGAGACTCGGATGTGAATCGCGCACGCAGGTTCTCCATCAGTACGGGCCAGCTCTGCCGGCCGCCGGGGGCCATGCTCGCCGATCCGGCGGCAGCCACCGCGGCCAGCAGATCGCGCACCTGCGAGAGCTGCTGCACCATCCGGTCATGAAACTGCAGGCATTCGACGCACGCCTCGAGGTCGCGGGGCGCCGGCGGAGCGCCGGCGGACACCGTCGCGCTCACGCGCGACAATGCCTCGCCGAGCGCCGTCACCGGCCGCTGCGACTCGCCGAGTGCGAGCTCGATCAGCGCGGCGGCGGTGGCCGCCGCGCACCCCAGGTCGCACGCGGAGTTGCCGGGGCTCGCAGCGAGCGGGCCCCGTGCCGCCAGAGACATTCGATGCCTCAGCCGTGCTTGGACTTGAAGGAGCGCACCTGCTCATTGAACTGGTCGGCCACATGGCTGAGCTGATCGACCGCCGCATTGTGCAGCGTCGTCTGGTCGCCGGGGGTCAATTGGTTCTGGCGCGCTTCGAAATCGAGGCACTTGAGGTAGGTTTGCACGTCGTTGTTGTACTGCTTGATGGTCTCCATGGCCGTTACCATTTCCTGCTGCGTGGCCGAGCTGCCGTCGGGAATCTTGCTCGGCGCCGGAGGCAGCCTGCACTGATCGGCGTGGGCCTGGAGGCTCACGGTGCAGGCGACCGACAGAGCGGCCAGGGCAAGGATTCGCTGCGGGGACTTCATGATGGGGTTCCTCACTGATCGACAAATGAATCGGAGAATCAACCGAGTACCTTCGCGATGGTCGCGAGCAGGCGCTCGGGATTGAAGGGCTTGACCAGCCAGCCGGTCGCGCCGGCCGCCTTGCCCTGTTGCTTGCGCTCGAGCGTCGCCTCCGTGGTGAGCACGAGCAGGGGCACATAGCGGTAGGTCGCGCGGTTGCGCAGCTCGCGCACCAGCGTGATGCCATCCATTTTCGGCATGTTGACGTCGGTGATCACGAGGTCGAACCGCTGCCTCTCGGCGAGCTCGAGCGCCTCGGCCCCGTCCGCGGCCTGCTGCACGTCGTGGCCCGCGCCCGCGAGCGTGATGCCGACCATCTGGCGCATCGCCGCCGAGTCATCTACTGCAAGTATCCGGGCCATCACGGCGCTCCGCTCGTTGGTTTGATCGTTGACATGACGTTAGAACTCCTGCCACTCGGCATCGGCGGTATCGCTCGTGCCGACGGTGCCGTTGCTGCGGGCGGTGAGGCCAGTGGGTATCGCCGGCGCGCGCGCGGGCGACGCGCTCGGCTTGGGTTTCACGGCCTTCGCCCCGCCGCGGCCCGTCCAGGGCCTGTTGGCTCCACGGCGCTCCGTCCGGGATGAGGGCCTGACGGCCGTGGCCGAGGGGGCGGCGCCATTGGCAGACCGCGACTGCAGGGCCGCGGAGGTCCCGTCCGGGCGCTCGCCGCTCTGCCACGAGCCCATCTCGACCTGGAAGCGTGCCAGCATCTCGTTGAGGCCGCGCACCTGCTCGGCCATCGCCTGCGAGGCGGCGGTGGCCTCCTCCACGAGGGCGGCGTTCTGCTGGGTGAGCTCATCCATCTGCATGACCGCGCGGTTGACCTGCTCGATTCCGGAGGACTGCTCGCGCGAGGCAGCGGCGATCTCGGCGACGATGTCGGAGACCTTCTTTACCGCGGCCACGATCTTCTCGAGCGTCTGGCCGGATTGGGTGACGAGCACCGAGCCGTCCTCGACCCGGCGCACCGAGTCCTGGATCAGCTCCTTGATCTCCTTGGCCGCGGTGGCGGAGCGGCCCGCGAGGCTGCGAACCTCGCTCGCCACCACCGCGAAGCCGCGGCCCTGCTCACCGGCGCGGGCCGCCTCGACGGCCGCGTTCAGCGCCAGCAGGTTGGTCTGGAAGGCGATGTCGTCGATGACGCCGATGATGTCGGCGATCTTCTTCGAGGCCTCGTTGATGCCCGACATCGCCGCGACGGCCTGGCTCACCACCGTGCCGCCCTTCTCCGCCTGGTCGCGCGCGGCGAGGGCGAGCTGGTTGGCCTGGGCCGCGTTGTCGGCGTTCTGCTTGACGGTGGTGGTCATCTCCTCCATGGAGGAAGCGGTCTCCTCCAGGGACGAGGACTGCTCCTCGGTGCGCTGCGACAGATTGGCGTTGCCGGAGGAGATCTCGTCGGCGCCGCGGTGGACGTCGGCGGCGACCCGCTTCACCGTCGAGACGACCTCGGCCATGTTGTCGGCGAGCTGGTTGACGCCGCGGCTCATGGCCTCGAAGAAGCCCGACTTGCCCGAGACATCGATGCGGCTGCACAGATCGCCCGCGACCACCGCGGTGAGCATGCCCTGCATCTCCTTCTCGACACCGACCTCCTGGGTGCGGTCGGTCCACTCCATCACCGTGCCGATGCGCGCTCCGCTCTCATCGAGCACCGGATTGGTGACGGTGCGGAAGATGCTGGCACCGAGCTCGCGCTCGGCGGCACGCGTGCCGGCCAGCGTCTCGAGCTCGCGCCGCTCGGTGGCCGGATCGACGGCCAGCGTCTCCAGGCCCGAGCCGCGCAGCCGCTGCACCTCGAACTCGGGCAGGCTCAGGCGGATCTCCTGCTGGTTGCGCGTGAAGGTGGTGCTCGCGGTGTCGTTGAGGTAGATGATCCGGTGCTGCGCGTCGGCCAGCACGACGGACGTCGATACCTTGTCGAGGGCCTGGCGCACGCGCGCGTTCTCCGCGGCGACCAGCCGCTCGTTCTCGATCTGAGTGCGCAGCTTGCCCTGCATGTCGTCCAGGGCGCGCAGCACCCGCCCGGCCTCGTCCGATCCGGTGAGGTCGATTGTGTTGTCGTACTTGCCGGCCGCGATGCGCCCGAATACCTCGATCGCCTGCGCGAGCGGCGCGGCGAGCGAGCGGGTGATGAGCCAGGAGAGGGCGAGCGCCACGGCGAGGGCGATGATCGTGATGCCGACCGTCAGATTGCGCCAGGTCGTGACCTGCGACAGGCGCTGCTGCACGGCCGCGCCCATGGCGGAATAGGCGAGATCGGAGAGGCTCTGCAGGCCCGAGCTGATCTGGCGCGAATCGGCGAAGAGCTCCGCCGTCGTGATGGTCATCTTCTGCGCATCGATGATGCGCGACTGGATGATGCCGTAGGAGCTGTCGAACGCGCCCTGCGCCGACTCTAGCACCGGCACGATCGTGGCGCGCGCCGCCGCCGGCGCGCCGTTGAGATCGCGTGCCGTCGCGGCGAAGTCGCCAACCACCTCATCGTGATAAAGGTGCAGGGCCATCTGGTCATCGCCGCCGAGATATCCTTTGATGCTGGCGCGAGTGGCGAACCACTGGACGTTCCCCGAGGCGATGAGGGCCCCCGGGACGTCGCGGGTGGCGATCTGGATCAGGGAAGCGGTCTGCGGCGACGGATCGACGTTGAGCGCCGAGCGGGCCACCACCAGGTTGCCGAGCTTCACGAGCCGGCCGATCAGGGCATCGTGCCGGGCGACTGCGTCATCGGCCGACAGCTTCGCTTCGGCCGATTTCAACTGCTGCCAGTCGGCCTTGATTCCCTGCCACTCATCCGTAACGCCGAGCCGCGCCGTGAGCGCCGAGCCGCTCGCATCCACGTCGGAAATCGCTTTGTCGATCGCGGTCTCGGAGTCCGTGAGCTCCGCTCGGCGGGAGTTGTCGCCGGTGAGCACGGCGAAGAGGAGACTGCGGTGATTGGCGACCTGCGCCAGCACCGCGCCGACCTGGTGGGCATAGTCGGCGCCGGCGAGCTCATAGCGGGCCTGCGAGACCTCGCCGTTGGCGGCGCTCAGGTAGAAGACTCCGAGCAGCGCCGTCGGCACCGCCATCGCGGCGACGACCAGGGCGAGCTTCTGCCAGAGCTTCAAACGGTTGAGGAGTTGCATGGATTTACCTCTAAACCTCGATCCATTCGCCGCCGGCGCCTGCGGCGCGACGGGTTTCCCGCGCGTTGCCCTGCGCGGGTTGGGGAGCATTCCCGATAGCGGGCGCCATCATCGCCGCCGACGGCCGCTCGGCTCCCTCGGCGCCGAGCTCGTACCGGGCGAGCATCTCGTTGAGCTCTCGCACCTGGCCGGACATGGACTGCGAGGCGGCGGTGGCCTGCTCGACCAGAGCCGCATTCTGTTGAGTGAGCTCGTCCATCTGCACGACCGCGCGGTTGACCTGCTCGATGCCCGAGGACTGCTCGCGCGAGGCGGCGGCAATCTCGGCGACGATGTCGGTAACCTTCTTCACCGAGGTGACGATCTCCCCGAGCGTGCGCCCGGATTGGGTCACCAGGCCGGAGCCGTCCTCCACTTTGCGCACGCTGTCCTCGATCAGGCTCTTGATCTCCTTGGCGGCGGTCGCGGACCGGCCGGCCAGGTTGCGCACCTCGCTCGCCACCACGGCGAAGCCGCGGCCCTGTTCGCCGGCACGCGCCGCTTCAACGGCGGCGTTGAGCGCCAGCAGGTTGGTCTGGAAGGCGATCTCGTCGATGACGCCGATGATGTCGGCGATCTTCTTGGCCGATTCGTTGATGCCGGACATGGCCTCGACCGCCTTGCCGACCACCGCGCCGCCCTGCTCGGCCTGGTCGCGCGCCGCGACGGCGAGCTGATTCGCCTGCGCCGCGTTGTCGGCGTTCTGCTTGACGGTGGTGGTCATCTCCTCCATGGAGGAGGCGGTTTCTTCGAGCGAGGAGGCCTGCTCCTCGGTACGCAGCGACAGGTTCGAATTGCCCGCGGTGATCTCCTCGGCACCGAGCGCGATCTCGCGCCCCCCGCTCTTCACCCGCGAGACGATCTCGACCAGGCTCTCGGCCAATCGATTGACACCCGCTCCCAGCGCCTGGAAGAAGCCCGACTTGTGGGTGAGGTCGATGCGCCGGGTGAGATCGCCGCCATTGACCGCGGCGAGCACGCCTTGCAACTCCTGCTCGACCCGCACCTCCTGAGTGCGCGGGGTCCATTCCATCACCGTGCCGAGCCGCACGCCGTTCTCGCCAGTCACCCGGTTGGTGACCGTGCGGAAGCACAACCCGCCGAGGGTGCGCTCTTCCACGCGCTCGGCCGTCAGCGCATCGAGGAGCAGCTTCTCGGCGGCGCGGTCAACCGACAGCGCCGAGAGACACGAGCCGCGCAGGCTCGCGGCATCGAAGGCGGGAAGAGCGCTGCGGATCTCCGCAGAGCCGCGCTCGAAGGTCGCCTGGGCGGCGTCGTTGAGATAGATGATCCTGTGCCCGGCGTCGGCCAGCACCACGCAAGTGGAGGCCTTGTCGAGCGCGTGACGGATGCGCGAGTTCTCCGCCGCGACGGCACGCTCGTTCTCGATCTGGGCGTGCAGCTTGCCCTGCATGGTGGCGAGTGCCCGCAACACCTGTCCGGCCTCATCGTCCCGGCGCGTGTCGAGCTCGTTGTCGTATTGCCCCTGGGAAATGAGCTCGAACACGTCGATGGCCCGGCGGAGCGGCCGTGACAGCGAGAGCCTCACGAGCCTCGTCAGTGCGAGCGCGCACGCCAGTGCGAGCAGGGCGAACAGGGCGGTGAGGTCGCGGTGCGCGGAGATGCCGGAGGCGCGCGCAGCCAGAGTGGATGCGGCTGCGTCCAGGCTGTCCGCCGAAAGCTTTTGCAGCGCGTGACTCGCCGGTATGCCGGCGTCGTAGATCGCGCCGCCGGCCGTCTTGATGCTGGAGGCCTTGATGATCTGCGAATCGACCACGCCGCCGAATTGCCCGAAGAGCTGCACCGCGGTCTCGAAGTCGCTCTGCAGGGGAGCGCGCACTTGCGGCGGCAGCTCGGCAAGGCCTGCGCGGATCTGCTCGAATCGCGACAGCACCCGGCTGCGGTAGATCGCGACTCCCATCTGATCGTCACCGCCCAGATAGCTCTTGGAGGCGGCATCGACGGCATAACGGCGCATGCCGTCCGTTTGAGCCAGCGCCGAGGGAGCGTACTCGGAGCCGATCTCGATGAGGGTGCGGGTCGTCTGATCGGGGTCCGAGGCGGTCCGCGACCCGGCCGCGACGGCGGCGCTGAGCTGACTCAAGCGGTCCAAGAGCGCCGCGTGCGCATCGGCGATCTGGGCGGCCGGTTGGGTCAGGGTCGCCGCCTCTTCCGTGCTCCACTGCGAGCGCAGGGTGGCAATGTCGGGCGCCACTCCGTAGGCCTCGCCCAGCCGGGCAGCGACGGCTTCCAGGCGGCTCATGGCCGCATCGACCTGCTGCTGCATCTGTACCACGGCCGCACGCCGTGTCGTATCGCCGCTGGCGAAGACGAAGGCGCGGGCACCATGTGTCTTCAGGGTCGACTCCACCGAGTCCACGGCCTGCAGGAAACGGATTCCCTCGAGCTCGCTGCGGGCCTGGCCCAGCTCGCCTCCCATGGCGGTGAAGTAGAAGAATCCCACCAGCATCGTCGGCAGGAACATCGCCAGCACGAGAGCTCCCAGCTTTTGCCAGAGATTCAGACGGTTGAGCGCCATGGTTTTCATGTTGGGCTCTCAGGCGCTGCGCGCCGTGCGCGCAGCGCCCAGGGATGGGACTCTGGCCGCGGTGTTGCCCGGACGCGGCTGGCCGAAGGCGGCTCCGGGACGCAGCCCCATGTCGTTCGCCACGCGATAGTGCCCCATGGTCTCGCTCAGCTCGCGCGCCTGGCCGGTCATGTGCTGTGCCGCGGCGGTCGCTTCCTCGACGAGGGCGGCGTTCTGCTGAGTGAGCGCGTCCATCTGCATGACGGCCCGGTTCACCTGCTCGATGCCCGCCGACTGCTCGCGCGAGGCGGCGGCGATCTCGGCGACGATGTCGGAGACTTTCTTCACCGAAGCCACGATCTCCTCCAGCGTGTGGCCGGACTGGGTGACGCGCGCCGAGCCGTCCTCGACCTTGCGCACTGAGTCCTGGATGAGCCCCTTGATCTCCTTGGCGGCCGTGGCGGAGCGGCCCGCGAGGCTGCGCACCTCGCTCGCGACCACGGCGAAGCCCCGGCCCTGCTCGCCGGCGCGCGCCGCCTCGACGGCGGCATTGAGCGCCAGCAGGTTGGTCTGAAAGGCGATCTCGTCGATCACGCCGATGATGTCGGCGATCCTCTTCGAGGACTGCTTGATGTCCGACATCGCGGCCACGGCCTGATTCACCACCACCCCGCCGCGTTCGGCCTGATCGCGCGCCGCGAGCGCGAGCTGGCTCGCCTGGGCCGCGTTGTCGGCGTTCTGCTTGACTGTGGTCGTCATCTGCTCCATCGAGGAGGCCGTCTCCTCGAGCGATGCGGACTGCTCCTCGGTGCGCCGCGAGAGATTGCCGTTGCCGGCGGAGATCTCCTCGGCCGAGCGGTTCACCTCGGAGGCGGTCGATTTGATGCCGCGGACGATGCCGGCCATGCTCTCGAGGAGCGAGTTGATGCCCTCGGCCATGGCGCGCAGCTCCGGGCTGTCGATGCGGGCATCGAGCCGGCGGGTGAGGTCGCCTTGCGAGGCCGCGCTGATGACCTCGCGGGTTTCTTCGACGATGTTTCTGGTGACGCTCATTTGCATGCTTTCTCAGTTCAGGCGGCGCTCGCGGCGAGCGGCTCTTCGGCGTCGGCGCCGGCGGAAAGGGCGAGATCCCGGCCGATCAGCCGGTCGATGTCGAGCAGCACCACCATGCGCTCGGCAACCGACACCAGACCGCGGATGTAATCCGTGGCGGAGCGCGAGCCGAGCTCCGGAGCGGGCTTGACTTCGGCGGTGTTGACATCGACGACGTCCGAGACACCATCCACGACGACCCCGAAATCGCGGCGCCCGGCCGGCGTGTTGACCGACATGACGATGATCACGGTTACCGTGGTGTATTCGGCGCGCTCGAGCGCGAAGCGCATGCGCAGGTCGACTATGGGGACGATCGAGCCGCGCAGGTTCAGGACCCCGAGAACGTGCCCCGGGGCGTGCGGGATCTTGGTCACCGCAGACCAGCCGCGGATCTCCTGCACGCGCAGGATGTCGACGCCGTAGGTCTCGTTGCCGAGCACGAAGGTCAGGACCTGATGGGAACCGCCGCCGGACCCCTGTTGCCGCTCGACCGCCTGCTTCTCCCCTACCGAGTTAGTGGACATGATTGTGATGCCTCGTATTCACCGCCGTGAGCCTCACGCCGCCGCCCGCATGGACGCTGCGCGAATCAGCCCCGGCACATCGAGAATGAGTGCCACCGAGCCGTCGCCGAGGATCGTCGCGCCGGAGACGCCCTCGATATGCCCGTAGTTGGCTTCCAGAGATTTGATGACCACCTGCTGCTGGCCGAGCAGGTCGTCGACGAACAGGCCGACCCGCCGCCCGTCGCCCTCGGCGACGACCACCAGGCCCTCGTGCAGCGCACGCGAGCGCGGCTCGACGCCGAAAAGCTCGTGCAGCCGGATGATCGGCAGGTAATCGCCGCGGAAAGAGAGGACCTCGCTGTGGCCGGAGAGCCGGGTGATCCCGGTCGCCTTGAGCTGCATCGACTCGACGATGGAGATGAGCGGCACGATGTAGGTCTCGGTGCCCACCGCGACCGACTGGCCATCCACGATGGCGAGCGTCAGGGGCAGGGTGATGGTGAAGCGCGAGCCTCGGCCGGCGTCGCTGCGCACCTCGATCTTGCCGCCGAGCTCCTTCACGTTGCGCCGCACGACGTCCATGCCGACGCCGCGCCCGGAAACATCGGTGGTCTTCTCGGCCGTGGAGAACCCGGGGACGAAGATGAGCTCGTGGATCTCCGTCTCGGTCAGCGAATCGTTGGGATCGACGAGGCCGCGGGCGCGGGCCTTGGCAAGAATGCGCTCCAGGTCGAGACCGCCGCCGTCGTCGCTCACTTCCACGGCGATGTTGCCGCCGCGGTGGCAGGCATCCAGGTGCACCGTGCCCTCGGCGGGCTTGCCGGCGGCGATACGCGTCTGCGGCGACTCGATGCCATGATCGATGGAATTGCGCACCAGGTGCACCAGCGGATCGCCGATCTTCTCCAGCACGGTCTTGTCGAGCTCGGTCTGCTCGCCGGTGAGCTTGAGCTCGATCTGCTTGCCGAGCCGCTGGGCCAGATCGCGCACCATGCGCGGGAAGCGGCTGAAGACGAAGCTGATCGGCAGCATTCGCACCCGCATCACGCTCTCCTGCAGCTCGCGCATGTTGCGCTCGAGCTGCCCGAGGCCGGCACGCAGCTTCTCGGCTTCCGGCCCGTCGAAGTGCGAGCCGAGCTGGCTCAGCATCGCCTGGGTGATCACCAGCTCGCCGACGGTGTTCATGAGCTCGTCGATCTTCTCGACGCTCACCCGGATGGAGCCGGAGTCGCCGAGCGCGCTGACCGAGCCTTCCTGCTTCGCGGCGCCTTCGGCGCGAGGCGCCACCGCGACGGGCGGCGCCGCAGCTGCCGTGGGGTGCGCGGCGGCTGGCGCCGGCGTAGCTTCCGGGACGGGTGCGGCTGGTGCCGGCGCAGCAACTGCGGCCGCCTCCGGTGCCTCATTTGGCAGGCGCTCGATCTTCAGATCGCAGTCGCCCTCGGCCCACTCGAATACCTGCCTGATGGCATCCTCGGCGACATCGCCCGGAAGCTCGAGCGACCACGCGAGGTAACAGTCCTGGGGATTGACATCGGCGAGCGGCGGCAGCGTTTGCGCGTCGACCCGCACCGCGAGCTCGCCGAGGGCCGCGAGCTCGCGCAACATGCGCAGCGGGTCGTTGCCGCGGGCGAGCAGCTCGCGATAGGGATGAAAATGGATGCGCCAGCAGGGCGCTTGCACAGCGGAGTCGCCCGCCGTCGGCTCGTTGGCAGGCGAGGGGCTCGCCGCAGTTGCCGGCTCCGCCGCGACCGCCGCCGGCTCAGTCTTCTTGGCAATCGCCACTTCCAGGTCGAACTGCAGATCCGAGACGCGCTGCGCGTCGATCGGCTGCTTCGCCTGCACGCCGCGCAGCATGGCGCGCAGGACATCGACCGACTTCAGCAGCAGGTCCGATACCGCCACGGTCACTGCCATCGTGCCGCTGCGCAGCTCATCGAGCAGCGTCTCGAGGCTGTGGGTGAAGGAGGCGATCTCCGAGAATCCGAACGTCGCGCTGCCGCCCTTGATCGAGTGCGCCACGCGGAAGATGGTGTTGATCAGCTCCGGCTCGGGAGAGCCGATGTCGAGCTTCAGGAGCGCCGACTCCATCGCATCGAGCGCCTCGAAGCTCTCCTCGAAGAAAGCGTCATGGAACTGGGTCAGATCGACGGTCATCGGCCGACCTCGCGGGGAAGTTCGAGCATATCGTGCAGGCCGAGACGTGCGGCCGCCGAATCCAACGCAGCCGCACGGCCGCGCCAGGTGACCGCGCGCCCGGCCGTGCGGCGATCGCGGATGAAGGCGGCGAGGAGCTGCAGCGCCGCGGTGTCGATGCGCTGCAGGGCACTCACATCGAGAGTGACCGGCCCGGACTCATCCAGCCGGCGTGCGAGCTCCGCTTTGAGCGAGTCCGCCGCGGCCACGGTGCATTCCGCGGCCAAAGCCAGCGAGCTCTGCTCATGCGCGCTGGCGGCGCTGGATCTGGCGGCTGCCGCCCTGGTGCGAGTGGCGGCTGTGCCGCGCGCCGCGGCCGGGCGGCCGGGGGCGGCGCCGCGCTGGGTCGGCCGGTGGCTTGCGCGCTTGCTCACCGTAGTCTTCTGCTTGCGGGTTTTCATAATCTGATCGGCGCGCGGGTTCGGGGCATGACTCCCGGTACAGCGCCGGTATCGGCCCGTGTGACGCGGCTCTTGAGTTGAGCGCTACGAAACTTGACGCAGTTCCGGTGTGTGCGGGCCGTGCAGCCGCCTGACAAGCTCCGCCTCCGCGAGCGTCAGCCCGCAGCCGGACATCAGCTCCTCACGGCTCGCGCCGCCGCGCGCCAGGCGGATGGCGATCTGGTAGCCGGGCACGGCCGCCGGGGAGGGGGTGGCCGCGGCGGGCCGCTCCAGGCGCTCGCCCAGCTCGGCGACCGCCGATCTGGCAGCGTCCACGCGCGCCTCGAGTTCCGCGAGCCGCTGCAGCACGAGCTGCGATTGTGCGAGCACCTCGGCGGTCTGGCGCCGCGCGGCGCGCCGCCAGGCCGTGAAGCTGATGGCGGCCACCACGAAAGAGAAGACGAGAAACACCGCGCGTCCCGCGATGAGCAGGAATTCGGCGGATGGCAGGGTCATGCGCGAGGGCTCCTGTGATGCATGTCACATGACGCACGCCCGTGTCGGAATTCCGGCGCGCAGCGGCGATGTCAGGAGTTATCGTGCAGGAAGCGTGCCACCCGGCGCGGCAGCAACCGCGGGCGTGCTGCCTGTCAGCGGGGCCGCCGTTGCTGCGCCAGAGGCCGCCGCGTCCGCCGTCGGCTGGCCGGTTGCGGCTCCGCTGTCCGAATCCGTGTTGGGCATCCATCCCGGCTCGGTGTGCTGATCGGCGGCGGTGGAAAGTATGACGACCGTCACGCGGCGGTTGGCATTGCGCCCCTGCGCGCTGGCATTGCTCGCCACCGGGTGCTGCTCGCCGAAGCCGACCACCGCCAGCCGGTCGCGCGCCACGCCGCGATCCGACAGCACATGCACGACGCTGCCGGCGCGCGCGGCCGAGAGCTCCCAGTTGGAGTAAAACTGCGCGGTCCGGATCGGGACGTTGTCGGTGAAGCCCTCGACCCGCACCGGGTTGGGGAATCGCGCCAGCACCGCGGCCAGCCGGCGGATGATGCCGATCGCGCTCGGCGCGAGGCGCGCGCTGCCACTGGGGTAGAGGATGTCGGTGCGGATCTCGACCTCGATCCAGTACTGCTTGCGCCGCACGACCACCAGGTTCTGCTTGACGAGTCCGGACATCGCTTTGACGACATCATCGGCGACGCGATTCAGCATTATCGCGGCCGCCTGGGCCCGGGCGGCGGCCTGGGTATCCTCGGGATGCGTGGGTCCGCTGGCGGATTTGACTCCCTCGGCGCTGCCCTGCGGCGGGACCGCATGGTACGGCGCCGTCGAATTCGGCGTCGGGGTGGCCATCGCAAGCGGCACGGGCGCGAGCAGCGCGCGCGGTTGTCCCTTGAGGATCGCCTGCTGCACCAGGCTCACACGGATGTCGGCTCCGGAGCCAACGCGCTTGTGGCCGACCTCGACCGGCTCCAGCGTGCGCGGCTCGCCGCGGAACGCGGCATAGAGGGAGTCGGAAAGCACGCGGTACTTGCCCGCGTTCACCGAGGAGATCGAGTACATCACCACGAAGAAGGCGAGCAGCAAAGTCAGCAGGTCGCCGTAGGGAATCGCCCAGCGCTCGTGGTTCTCGTGCTCCTCCTCGCGGCGTCTCATGCGGCGCATGGCGGGCTCCTAGTGGAGGTAACCCTGGAGCTTCGCCTCGATCGCGCGCGGATTCTCGCCCTGGGCGATGCTCATCATGCCGTCGATGATCATCTCGCGGAACTGCGTCTGGCGGTGGATGATGCCTTTGAGCTTGGCGGCGACCGGGAGGAAGAACAGGTTTGCCAGGCTGATGCCGTAGATCGTGGCGGTGAACGCCGAAGCGATGCCGGCGCCGAGCTTGGCGGGATCCGTCAGATTCTGCAGCACGGCCATCAGGCCGAGCACGGCGCCGATGATGCCGAGAGTGGGCGAGTAGATGCCCGCGCCCTCGAACATCTTGGCAGCGGCGATGTCGGCATGCTCGCGCATGCTGAGCTCCACGTTCATGGCGTTGTTGATCGCCTCGGGCTCGCTGCCGTCGACCACCAGCTGCAACGCCTTCTGCACGAACGCGTCGGCCTCGCGCGCGATCAGCGGCTCGAGGCCGAGCAATCCCTGCTTGCGCGCGGTGTTGCTCCAGTCGACGATCTTGCTGATGATCTGGCGGCCGTCGCGCGATGGCGGGCGCACGATCCAGGGAAAGATCTTGAGCGCATGCTTCATCACCGGCAACGGCGTCTGGATGCAGGTCGCGGCGATGGTGCCGACGCCCACCACCATGAATGCCTCCATCGAGATGAGCGCCGCGAGCCCGGCGCCGCGCAGCACGGCGCCGAGCAGCACGGCATTGACGGCGAGCACCAGTCCGATGATGCTCAGTATATCCATTGCAGCACCTTACATGCCGAGGCCCGACAGCAGCTCATCGACGTCTGTCTGGCCAGCGGCAACTTCCCCTCGGGTCACTCCGGGGACCACCGGACCGTGGCCCTTGCTCGGGCTGTCGCCGAGGGTGGTGTGCTCGACGACATCCCCCGAGAGCTGGGTGAGGCTCGCCAGGGTCTCTTCGAGCTCCCCGACGAGCTTGATGACGCTGCGGATGATCTGACCGGTCAGGTCCTGGTAACCCTGCGCGAGCAGTACGTCGGCGAGATTCTTGCGGATGAGATCGGAGTCGGTGCGGACGGCCGGCAGGAACGCCTCGACCGCACGCACTACGGGCAGGAAGGCGTCGATCGAGCGGACGGCGCCCTCGAAGCCGCTGCCGCCCGACGGGCGGTCGCGGTATGCCTGCAACGAGTCGATGAGCGCGGCGGCCTCGCGCGCAGTGCGCTCGGCGAGCGGCCCCGACTTTTCCACGAGATCGAGCGTGCGGTGCGCGGCCTCGTCCGTCATCGTGATGACGTGCGTGAGACGGGTCCTCGCGTCGGGAATCTCGTTCTCTGCGATGTCCGCCAGCCGCGACTCGATGCTGAAGCGCTCCAGCGCCTTGTGCAGGTCGCCGGTCAACCGGCGGATCTCGGTAAGCGTCTGCGGCTCGCGCATGCGCACGATGTGATCCAGCGCGGTGAAGAACGCGGTCTCATCACCCGTGCGAAGCGCCTCCGACAGTGCATCGACACAGGCGCTGTATTCCAACTTCAGGAGCTGTAAGTTCGACATGTTCGTCTCATTTGCCCGCGCCGAGGATCTTGTCGAGCTTCTCCTTGAGAGTCTCGGCGGTGAAAGGCTTGATCACGTAGCCGTTCACGCCCGCCTGCGCCGCCTCGATGATCTGCTCGCGCTTGGCTTCCGCGGTCAGCATGAGGACGGGCATCTTGGCGAGCTTGGCATCGGCCCGAACCGCCTTGATGAGGTCGAGCCCGGGCATGCCCGGCATGTTCCAGTCGGTGATGAGAAAATCGAAGCTGCCCGCCTGCAGCATGGGCAGCGCGGTCTTGCCGTCGTCCGCTTCGGCAACGTTCGGGTAGCCGAGATCGTGCAGCAGGTTCTTGATGATGCGCCGCATGGTCGAGAAGTCGTCCACCACCAGGAATTTAAGATCTTTGCTCACTGCCTGCCTCGCCTCATTGCATTCGCGCCGGCCGTACCGTCGCGCCAATCCGCCAAACGCGCCTTGAGTCGCACGAGCGCCTGCCCGTGCAGCTGACAGGCGCGCGATTCGGTCACCTTCAGCACCCCGCCGATCTCCTTCAGGTTGAGTCCCTCGCCGTAGTAGAGCGACATCACCAGCTTCTCCCGCTCCGGCAAGCCGTCGATCGCCTGCGCCAGCGCCTCCCGGAATCCTTCCTCCGCGGTCTCGCGGAAAGGATCCGCCCCGCCCTCGGCAGTTGCCGCGGTCGTATCGTCGAGCGCCGCCAGGCGACAGCTCGCTGCGTCCTGCACGATCGCGTGATACTCCGCGAGCGGCACCCCGAGCTGCTCGGCGATCTCCGTGTCGCGCGCATCCCGTCCGGTGCTGCGCTCGATCTCCTGCACCACGGCGGCCACGGCGCGCGCCTTGCGATGCACCGAGCGCGGCGCCCAGTCGAGCTTGCGCAGCGCATCGATCATCGCGCCGCGGATGCGGATGCCGGCATAGGTCTCGAAGCTCGCGCCGCGATTCGGCGCGTAGTTCGAGGCAGCCTCCAGCAGCCCCAGCATCCCAGCCTGCATCAGATCGTCCACCTCCACGGACGGCGGCAGCCGGCCGACCAGGTGGTAGGCGATCCGCTTCACCAGCTCCGCATGGCGCGTCACCAGCTCGCTCGCCTCGTCCCGGCCGCGACCCGTCCCGTACGCGCTGGCCGCGTTCATGGCACCACTTCCAGCCGCACCGGGTTGCGTCGCACCAGCCGTTCCACGAAGAACTCGATGTTCCCGCGGGGACCGGCCGGCACTGGCCATGTATCGGCCGCGGTCGCCAGTTTCTTGAACGCCCGCGCCGCGGAGCTTGCCGGATAGGCGGCGAGCACCGGCCGCTGCTCCCGCACCGAGCGGCGCAAGTACTCGTCCTCGGGAATTTCGCCGGCGAATTCCAGCACGACTTCGAGGAAGCGCGCCGTGACGCGCTCGAAGCGGCGGAACAGTTCGGCGCCTGCGCCCGCCGCACGCACCCGGTTGACGAGCACGCGGAACCGGCCGACACCGTGATTGCGACTCAGGACCTTGACGAGCGCATAGGCGTCGGTTAGCGAGGCCGGCTCGTCACAGATCACGACGAGGACGTGTTGGGACGCTTGTGAGAACTGCAGCACACCCGGCGCGATTCCCGCCGCGGTATCGACGATCAGCACGTCGAGGCGAGCCGCGAGCGCGCTGAACGCGCGTACCAGGCCCAGGTGCTCCGCAGCGCCCATGCTGGCGAGGTCGGCCGCGCCCGAGGCCGCGGGTACGACCTGAAATCCCTGCGGCGCATCCACGATGACCTCATCCAGCGTGCGCTCGCCGGAGATCACGTGCGCGAGGGTGTAGCGCGGCGAGAGCCCAAGGAAGACATCGGCGTTCGCCAGCCCGAGATCCCCGTCGAGCAGCACCACACGCCGGCCCGCCGCGGCGAGCGCCGTGGCGAGATTCACCGACACGCTCGTCTTGCCGACGCCGCCCTTGCCGCCGGTGACGGCAATCACCTGCACCGGCTGCCCGAGGGCTTCGAGCTTCGAGTTGTTGATGAGGCTGAGCTCAGGTCGTCGCATGTGACAGTCTTCCAAATCGTCTTCGCAGCAGATCTTCGTCGGCGGCCGCGCCGGTCGCCTTGGCGAGGCGTACGGCCTGGGAGACGAGCTCGAGCGAGCGTGCCGGCCGCAGGTCCTCGGGCACGCGCTGGCCGTCGCTCGTGTAGGAAAGCGGCAGCCGCGCGCGGATGAGCACGGAGAGTGCGCCGCCGAGGCTGGTCGCCTCGTCCAGCTTGGTGAGCACGCACGAGGCCGGGTTGGCGGGCCGGAAGCGTTGCACCGCCTCCTCGAGCGCGCCCGCCTGCGTGCTCGCCGCCAGCACGAGCGCCGTCTCCAGCTTCGATGCGCAGTTGGCGAGCACCCCGAGGCGCGGCGCGAGCTGCGCATCGCGCAGGCTCGAGCCCGGCGTGTCGATCAGCACCAGGCGGTAGCGCTCGAGGCGAGTGAGCAGATCCGGCAGCGCCTCGAAGTGCTCCGGCACGTGCACCGGCACCCCGAGCAGCTGCCCGAGGGCTTGCATCTGGTCCTGGGCGCCGATGCGCACCGTATCGGAGGAGACGAGCGCGAGGTCTCGCGAGCCGTGGCGCAGGATCCAGCGCACTGCGAGCTTGGCGAGCGTGGTCGTCTTGCCGACACCAGTGGCGCCGACGAAGGCGACACGTCCGCCGCTCTCGAGCCAGCGATCGCCGGTGACGAGCAGATACTGCGACAGACCGGCAATGGCGAACCGGCGGCCCTGGGTAAGGTCCACCCGTTCATCGAGCTGGCCGACGATGTGATCGGCGAGGTCCTGCGCAATGCCGATCTCGGTCAGCTCGCGCAGCAGCTCGGTATGCACGGGCGCGCGGCGCGTGCGGTCGTTCCAGGCCAGCTGCGCGAGTTGGGTCTCGAGCATGCGGCGCAGGGTCTGCAGCTCCTTGCCCATCGCATCGGCGGGCGCCTGCGGCTGCGGCTCGAACAGGGAC
>DASYGA010000250.1:0-5606 GCA_036000265.1 Steroidobacteraceae bacterium | reverse complement strand
CCGGGATATTCAGCTCCTGCGACTGCGCCGGGGCATCGTAGCGAAACCAGTCCACGCAACCGTAGGCAAGAGTGGGGTCGGATTCCTGGCCCGCCCGCTCGAGCGCCAGACGCAGCGCCGCGGCGCGCATGCCGCGCGCGGCTCGTTTCACGACTTTTCGCTCCGTCTCGTTTGTCATGTTCGTACTCCCAACAGCAGTCCCCTGAAGCGCGCGCCGGGAGGATACGACCCGGCCAGCGCAGGATCGCACGGAAGTGGCCGGCACGCAGTACGCAGAAGTACGGACCACAGGACCCCCTCAAGCCGGAAGCGCGCGAATACGTGTAGGTACGGATAGCGGTGCGCCGCGCGCGGGCCGAGCATGGCTCGCGAGATTGACTCTCAGAGGAATTGGCCATGTCCCGCATCCGCCGCATTCTCGTCGCGATCAAAGATCCCTGGAGGCGATCGCTCCCTGAAGTCCGCAAGGCGGCGCAGCTCGCCCACGCCCTCGGAGCCAGGGTGCAGCTCTTTCACGCCCTCTCCGACCCGCTCTACATCGATGCGGCCGAGGCCGCCGGGGTGAGCCTGGTGAATCTCGAGCGCAGCGAGCACGCCCGTGTCGCAAAGCGGCTCGCGACGATGGCAAGGCGGCTCGAGAGGACAGGCATCCGGGCCGAGTCGGCGGTCCATTGGGACTTCCCGGCGCATGAGGCCGTCGTCCGGGCGGCCCGCCGTTTCGGCGCCGATCTCATCGTCGCCGAGCGCCACGCGACCCCGCACCATCTCGCGTGGCTACTGCGGTTCACGGACTTCGAGCTGCTGCGCCTTGCGCCCGTACCCGTGCTGCTCGTCAAGATGCGGCGGGCCTACAAGCATCCCGCCGTCCTCGCGGCGGTCGACCCGAGCCACGCGTACGCCAAGCCCCTGAAGCTCGACCGTGAGATCCTGAGCTGCGCCTCGCAGATCGCGGAAGCGCTGCAGGGCTCGCTACATACCGTCTTCGCGTACGATCCCGTACCCGTCGCCGGCATGGAATCCGGACTGCCGCTCGGGGAGACCATGGAGGCGATTGCAGCCGCGATGGAAGCGCGCGCCCGGAAGTTGTTCGCGAGCGTGCTGAACGGCGCCTCCGTCCCCGAGTCGCGACGCCACCTGGTGCCGCAACATCCGATCGATGCGATCGAAGGCGCGGCGGCGAAGATCGGCTGCGGCATCGTCGTGATGGGTGCCATCTCGCGCTCGGGACTGAAGCGCCTGGTCCTCGGCAACACGGCGGAGCGCGTATTCGACGATCTGCGCTGCGATCTGCTGGTAGTGAAGCCGAAGCGCTTCGCCAGCCGGGTCCCGCTCGCCCGGCGAGGGCCACAGCTCATGACGCTGCCGCTGGTTCAGCCCGGCTATTGAGCCGAAACGGTACAATCGCGCACGCCCGGCGAGCGCCGGTGCCTCGGGAGCGAAAAATGAGTGCGCGTCGCGCAAGGTCCGGCGCTCGCATCCTGTCCATCGCGGCGGATCTGTATCCCGGCTACTTCGCGCTGGTCATGGCGACCGGCGCACTGTCGATCGCGCTTCACCTGCACGGATACGAGATGCCCGCTCGTGCACTGCTGGCGCTGAATGTGCTCGCCTACGTCGTGCTCGGTGCGCTGCTCTTGCTTCGCCTGCTCTGCTTCCCGCGGCGCATAGCAGCCGACATGACCGAGCATGCGCGGGCACCTGGCTTCTTCACCGTCGTGGCCGGTACCTGCGTGCTCGGCACCGACCTGGCGCTGGCTGGCGGACTCATTGGGCCTGCGATGGTTCTGTGGGAGGTCGGTATCGCACTCGGGGTGCTGGTGATGTACAGCTTTTTCTTCGCGGTGGTCACGCGCCCGGAAAAGCCCGATCTCGAGAGCGGCATCAACGGGGCATGGCTCATCGCCGCGGTTGCCGCCCAGTCCGTGGCGATTCTCGGGGCGGTGCTCGCACCGCAGACCGCTCACCCGCAGAACGCGCTCTTCTTCTCCCTGGTGATGTACATGATCGGCGCCATGCTGTACCTCAGCATCATCACGCTGATTTTCTACCGCCTGACCTTCGTTCATCTGACGGGAGCGACGTTCGGCCCGCCTTACTGGATCAACATGGGGGCCGTGGCGATCACCACGCTCGCGGGTGCGACACTCATCTCGCGGGCGCCCTACTCGCCGCTCCTGCGCGTGCTGCTGCCCTTTCTCGATGGCTTCACGATCTTCTTCTGGGCCGCGGCATCGTGGTGGATCCCGCTTCTCTTCATCCTCATGATTTGGCGTCACGGGCTCATGCGCTATCCCGTCCGCTACGAGCCGCAGTATTGGAGCCTGGCCTTTCCGCTCGCCATGTACACGACCGCAACCTTGCGCCTCGCCGACGAGCTCCACATTCCTCCTCTTGCGGAGATATCCCGCGGTTTCCTGTGGCTTGCAGCGCTCGTGTGGCTCGTAGTGTTCGCGGGAATGATCCGCAGCTTTCTCGGCGGTGAGCGACAGACTTCCGTAAGCAGTGTCTGAGAGCGGAGCCGCGTTGAGAGTGGGTTGGTTACACGCGTGCTCGGTGTACCCCATCACGGCGATCGCTCGTGCTCCATCGCGAGCTCCGCCTCCAGGCTCTCACGCCCTCTGAAGATCGTCGAGACCGCGAGGGTGCGCCCGTCCTTGCGGAATCGCAGCAAGACGTCGCGGGAGCCCGGATCGCCTTGCTGCTCGATGCTGTCCCACGCCGCCGCATGACCCACGTAGTCGATCGACACGTCGTACTGTTGAGTCCAAAAGAACGGCACCGCCGCGAACCGATCCCGATACCCGAGCATGTTGCGCGCGGCGGTCTGCCCCTGCCTCGCGGCAACCACCCAGTGCTCGATGCGCAGCCGCTCGCCGCTATGCGGATCGGGCCAGCGGGTAATATCCCCGGCCGCGAAGACATCCGGCGCGCTCGTCTCCAGGTATTCGTTCACGAGCACACCGTGCTCGACTGCGAGGCCCGCCTTCTCCGCGAGCGCGAGCCGCGGACGCACGCCGATGCCGACCAGGACCAGATCAGCGTCGATCCTTGCGCCATCAGCAAGCCGCACGCGATGCTCTTCGATGGCACTGACAGTGCCGCCAAGGTGAAATACCACGCCGTGCGATTCGTGCAATGAGCGGATGAAATCCCCCATCACCGGCCCCAGGACACGCTCCATCGGCCGCGCCTCCGGCGCAACGACATGGATCTCGACCTTCCGCTGGCGCAGCGCTGCAGCGGCTTCGAGGCCAATGAAGCTCGCGCCCACGATCACCGCACGGCTGCCGGGCTTGGCTCGGGAGATGATCGCGCGGCAGTCCGTGAGCGAGCGCAGCGTCTGCACGTGCGGGAGGTCCGCGCCCGGACATTTCAGGCGGATCGGCTCCGCGCCTGTCGCGATCAGGAGCTTCGTGAAGGCCACCGCGCCGCCGCTCGTCAGCTTGACCTTGCGTTGCTCGAGATCGATGTCAGCCGCTTCGGTATCCAAGCGCAGATCGATACCGTTCTCGGCATAGAATCGCCGCGGGCGTAACGGGATCCACTCTTCCGGCGCCGTGCCCGCCAGGTAGTCCTTCGAGAGATTCGGGCGGTCGTAAGGCACTGACTCGTCCGCGCTGATGAGCGTGAGCGCGCCCCCGAAGCCCTCCCGATACAACATCTCGGTGGCTGCAAAGCCGGCCGCACCCCCGCCAATGATGACGATACGCTCCGATGACGCAGGTCGCGCACCGGATCGCATCGGCTCTGGGAGCCTCTCGCGCACGAAGATCCGGCCATCCCGGCGCTCGACGCGCCAGCAGTGCACCGGCGCGAATGCGGGCGCCGCAAGCGCCTCGCCCGTGCGCAGGCTGAAGCAGGCGTGATGCCATGGGCACCGCACCGTATCACCCACCATCAGGCCCTCGCCGAGGGGCCCGCCGTAGTGAGTGCAGGTCGCATCTATTGCAAACACTTCATTGCCACGGCGAGCGATGAGGACGGCATCCGGCCCCACGTGGCCTGCCAACATGGCGCCATCGGCAAGAGTGCTGTCAGGGAGTCCGTCCCGGAAGTCCGGACCGTGTGGCTGCGACGCATCAGTCATGGTGGTGGCTCTCCCATGGTGCCCTTCCGACTGCCCGCCCTCCTCCTCGCGGGACATACGAGCGCCGATCGAGCCCCACCTTCGCCGCGAGCTCTACGGCTGGATATCGCCCCTTTTAGGATAGCGCAATGCGAGGCAGGAGCTGTTGATCCAGCGCAATCCCGGACGCGCTCTCGTCCATGCCGGGGTCCAAACCGGGGCGGAGCCGCGCAGCGCAAGTGGACTTACGCTGAAGCCGGGGCTCCGTGGAGGCGATGGTATTGCTCGGCGAGACTGAGGACCGTCCGCCGCCCGAACTGCAGGGCGCGGTCGGGCCGATTCGCGGGGCGCAGCGGGTACAACGTCTCGGCGACCCGCTGCGGGGTCCCGAGATCGGTCCACCCGCATTCCGAAACGGCCAGAACCCGTAGCTCGCGCTCCCGCCCTTCCAGCATGTCGCGTGAGAAGTCGATCGCCGGCAATTGCTCATAGAGCTGCGCGAGCGCGCTGCCAGGATCCAGAGCGGTCCTCGGGTCGTGAGTGGCTCCTTGGAAGCCAGGTAGGGCTGCGGGGCACCGTAGCGCCTCGCGCATGGCAGCCACCACATCAGGACGGTGCTGCTCGAACAGACGCACGAGCGCCTGTGCATCGGCAGCAATGATGAATGCGTTCCAGAGCGCTCCGCCCGCGACGAGCGCTCCTGCGAGCGCCGCGGGTGGCTTTTCGACGAAGCGTTCCACCCCGAGATGTGCCAGGATCCGATCCGTGGGGAACAATACGGGATCGCGGCGCGGAACGATGTAGCCGAGCTCCGGATCGGGCCCTCGGGGCGTGATGCCGAGCAGCAGAATATCCGCGGGCGGTGCGCATTCCCTCGCGAATCCAGCCATCTGCGGGTCAGCCGCGATACGCAGCGAGCGGCCGAGCTGCGCTTCGTCGCGCACATAATGGTCCGCGGGGAAGATCGTGATCCTGGCGTTCGGATCGCGTTCGATGATCTCGAGCAAGGGCAGGAGGATTCCGTTCCCCGTGCCGCGATTGCGCGGTTGCACGATGATGTTCTTCGGCGGGAGGACACCGAGTTGCTCGGCCCACCATCGCCGATGCTGAGCCGCGACGACGGCACAGATCCGCTCCGGTGCGGCGGCCGATGCCGCTCGCTGAACCGCTTGATCGAGGAGCGACGGGCCGTCCTGGAGAGAGCAGAACTGCTTCGGGATGGCGACACCCGTGCAGGTGGTGGTGAGCCCCCGCAGCCGTTGGCCCTCGCCCGCGGCGAGCACCAAGGCCCAACGATGATCGGTTCTGTTCAAGAGGCCTCCCCATTTGCCGTGGCGCCGCGCGCGAGCGACCCGGGGGTGGCGCCATCCATGGCCTCATGAGTTCTCACACACGCAGCTCGAATGTATGAGCCGCAGCTTAGCGCTGACCCCCGTCCGGATCAGTAGGCAGAAATACAGATCGACAACAAAGTTCTCGAGGATCAACTCATCGGGCCGGCTTGACGAGCAGGAAATCGATCTCGAGCGTATCCATGAGC
>DASYGA010000052.1:0-4968 GCA_036000265.1 Steroidobacteraceae bacterium | reverse complement strand
GTAAGCGCCCGGATCGTGAGCCGGCTCGATATATACCGGGGCTGCCTGCCTGGTGTATGTTCCGCGGTTCAGGTCAATACCCGCCCTCACGTGTGTATGGACGAAGCGCAGGCCCGCCGGCCGGGGAATGAATGAAATCCGCCGCGAGCCGCGGGCGGGTACGTAGGGCGTGCCCTCCTCGGCAGCCCCATCGACATCGCTGGGGACCATCTGTCCGTGCCAGTGAACGAGCGCCGGAGTGTCCGTCTCATTATGAATATCGACGACGACCCGCCGGCCTTCCCTGAGCCGGATGAGTGGTCCGGCAAACTGGCCATTGTAATGCGTCGTCGAGACGATGTGCTCCGGCGACAGCTCAACCAGGCCCGTTGGGATGTGCAGCGTATAATCCGGCGCGCTCGTGGGCCGAGCGACCGTTGCGAGCGGCTCGGCAGCGCGAGCCGAGGGCAGCGGCAGAGTCGGCGCCAGCGCGGTGAGTCCACCCAGCCTCAACAAATCGCGACGATTGAGCTTCACGAGTCGACTTTACTCTCGGGAGGCGGTCTTCTGCAGCGGCTCTTGCGACGCGGTACGGATCGAACACCGGCCGCTCCGGAGCTGGCCTGCTGCAAGCTGGGCAGTTTGCAGGCGTGAGATGAGATTGCGTTGCGGTGAGAGGACCTGAACAGAGCCATCCTATTTTCAGGAGGTACCTACCCACCCCGGGCACCACGAAGCGGTCTGGGCTGAAGGACTGGATGTCACCGGACGGAGCGTCTTGTTCTCCATCAGGACGTCCTCAGCCTCGCGGAGCCGTAGATGAGATTGAGCACTTCGGTGCGGGTGGAGTGATTGCGCACGAAAGTGCCGCGTATGGCGCTCGTTACCATGGAGCTGCCGGGCTTGCGGATGCCACGGATGGTCATGCAGGTGTGCGATGCTTCGATGACGCAGATGGCTCCGAGCGGGTGCAACCCGTCCATGATCGCGTCGGCCACCTGGTCCGTCAGTCGCTCCTGGACTTGCGGCCGGAGCGCAAACGCCTCCACGACGCGCGCGAGCTTGCTCAGCCCGACCACTCGGTCACGGGGGAGATACGCAACATGGGCGCGCCCCACGAAGGGAAGGAAGTGGTGCTCGCAGATCGAATGGAAAGGGATATTCCGCAGCAGCACGATCTGGTTGTAGCGCACGTGGAAGACGGTTTTGAGGTAGACGCGGGGGTCGAGCCGCAGACCCGCGGTGAGCTCCGCATAAGCCCGCGCGATACGGGAGGGCGTATTGCGCAGGCCCTCCCGATTCGGGTCTTCGCCCATCGCGATGATGATCTCGCGGACCGCCCGCTCCATCCTTGGCAGATCCACGGCCCCTTCAGCCCCGGCGCGCTGGAGGCTGCGGCCTTCGCGTGGCAGGAGCGGAGGATTGGCGTCATCCTCGCCGCTCGAGAGATGATCCGATCGCTGACGTGATCGCAAGCGTGCGGTCGCGGATGTCCGGGAATGGGGCATGGGATCCTCCTGCGAAGCTCTACGGCGCGGATTGCGCCCGCATGTCGTGCACCCGGTTATGATCGCTTCTGGACGTGCAATTCATCGTCGGAGCGTTGCGGTCATGCTACAGACACTGCAAGGGAGAACCGCCTTGATCACCGGCGGCTCCAAGCGCATCGGCCGGGAAACCGCGTTGGCTCTGGCGGAGCAGGGCGCCGACATCGTCGTTCATTTCAACAGGTCTGATGAGGACGCGCGGCAGCTCGCTGAAGAGCTCGAGAAAAAGGGGGTCAAAGCCTGGACGATACAGGCGGACTTTCGCCGCCCGGACGAATACCGCTCGCTCATCGGGCGCGCGCGATCTCTGGCGGGACAGCTCGACATTCTCATCAACAATGCGTCCATCTTTCCATCCGAGAGTCTCGCCGAGATCGCCTGGTCCGGATTCTCGGCCGACGTGGAGGTCAATGCCTGGGTGCCCTTGACGCTCAGCCGCGATTTCGCCCGCGACTTGGGACGGGGCGGCATCATCAACCTGCACGACACGCACCTCGCCGGATTCGACTTCGGACATGCTGGATACATTCTGAGCAAACACGTGCTCGCGGAGCTCACGCGCATGATGGCGATGGCGTTTGCGCCGGCTGTCACGGTCAACGCGGTGGCGCCGGGCCTGATCCTGCCGCCGCCGGGTAAGGACGAGCGGTATCTCGAGACTCATTCTCACGCCTTGCCGCTTCAAAAGCATGGTGGGCCGCGAGATATCGCAGAGGCCATCGTCTTCCTGCTCCGCAGCGATTTCATCACCGGACAGGTCATATACGTGGACGGCGGGCGGCACCTCCAGGGATACGCGACCGCACACGCGCTGCAGGCGAGTGTCAGCAGCCCCGCGGTCCTGCGGAAGTAACGACGCCCGCCAAACACCGCTGCTCACGCCTGCGCTGAAGGCGAGTGAGCGCCGGGTTGTGTGCCGCACTCGCGCGGCATCGCAATCGAGCCGAGCCACTCGTCGAATTCTCGTATGGCCTTCTGCAAGCGCGGCCGGTAAGTCGGATCGGTGCCATAGCCACTGCGCTCGGCGAGCGCCGCTTTGTATATACCGACCGTGCGCTCAACCCACTTACGGGTCGTCTCGAAGCCGTCGCGCCGCAGCAGAAACTCGATTCGCTCCGACTCCGGGCGGACGTCGGCCAACGAGATCAATGGCCGAGCCCTCGGTGCGTGGCCCGCCACCTTGCCCAAAATGAGGTGAGCCTCGTCGCGAGGCCGTCGTGGTGCGCGGCCTTTCGAGCAAGCTCGCCGACCCGAATCACGTGGATTGGTTGCGCCGGCCGAGGCGATCTGCCAGCAAGATCCCGGGCATAGATCGGGGTCGCTCGCGGGGCGCGAGGGTCTTCCATCCCGCCTCGCTTGCCGTTGCGTCGAAAACGCTCGCGATCGTCGGGGCGGGCGCATTCCGGATACCCTGGGTGAAGACCCGCGACCTGAACGTACCAGAGCCGGTCGCTGTCAGGATCGCCCTCGAGCGGTAAGAAGACGGGAGGCTGATCGAGAGACGCACGATAGCCGAACTCCTCGGAGTAGCCGCCCGCGAGATATGAGTTGTGATCCGCTTCGACGGGTGGCCCCGAGATCCCGGGCCGGTCGGCCCACTCGGGAAAGTAGCAATGGTTCTCGTTCAGAAGCTGCGCCAACTCTCGCATGTGCGCTTCTCCTTACATTTCGCGGTCATAAGGGCCGGCGATTTGACCCGTTTCCTCGGTTGGCCCTGTCTGCCCGGATAGCTCACCGCGCAGAGCCAGATCGCTCAGGCGCTTCATCGGTGGCTTGCGCGGGATGGGGTGCAGACGAGCCACCGAGCGCTCGACGATCTGGCCGTCGGCATCAACGATCAGGCGCAGCCGAGTGTTCCCATGGTAGAAGGTCACTCGATAGCGGCCCGCATCTTCCTCGACACCTCGCTTGCAGACGGCGGTGAGCCGGCGGTCACGCATGGCCTTGAGCACCCCCGAGCCATCGAGACCGAGATCGGCCGCGATCAGCGCCGCGTCGAAGTCGATGCTTCCGTCCGCCAGAGTGATTGAGGTCATCGTAGAGCCGCCATTGATCGACAATGTGGGAAGAGAACTCAAAGGTGAGCGGTCACGGTACTTCGCATCGCTACGGGTGCATGCGACCTTGGATCCGTTTGCACCGAGGATCTCATGCCGCGCGCAAGCGGCAGAGCCTGGGAGGCTACGCGATCCTCGCGCGCCTCGAAGACATCTGACTGCCAGACGCTGGTGATGAGAGCCAGTGCCGGTTCGGGGGCGAATTCGCACCATTCGACTCCGATCCCGCGCTCGTCCTTTCGTACGACATACGCCGGGGCCCGACAGTGGCCGCTACGTGCGCCCGCCAGTCGGCACCCGAGTTCGAGCAGGACTCGAGAATCGAGCGCCGGTGCAGCCTTTATCTCGACGTAAGCCCCGCTCGAGCTCACATTCCGCAGCTTGCCAAAAGCGACCAGGTTAGGCAGCCCCTGCAAACGGACCGACACGTCGAGCAAATAGCGAATTCCCCATCGATGCTCCATCGCCAACCCTCTCGCTTCGTTGCGCAATGATCTTGCCAGCATGACAAGCGTCGCCCAATACGCGTTTATGCCTAATCAGCTGTCATTCCAGCTGGTTTCCACGGCATGCCTTATGCACGTCATGGGCCGAGCTCGAACCTATGCCCGGCTCAATGCGCGAGAGGCTTTTGACTGGCTGTCTGCCGTCCGCCGTGAGCTCGACTCGTCGCGTCGTCGCGGCATCCCTCTCGGGTGCTCGCGCGGTGGTCCCATGTCCAGTCGATCGGTGTTATCGGGAGCGTGAAGGGGTAGGAAACCTGCTCGTCTCGCCTTGGAGACTGATAAACTGCATGCGCGTTCATGGCTGAAACCTCACTGTTGGATATTTCTGTCCGTCACTCTGTTGACACCAGGAAGTCTCCACCCGCTCGCGATGCGAGTACATACGCACATGCCGCAGGCGCCGGTGGGCCAGCGGTCGAAGTCGGTTTCGGGCACGGCGGCTCAGCGCCGCAGCAGCGCATCCATCAGCGCAAGGAGTTGTTCGGCCTGCAGCGGCTTGCTGGCGATCCGCCAGCGCTCATCGTGCGCGAGTGCGCGGATCGCGCTGGAGGTATCTCCGGTAAGCAGGATCACGGGCAAGCTCGCGCTGACGCGCTGCCGGAAGGCGGCGATCAATTCGAGGCAGGTGTCGCCGCCGCCAAGATGAAAATCGCAGATGAGAAGATCCACGGAGGAGGAGTGCTCATCCAGCTTCAGCCGCGCCTCCGTAACCGATGATGCGGTGGTGATCGCGCAACGTTCCGCCTCGAGCAGGAGATGTTCCGCCTGCCGCACACCGGCATCGTCCTCCACCAGGAATATGCGCCGGACCTGCGAGGATCGCTCGGGCCGGGCGTCGTGGAGGTGCGGCCGAGCGACTCCGGCCACCCCCGACCGGCC
>DASYGA010000028.1:0-3489 GCA_036000265.1 Steroidobacteraceae bacterium | reverse complement strand
TGTACTTCTTTGCGCTTATATGTTCCGCTATGTGTCCCGCAGGCACCTGTAATAGCATGTATCCAATAAAGAAGATTCCTGCTGCAAGCCCTGCTCCGGTCATCGACAGGTGCAATTCCTTATTCATTCCGCCAGCGATGGCGAAGCTGATATTCATCCGATCCATATATGCGACGATGTAGATCAGCACAGTGGCCGGCAGGATGCGCACCCATCGCGCCTTCGGAATGGCCTGTTGTCTATCCGCTGTCACTCTTTCTCCTTGAGCTTTAGCTCGATTCAGCTCTCTGAAGACAGCCGACGACATTATGGGCGCTTCTCCGGAACGACAGCAGCCATATGCAATAGGAACCGTATGCCACCTAATGCATGTTGTCAACAACTATGACAATTATGTCCTACAAATGTCTGGGGGAGTTCCAGGCACACAATAAGGTTCGGAAGAAAGTTGAAGATGGCGAACGGTTGGGCGAGCCACTGAAAGGCCTGCAGGTTCTCCCGAAGAGCGTTTCCCAAATCGTTACGATGTTAGTGAGGACCCAGGAGCAAGGCCGTCGGTAGGGTGCATGCCGAGCGAACGCGCTTAGAGTCACGGCTCGCCGCGATCCGCAATCGCATGGGTGTAGCATACGTGGACGAGCTCGACGACACGATCACCGAGGACTTTTGGGATCGCATGGTGAAGGTCTGGAGGATGGAACAGCAGCGATCAAGATCGCAATCCAAGGCCCCGAAACCGCTGATCCTGAGGATCGAGCCCTAGACGCTCAGAGAACTTTCGAACTCGCCAATAGGGCGTAATCCGACGGAAAAGGCCAAGTTGCTCAGAATGCTGCTTTCGAAGTGCGCAGCCGAGGCCGCAAGTGTAATACCTACATGCAGATACCCATTCGCCATGATCTTCAAAAGTGCCAAAATGGAAAAATGGTCGGGACGACTAGATTCGAACTAGCGACCTCACCCACCCCAAGGGTGCGCTCTACCAGGCTGAGCCACGTCCCGACTGTGTTTGCACACCGCCCGGGCGGGCGGCGGCAGGGGTATCCAGCAGCCTTAAGTGTACACGACCCGCTGGCCCGCGGGTTGGGTCTTCTACTTCGTGGGCGCGACGTATTCCTTGGGCAGCGAGCCGCCATCTCCGAAGAAATATGCGTTCATCTGCTCGACCAGGAACTCCTGCGCCTCGCGCGTCCAGGGCTGCAGGCGGTACTCATTCAGCAGCATCTTCTGGTGCTCCACCCAGCCGGCCCAGGCCTTCTTCGAGACATTCTTGTAAATCTTCTGGCCAAAATCCGAGTCGAACGGCGGCTCGTCCAGACCTTCCATCTCCGCTTTGTACTTGGTGCAGAAAACCATGTGTGCCATCGCGTCCACGAACTCCTTTGAATGAATCTATTTTACGATGCCTTTCGCTGGGCCGCCGCATCGAATCCTCAGTATGTCGATTCCCTACGATGTATTGACCCTGACCGTTGCCGGAATCATGGTGGGGAACGAATTCGCCGTAGCCGCCTTCGTTCACCCGCAACTGCCGCGCATGAGCGAGAAGGCGCATGCCGAGGCAGCGCAGTTGCTGGCGGGTTCGCTCGGCCGATGGATGCCGTTCTGGTATGCGCTCACGCTTGGGCTGATGATTGGAGCGGCGTTCGAGCACAGGCCAGTGAGCGGCACCCCGGACGTGTTGATCGCCGTCGCGGCCTTGCTGTGGTTTGTGGCTATCCTGTTCACGGTCACGAAGCTGGTCCCCATCAATAACCGCATCACCCGGATGGACCCTGATCAGCCGCATGATATCTGGCTCTGCGACCGCTGCCAATGGGACAAGTTCCACAGGATGCGTGTTCTGATCCTGGCAATCGCGTTTGTCCTGCTGCTTACCGGAGTGCTGCAAAGCATCGCGCTGCCCACGCACTAACGTCGCTTTCCCTTCGCCTTTCTGTTGCGATCGCGCGTCTTTGGTTTTTTCCTGTCCGGCTTGCCTGAGCGATGTGGGCTGGAGTGTGACTGCTCAGGCGCGTCGTTGCTTCGCTTCCCTTTGGTCTTCCGCAGCTTCAGTGTGCCGGCTAATTCTTCTGAAGGCAGAAGCGCGAATTGTAGCCGCCGCTGCTGACGGTCGATCCGGTCGAGCAACACGTGGACACGCTGGCCCATCTTGAAGACGCGCCCGTTGCGCGCTCCGACGATCTGCCGGTCGGTGTCGCGGAAGAAGTAGCGGTCATCGTGCAGGGTTGAAAGCGGGACGAGCCCTTCAATGAACAGGTCGTCCAATTCGACAAAAAATCCGTATTTGGTGCAGGAGAGAATGATCGCGTGGAAGTCTTCGCCGACCCGGTCCTGCATGAACTTGATCTTCTTCCACTCGATCAGCTCGCGTTCGGCGTCGTCGGCGCGACGCTCGCTCTGGCTCGATTCGGTGGCAATCGCATCCAGCTCTGTGGCCGGAATCGGCCCTTCAGCTTCGCGCCGCTCCACGCCCTTGTTCTGCCTCGCGCTCTGTACTGATCCCCACGGCTGCGGATCGCTCGAAAGGATCGCTGCTCCGCGTGTGTCCGCGCCAGCCTGCATCAGGTCGCGCAGAAGGCGGTGGACGATCAGATCGGGATAGCGACGAATCGGTGAAGTGAAATGCGTATAGCTTGGCGATGCCAGCGCAAAGTGACCGACGTTCTTTTCGCTGTATCGCGCCTGCTTCAGAGACCGCAGCATCAGGTACGCGAGAATCCGCTCCTCCGGCTTGCCCTCGATCTTCGCGGTCAGTCGCTGGTACATCTGCGGCGTCACGGGAATAGCCTCCGCCACTTCGTGCACTTTGGCCTGGCGGCCGGAGCCGCGCGCTTCGCGCCGGTCGCTCCTCATCTGGACGCGCTTGACGGGAAGGCTGCTGAAGCCGAGTGAATATCCGAACTGGCTCGCCGTTTCCTCGAATTCGACGATGCGCTTCGGATCGGGAGTCTCGTGGATGCGATAGATACCGGGTACGCCTTGCGCCTCGATCCAGTGCGCCACGCACTCGTTCGCGCTGAGCATGAATTCTTCGATCAGGCGGTGCGCCCATCCGCGCTCGGAACGCACAATCGCCTGCATGTTGCCGTCTGGATCGAACTGGATCACCGGCTCCGGCAGGTCGAAGTCGATCGATCCGCGCCGGTGACGCTTTGCGTTGAGTTTCAGCGCGAGCTCGTGCATTCGTTCAAACTCCGGCACAAGAGCGGCAACCTCCGCGCGCGTGGCTTCGTTGCTGTCGAGGACACCCTGCACCTGCGTGTAGGTCATTCGCTTCTCGCTGCGAATGATGCCCTCGCAGACCTCGTAGCCCAGCACCTCGCCACGAGCGTCGATCTCCATGACGCAGCTTTGCACCAGCCGGTCTTCGTCGGGACGCAGGCTGCACATGCCGCTCGAAAGCTCGGGCGGCAGCATGGGAATCGCGCGGTCTGGAAAGTAGACTGAGGTCCCGCGGAGCCGGGCTTCCAGGTCGAGCGCCGTTCC
>DASYGA010000426.1:0-9559 GCA_036000265.1 Steroidobacteraceae bacterium | reverse complement strand
CCGGGCGATCCCATCCTGGGGATGAGTCTCGACCATGGCGGGCACCTCACGCATGGGGCGCGCGTCAACTTCTCCGGAAAATTCTTCCGCGCCGCGCAGTACGGCATTCGTCCCGACACCGGAGAGATCGATTACGAGCAGGTGCAGCGCCTCGCCGAGGAGCATCGCCCGAAGATGATCATCGCCGGCTTCTCGGCGTACTCGCGCGTGGTCGACTGGGCCCGGTTCGCGCAGATCGCCAAGGGGGTCGGCGCCTACCTCGTGGTGGACATGGCGCACGTCGCGGGTCTGGTCGCCGCGGGCATCTATCCGAATCCGGTGCCGCACGCGGATGTGGTCACCACCACTACTCACAAGACGCTGCGCGGCCCGCGCGGCGGGCTGATTCTGGCGCGCGAGAACGAGGAGATCACGAAGAAGCTCAACTCGATGATCTTCCCCGGGACGCAGGGAGGCCCGCTGATGCACGTCATCGCGGCGAAAGCCGTGGCACTGCTCGAGGCCCTGCAACCGGCATTCACCGATTACCAAAAGCAGGTGTTGGTCAACGCCCGTGCCATGGCCGCCCGCCTGGCGCGCCGCGACTACCAGATAGTCTCGGGCGGAACCGACAATCACCTTTTCCTGGTGAGCCTCATCGGCCGCACGATCACCGGCAAGGATGCCGATGCCGCGCTCGGCAAAGCCAACATCACGGTGAACAAGAACGCCGTGCCCAACGATCCGCGCCCGCCCTCGATCTCGAGCGGCCTGCGGATAGGCACTCCCGCTGCGACCACACGCGGCTTCAAGGAGCGCGAGGTGGAGCAGGTCGCCGACCTGATCGCCGAGGTGTTGGATGCCGGCGGCGCGGATGCCGTGGTGGAGCGCGTGCGCGGCCAGGTGCTCGAGCTCTGCGGGCGATTCCCCGTGTACGGCGAATAGGAGATCGGATCCGCACGGTTGCGGTGCGACCGAGAGCTTCGTGTACTGTCCATTCTGCGGCCATGTCGAGACCAAGGTAACCGACTCGCGGCTGGCCGGCGAAGGGCGCCAGATCCGCCGCCGCCGCGAATGCCTCGCCTGCGGCGAGAGGTTCACCACTTTCGAGGCCGCGGAGCTTCTCATGCCCATGGTCGTCAAGGGGGATCGTACCCGCGAGCCCTTCGATGACGGCAAGCTGCGCTCCGGCATGGAGAAGGCGCTCGAGAAGCGGCCGGTGCCGCGCCCGCAGGTGGATGAGGCGCTCAGCCGCATCGCCCACAAGGTTCGCGCCCAGGGCGATCGCGAGGTGCCGTCGCGAGTGATCGGCGAGCTCGTCATGGAGGAGTTGCGGCAGCTCGACGAAGTGGCTTACGTGCGCTTCGCATCGGTGTATCGGCACTTCGAGGACGTCGAGGCGTTCGACGAGGAGATCCGCCGGCTGCGCGGCCAGCGCGACGGCAAGCAGATCGTCCGGGAGGCGAATCGTTCCGCGAAGCGGCAGCCCGCGCCGGATCGCGATCAGCTGTCTCTCCTGCCGCCCGAATCGCCGCCATCGGGCGAGCCTGGTGCCGGGGACGGGCGCAAATGAGGTCAGCGGCCGATGCTCACGGAGTTTGATCGGCGCGCGATGGCCTGGGCGCTCGAGCTCGCCGCGCGCGGCCTCGAGACGACTCACCCCAATCCGCGGGTCGGCTGCATCATCGCGCAAGGTGAGGATGTCGTCGGTGCGGGATGGCATGAGCGCGCCGGTGAGCCCCATGCGGAGGTCAACGCCCTGCGGGCAGCCGCCGGGAAGGCCGCAGGTGCAACCGCCTATGTCACTTTGGAGCCGTGCAGCCATCATGGCCGCACTCCGCCCTGTGTCGATGCGCTGATCGCCGCGCGAGTGGCGCGCGTCGTTTTTGCTCTGGAAGATCCCAACCCGCGAGTGCGCGGCCGGGGGGCGGCGGCGCTGCGGCGGGCGGGAGTGGCGGTCGAATCCGGTCTCATGGCGGCAGAGGCCGCAGAGCTCAACCCGGGATTCCTGAAGCGCATGCGCTGCGGCCGGCCGTGGGTGCGGGTGAAGCTGGCCATGAGCCTCGACGGCCGAACGGCCTTGGCAAATGGGGCGAGTCAGTGGATCACCGGTCCGGCTGCGCGCGAGGATGTGCAGCACTGGCGCGCCCGCAGCTCTGCTGTCCTGACCGGTATCGGCACGGTCCTCGCTGATGATCCCCGGCTCGACGTGCGCTTGCCGGATCCGCGTCCCGGACACTCGCGGCTGCAGCCTCTGCGCATCGTGCTCGACTCTGGCTTACGGACTCCGGCGGAGGCGCGGATACTGACAGCAGGTGGCGCCGTGCTGATCATGACAGCGGCACGCCACAGCGGCCACAATGCGGAAGTGGCCGCGCGGCGCGCCAGACTTGCAGAACGCGGCGCGGCGATCGAAGAAGTACCCGGCGCGACGGCGGCTCCCGCGGTGGGTGCCAGCGGCTCGGCCGCGGGCGCGGGCGCGGTCGCGATGCCGCTGAGCCTGCCCGACATCCTGGACCGTCTCGGCGGGCGAGAGATCAACGAGCTGTGGGTCGAGGCGGGCTCCCGGCTCGCCGGCGCGCTGCTGCAACAGGCGCTGGTCGATGAGCTGATCATTTATGTCGCGCCGAAGCTGCTCGGACCACAGGCGCGGCCGCTGGTCGAGATGGGCGAGCTGCGCAGCTTGCACGAAGCGCTCAACTTCACCGTCGTCGAGACCCGGCAGATCGGTGAGGACGTGCGCCTGCGCCTGCGACCAATGAGCGGAGGAGGAAGCTAGCGAATGTTCACGGGTATCGTTCAAGACGTCGGCAAGGTAGTCAGTCGCGAGACACGCGCCGGGGACGTGCGGATGGTGATCGCTTTCGATCGTCTCGATCCGTCCGGAATCAGCATCGGCGACAGCATCTGTGTCCAAGGCTGCTGTTTGACTGCAGTCGAGCTGCGCGACCGCACGTTCGCTGCCGACGTATCTCGCGAGACCCTGTCTCTGACGATACTCGGCGACTTGGCGTCCGGCTCTCCGGTGAATTTGGAGCCCTCGCTCAAGGCCGGTGATCCGCTCGGTGGCCATCTGGTCTCCGGCCATGTCGACGGCATCGGCCAGATCGATGCCATCAGCGAGGATGCGCGCTCGACACGGGTTCAGGTATCCGTGCCAGCCGCGCTCGCCCGCTACATCGCCCGCAAGGGCTCGGTCGCGATCGACGGTGTCAGTCTCACGGTCAACGAAGTGCAAGGCGCCACGTTCGGCATCAACCTCATCCCCCACACGCAATCAGTGACGACGCTCGGTGCACTGCGCGTCGGTACGCGCGTCAACCTCGAGGTTGATCAGATCGCGCGTTACGTCGAGCGCCTTTTGGCCGCTAATTGAGCTTTTCCATTTCCTGCTGATCGACAGAGGCGGACAGGGGTACATAATGATCTGCGCTCACCATTGACTGGCCCTGTCGGCTCAGGACGAAGCGCAGGAATTCCTTGACTACCGGATCGAGCGGCTGGCCCGGCTTGCGGTTGACATAGATGTAGAGATAGCGCTGCAGGGGATAGCGGCCGCTCACCACCTCCGAGAAGGAGAACGGGCTTTCCACTCCTTTGACCGACAGGCCGAGAGCCTTGACCTGGCCTGTCATATAGGACGCATTGCCGAAGGAGATGCCGTCGGGATCCTGTGCCAGGGCGGACATGATTGCGGCGGCCACCTTGGGGGTGCTGCGCGACATGTCACCGCCGGGTACTTCATAGGTCGGCTTGAAGGGGGCATCCAGCATTACGAGCTTCCTGAAGTACGCGGTGACATCGTCGCGCCAGTAGAAGCCGTAAAGATGGATCGGACGATCGGCCCAGGGCCCCGAAAGACCCAGCTCGCCCCACGTGGCGATATCGGCGGGGTAACCCCGGCGACGCTCGGCGGAGAAGACGGCATCGAGCTTGCGCAGGGAGATGGAGGTCAGCGGGTTGTCTTTATTGACATAGACGCCGATGGCCGAGACGTGACTCTTCAGGATATACGCGGCGGCACAGACCTTGATGCGGAAGGGCTCGTAGCCGTAGGCGTTCTCATAGGCCAGGTCCGTCGGATGAAACACCTCCATCGTGTGGGAGCCGAGGGCGATTCGATCCTCCGGCCCGAGGCCATCCTTCTGCACGACCGAGAAATGGGCGCCGGGCTGGAGCTTGCGGAAGGCGGCATTCCAGGCAGCCATCATCTGCTCGACGGTGTCCATGCCGGTATAACCCACCACGTTGCCGGCTACGCGCTGGTGCGGTACGTAGTCTGGAAGCGAACGATCGACGGATGGTCCCGGTGACATCGAGGCCGCCGCAATGGGCAACCCCGAATCGAGGTAGAGCGCGCAAACCAGGGTCGCGAGCAGGAAACCGCGCCGACGCGGATGGAGCGAGCGTGCGAGCAAGGAGATCTCCTTTAGAGTAGTCCGGGCGCCGTAAGCGACGGCATCGGGGGAAGCCTGCTACATCACCGGGGCGGCGCTCCATAGTCAATTAGGATCAGATGCATGGCCTTTTGCCCCGCATGGATGCAGATTGGGTGCGTGCGCAGCTCGATCCTTGCGACAATTTGCTGTCTCATCGTCTCGCTCGGCGTGGTCTCACCCGGCCAGGCCGGGGATCTCCCCCTCTACCACCCCGAGGCGCAAGTCGGCGGTACGATCGGGGTTTGGGGCAGTCCCCAAGACGGTTGGCTGATCGAGGAGCTGGAAGCCGGGTTTCGATGGTACCAGCCCCGCGTGCGATTTCAGAAGACCCTCCATGGGCCGGAATCGTCGTTCGCCGCGGTATACATGGATGTTGCGGATGTCGCATTCATGGCACGCGAGATCCGCGTGCCGCTCGAGGCTATGGGATTCGAGTGGGTGCATCACTATCCGCCCTTCGAAGTCGAGATTGCCAACGCCGGCCTCGACGGCGCGCGCGGAGCCGACCGCACGGAAGTCGAGCTGGCGTTCTTCGTCAATAAATCCAACCCCCTTTCCTGCGTGACCTTGCAGCAGCTTGACGACATCTTGGCCGCCGACCATCGCCGCGGCGGGGACAACATCCGCCGCTGGGGTGGAGTGGGGCTGGGCGGCCGGTGGGCCCGCCGGCCGATCCATGTCTACGGCCCCGGGCTGCAGGACTTCTCTTCCGTCTTCATCCGCCGTTCCGTCCTCGGAGGCAGCCGCAAGTGGAATCCGGGCTATCGCATCGTGGTGGGCGGATGGAGCGAGCTTCTGGAGAGCCTGGCTAGAGACCCGGACGGCATCGGCTTCGCTCCGCCGCGACCCGGCAACCAGGGCGTCAAACCCCTGAGCGTGGCCGCTGGCGCGCAAACTCCGTGCTACCCGCTGACCGCGCATACCGTCGAGGCGCGCACCTATCCGCTGACACGCACGATCGATGTCGCGCTGGATCGGGCGCCGGGTGCCCCGATGGAGCCCAAGGTGAGGGAGTTTCTGCGATTCATCCTGAGCCGCGACGGACAACGCATCATCGTGAGCGATGGAGCGTACTTGCCGCTCAGTGCCACGAGCATGCGACAACAATTGCGCCGCCTGCAATGAGAGTCGCGCCGGCCCTCGCGCTCCTTTTGGGATGGATGCTCTGCGCGAGCGCGGCGCGTGCTCTCGACCTTCCGCCGCCTTACCGGCCTGAAGGGAAGGTCACCGGCACCATACGCATTTGGGGACATGGCGCCTACGACCGCAAGCGCGACTTCATCGGTGCACTGGTGCGCGCCTGGGAGCATGGCTTTCAGCATTTCCAACCCGACGTGCGCTTCGAGAATCATCTTGTCGGCACGGCGGCGGCGATCGGAGCGTTGTATACCGGGCGCGGCGATCTTGCGCTCATGGGACGCGAGATATGGCCGCCCGAGATCGCGGCGTTCAAAGAGGTGTATGGGTACCCCCCGACGGGCATCGATGTGGTGACGGGAAGCTTCGACGTTCGTAACCGTGATTACGCACTCGTTGTCTTCGTGCACCGGGGCAATCCCATCCGGGGGCTGACCCTCGCGCAGCTACGCGCGGTTTTCACGGTACCTGACGGTCCCGATGCGCACGCGGCGCGCACCTGGGGTGATCTCGGACTCACGGGATCATGGGCAGACCGGCCGATCCATAGATATGGGCTGCCCCTCTCCCGCGGCTTCGCCCGCTTCTTCGAGCAGCGGGTGTTCGGCGGCGCCGAGCTCTGGCAGCCATCGCTGCGTGAGTTCGCGGATCTGCCGGGCTCGAAGGGGGGAGATACGGATGGCGGACAGCGAATGCTCGATGCGATGGCAGGCGATCCCGACAGCATCGGTTATGCGGGACTCCTCTATCGCAATCCCGAGGTCCGACCCGTCGCTCTTGCCGAGCGCGCAGGAGAGCCTTACGTCGTCCCAACGCGCGACAGCGTCATGGATCATTCCTATCCGCTCACACGTCTCGTCACGATGTTCTGCAACCGCCCGCCCGGGAAGGCCGTCGACCCGAAGCTGCGCGAGTTCCTGCGGTACGTGCTGAGTCGCCAGGGCCAGCAGGCCGTGCTGCGCGAGGGCGGCGGCTACCTTCCCCTGCTGGCGCCAGCCGCGGCGCGCGAGCTCGAGAAACTGAATTGACCACGAGAGGACGATCCCGATGAGATTCCGTTCCATGAGTCCGATGCCGGCTGCCGCGCTCGCCAGCGGGGCGCTGGCCCTTTTCCTGCTGCTCGGCGCCGCGCCCGCGGCGGCCCAGGCCGACAAGGTGGCGCATGGACTCGCCCTGCAGGCCGCGCGCGCCAAGTTCGTGATCGTCAAGGCCAAGAAGGTCTTCTATACCCGCCGTTGGGACCTGAGCGGACTGCCCGTCTATCGCCCGCGGCAACAGGTGAGCGGAACCATCCGCATGTGGGGCAGCAATTACATCGAGGACAGCAATCTCGGCAAATACTGGGAAGAGGGCTTCCGCAAGTATCAACCCGGCGCGCACATCGCATTCCACATGAAGACGGCCACGGCCGCGGTGCCGGCGCTGGTGTTTGGCGTGGCGGACATCGGCGTCGGACGCAAGATCACCTTCGCGGAGCAACTCCTCTACGAGCGATACGAGAACCGCGATCCGCTCATCATTTCCGCGGCGACAGGCTCCTACGACGTCACCGGATGGCAACCGGGCTACGGCATCGTGGTAAGCAAGGACAATCCTCTGACATGTCTCTCGATGCAGCAGCTCGACGGCAGCTTCGGCGCGCAGCGCACCGGAGGCTGGGAGGGAACGAGCTGGCACCCCGAGTGGGCGCGAGGACCGCAGGAGAACCTTCGCACCTGGGGACAGCTCGGATTGGCGGGGGCCTGGGCCGTCCAGCCCATCAACCCTTACGGGCTCAACCTCCGATACCACCAGGCGACCGAGATGTCGGACGACATCCTGAAGGGCAGCGACAAATGGAACGAGCGGCTGCGGATCTATGCCAACTACGTCGCGAAGAACGGCGCGCTGGGGCGCGGCCTGAAGGCCGACCTTGCCAAGGATCGCTTCGGCATCGCCTGGATCGCGGCACCGACATACAGGTTGCCGCCGCAACTGAAAGTGCTCGCGATCTCGGACCGAACGGGCGGCCAGTGCATCCCCTACACTCTGGAGACGATTCACGATCGCACGTATCCGCTCTTCAGTCAGATCTACATGTTTGCCAATCGAGATGGCGAGGGCTCGGTGACGCCGCTCGTGCGGGAGTTCCTGCGCTACGTGGTCAGCCGCCAAGGCCAGGAGGCGGTGGAGCGCGACGGCAAGTACCTGCCGCTGACCGCAGGAGTGGCCCGGCAGCAGGTCCGGAAAATTCAGTGACCTGAGGGCCGGCTGCGATGCTCCCGGCCGGTGCTTGCGCGACGCTGATCCGCCGCGGCGGGCGGCGGGCGGCCCGCCTGTATACTGCGGGAGTGGCCGTACTCAAGCTCTCTCCGACGGGTGCCGGCTCAGGTCTGGGGGTGCGGCAGCTGCGGGCGAGCATCTTCACCCGGCTGCTGGTCGCGCTGCTGCTCGTCTCGCTCCTGCCGCTCACCGCCTTCTGGCAGGTCGAGCGGCAGAACATGATCGGCAACGGCGAGGCCGAGGCGCGGGAGCGCCTCGAGCTCTTCGCCGACAGCGCAGTGCGGCAGGTCGACGATTGGATGCGGCTCAACCTCTCCGCGCTGCAGCTCACGGCGGCGCGGGCGGCGATGCGCTCCATGAGCCCGCTGGCACAGCAGCGCGCGATCGGCGATCTGGCCGTGAAGCTGCCCTGGGCCTACCTGATCCATACCGTGGATCTGACAGGTTGGAACGTCGCACGCAGCGACGGCCGCCCGGCGAACTGGTACGGCGACCGGGAATACTTCAGGGCGATGCTGGCCGGCCGGCCCTACGGCGTGGAGATCCAGATCGGGCGAACCTCGCACCTGCCGGCATTCATCATTGCCGTGCCCATCAAGCGAGGCGGCAAGATGGTGGGCATGCTGGTCGAAGCTGCGACCCTCGATCATGTCACCCAGGTGGTGACATCCGCTCGGCTCGGTCGGACGGGACATGCTTTTCTCATGACCGATACTGGCCTCCTGATTGCCGACCGGGGCGTGCCCATGCTGCGCCGGCTGCGTTACCTGCGGGATCATCCGGCATACGCCGCCGCGACACAGGGGGATGGGTTCTACCACTATCGCTACCGCGGCTCGAGCAAAGTCGCCGAGATCCGTCATCTGGACTTCGGGTGGATCGTCGTCGCGCAGCAGCAGCAGGCCGAGAGCATGGCAGCCGTATCCCAGGCGAACCGCTACGCCTGGCTTTTGCTTGGTCTGACGACGCTGGCAGTGACGGTGATGTCGGCGCTGGTGGCGCGCGGCTTTGCCCGGCGCATTGCCCGAGGCACGCGAGCGCTGGAAGCCGCCAGGGCCGAAGCAGAGCAGGCCAACAGGTCGAAGACGAGCTTCGTCGCCGCCGCGGTGCACGATCTCTTGCAGCCGCTCAACGCGGCGAGGATGTTTGCGGACGCCGCGCGTGCCCGGCTGACTTCTGCGGCCGACCTGGAAGTGCTGAGCGGCATAGACGGTGCCCTCGAGGCGGAGGATGAGATTCTCTCTACCCTGCTCGACATCTCGCGCCTGGAGTCCGGCACGTTCGAGGTGCACGAGCGCGACTTCGCAGTGGACGCGCTGCTCGAGACGCTCGGGCGTGAATTCGGGATCATTGCGCGCGCGCGCGGAATCGATCTGCGGGTCGTTCATTGCTGCATCCGGGTCCATTCGGATGAGGCGCTGCTGCGCCGAATCCTGCAGAACTTTCTCGCTAACGCGGTGCGCTACAGTCGCCGCGGACGCGTCCTCATGGGATGCCGACGTGCCGGTGCGATGGTGCGCATCGAGGTCTGGGACACCGGTCCGGGCATCGCAGCGGAGCACCACCGCCGGATTTTCCTCGAGTTCCAGCGCCTCGACAGCGGCGGTGAATCGGCGGAGCGTGGGGCAGGCCTCGGCCTTGCAATCGTCGAGCGGATTGCGAAGCGTCTCGGGCACCGGATCGGGCTGCGCTCGCGAGTGGGGCGCGGCAGCGTCTTCTCGGTCGAGGTCCCGCGGGTGGCG
>DASYGA010000315.1:0-8511 GCA_036000265.1 Steroidobacteraceae bacterium | reverse complement strand
CGCGCGGCCTCTTCCAAAGAGGCGCCCCGCTCACGCGCCACACTCACTGAGAGCACGCTCAAGGGTACGCGGAGCCCGCGCGCGAGCTTGCGGCAATGGGCACTCCAGCGGGTGGCGTTGGGATGAAGGCCGTGGTTGACGTGCACGGCGCGCAGGCGCAGGCCGGCAGAACCTCCGCTCGCCCCGTGAGGCTGCAACGCTGCGAGAGCGGCGAGCAGCGCAGTAGAATCGATGCCGCCGCTCAGTCCGACGCAGAGTGCTACGTCGGGGAACCCGGGCAGCAGGCGCGCGAGCTGCTCGCGGAGCCACTCCGGACCGAAGGCGCCGGTGGATGCGCCAGTATTGCCCGGCGCGATTCCCGACAGCTCATTCCTGGCTCTCACTGTATACCCCGAACGAGGCGATCCGGCTCGCGCGCGCGGCGCGCAGCTCATCGCGGGGAATCGACTCGAGCGCATCGAGGTGCTTCAGCAGCGCCGCCTTGAGGCTCGCCGCCATCGCCGCCGGATCGCGGTGTGCGCCGCCGAGCGGCTCCTCGATCACCTCATCGAGCAGGCCCAGCTTGGCCAGCCGGTCGGCGGTCAGGTTGAGCGCCTCGGCCGCCGCCTCCTTCTTGTCCTGACTCTTCCACAGAATCGACGCGCAGCCCTCGGGAGAGATGACCGAGTAGGTACTGTACTGCAGCATGAGGAGGCGATCGCAGACACCGATTGCCAGCGCGCCGCCTGATCCGCCCTCGCCGGTCACCACCGTCACGATCGGCACGCTGAGCACCGACATCTCGAAAAGATTGCGCGCAATGGCCTCGCTCTGCCCGCGCTCCTCGGCCCCGACGCCCGGGTAGGCGCCCTGCGTGTCGATCAGCGTGACGAGCGGCAGCCCGAAGCGCTCCGCCAGACGCATCAGCCGCAACGCCTTGCGATAGCCCTCGGGCTTGGGCATGCCGTAGTTGCGCCGCACGCGCTCCTTCGTGTCGTGCCCCTTCTGATGGCCGATGATCATGACGGGGCGGCCGGCGATGCGGCCGAGACCGCCTACGATGGCCTGGTCATCGCCAAACATGCGGTCGCCGTGCACCTCGGTGAACTCCGTGCAGATGGCCGCGACATAATCCAGCGTGTAGGGACGGCCCGGGTGGCGGGCGAGCTGAGTGATCTGCCAGGGCGTGAGGCTGGCGAAGATGCTGATCGTCAGCTGGCGGCTCTTCGCCTGCAGGCGCGAGATCTCCTCCTGGATATTGACCTCGGAATCGGAAGTGACGTGCCGCAGCTCCTCGATCTTCGCTTCGAGCTCGGCGATGGGCTGTTCGAAATCAAGGAAGGTAACGGCCATGCAGTCTTACCGCGACTTTTTCATGCTGCGCGCGAGGTTAAGGGTCGCGAGCCCCGGGCGCAAGCTCGACGGTTTTCCGCGCTAGTGGCCATCAGCCGACAGCTGCGGCCCGGATGCGGGGGGGCGCGGAGCGTATCTCACATCCACCGAGCCGCGGCCGAGCAATGCCTCCAGCCCCTCCCGCAGCTCGCTCGTGGGGCGCACCGCCCACTCCGGCGCCAGCTTGAGCGCGCCGCGCGCCGCGCAGCAGGAATAGTCGATCACAATGGTGCAGGGGCCGGGCCGGTGAGCGGCCAGCAGCTCGGCCAGACGGTCTTGCAGCGCCGGCGTATCGGGCCTGTCCCGAGGCCACCTGAGGACGATGTTGCGCGCCTGCTGCTCGCTCATCTTGCCGAGGTCGACGATCGAGCGCGCGGCGAGCCGCCAGCCATCGCTGAAGTCATCGAAACGCAGCATGCCCTCGACCAGCACCAGGCTGTCCTTCGCGGCCACGTCGCGATACTTCTGGTAGGCATCCTCGAACAGCGTCACTTCGAGCCGGCCGGTGCTGTCATCGAGCGTGAGGATGAAACGGGTCCCGCGCTTCTTGACCTCATCGACCAGGCCGCCGACGGTCACGGGCTTGCCGCCGCCGAAGCGCATCGGCTCGGCGCCGCCCGCCGGCCTCTCGCTCACCAGGTCCCCGATCCGGTGCGAGGCGACCCGGGCGAGCAGCGCTGCATAAGGCTTCGCCGGATGGCCCGTGAGGTAAAGGCCGAGCGTCTCCCGCTCCCCGGCGAGGCGCACCGCCTCGGTCCACTCCTGCAGGTTGCCGGCGCTCCTGCCGTCGTCCTCGGAGCGGCTCTCAGCATGGCGCGACTCGTCCTGCACAACGACCGCCGCGGACCCCAACCCGAATAGATCGTTCTGCCCCGCCTCATGTGCCTTGGAATTCTGATCCCCAAGCTGCATCGCCGCGGGCAGGCGCTGCATCAGGGTCGCGCGATTGGGTCCGAGCGCATCGAGACTGCCGCAGCGCAGCAGTGCCTCCAGCACGCGGCGGTTGATCTTCTGCAGGTCGATGCGGCGGCACAGATCCGCCAGGCTGGTGAACGGTCCGCGGGCCTCGCGCTCGGCGATGATCGCCTCCACCGCCCCCCGGCCCACACCGCGCACCGCGCCGAGGCCGTAGAGGATGGCGCTCTCGCCCGCGACGGAAAACTCATAGAGCGAGGCGTTGATATCCGGCCGATGAACCTTGAGCTTCATGGCCTCGCACTCGTGGATCAGCGTCACCACCTTGTCGGTGTGATCCATGTCGGCGGACAGCATGGCCGCCATGAACGCGGCGGGAAAGTGCGCCTTGAGGTAGGCGGTCTGATAGGAAACCAGAGCGTAGGCCGCGGCATGGCTCTTGTTGAAGCCGTAGCCGGCGAATTTCTCCATCTGGTCGAAGATCGCATTGGCGATCCGCTCCTCGATGCCGCGGCCCGCAGCGCCGGCGACGAAGACGGCGCGCTGCTTGGCCATCTCCTCCGGCTTCTTCTTGCCCATGGCCCGGCGCAGCAGATCGGCCCCTCCCAGGGTGTATCCGGCCAGGCTCTGGGCGATCTGCATCACCTGCTCCTGATAGACGAAAACGCCATACGTGACGCCGAGCACCTGCTGCATGTCCGGGTGCAGATACTCCGGCTTTTTGCCGTGCTTGCAGGCGACGTATTCCGGGATCAGGTCCATGGGGCCCGGCCGGTACAGGGCGCCGAGCGCGATGAGATCATCGAAACGGTCGGGTTTCGCCTCCTTCAGCATGCGTTGCATGCCGCCGGACTCGAACTGAAATACCGCCACCGTCTGCGCTCTCTTGAACACCCTTTCGTACGTGACGGCATCATCGAGCGGTATCTTGCTGATATCGAGCGGCGGCTCACCGCTGCCGGCACGCCGCGCGTTGATCGTCTTCAGCGTCCAGTCGATGACCGTGAGCGTGCGCAAGCCGAGGAAGTCGAACTTCACCAGCCCTGCGGCCTCGACATCGTCCTTGTCGAACTGGGTGACCAGGCTGCCGCCCGATGCGTCGCAATAAAGCGGCGCGAAGTCGGTCAACACCGACGGCGCTATGACAACGCCGCCGGCGTGCATGCCGGCATTGCGCGTCAGTCCTTCGAGCGAGCGCGCGAGATCGATCAGGTTGTGCACCTCCTCCTCGGAATCGTAGAGGCGCTTGAGCTCCGGCTCCTTCTGCAGCGCATCATCGAGCGTGATGCCGAGCTCGAAGGGGATGAGCTTGGCGATCTTGTCGACGAAGCCGTAGGCTATGCCGAGCACGCGGCCGACATCCCGCACCACCGCTTTGGCGGCCATGGTGCCGTAGGTGATGATCTGCGAGACACGCTCGCGGCCGTAGTGGCCGGCGACGTAATCGATGACGCGATCGCGGCCCTCCATGCAGAAATCGACGTCGAAATCGGGCATGGAGACGCGCTCGGGATTGAGAAAGCGCTCGAAGAGAAGATCGTATTTGAGCGGATCGAGATCCGTGATCCGCAAGCTGAAGGCGACCAGGGAGCCGGCGCCGGAGCCGCGGCCGGGACCGACGGGGACGCCGTTCTCCTTCGCCCAGCGGATGAAGTCGGCGACGATGAGGAAGTAGCCGGCGAAGCCCATCTTGCAGATGACCTCGAGCTCGGCCTGCAGGCGCTTCCAGTAGATTTCGACGTCGGTTTTGCCGGATTCCGGCGGCTCCCGGCGAGAGGGATCTTGCACCCGCGGCGCTGTGCATTCGGTGCGGGTGACCTCTGCCAGGCGCTTCTGCAGTCCTGCCTCGGCCTCCTTGCGCAGGAAGTCCTCGGTGCTCATGCCGCCGGGAACCGGGTATTGCGGCAGGCGCGGCTGGCCCAGCTCGAGGGTGAGGCTGGCGCGGCGCGCGATCTCCACCGAGTTGGCGAGCGCTTCGGGGATGTCGGCGAAGAGGCGCGACATTTCCTCCGGGGTACGCAAATACTGTTGCGGGGTGTAGCGGCGGACGCGGTTGGCATCCGCCAGGAGCGTGCCGTCGTGGATACAGACACGGGCTTCGTGGGACTCGAAATCGCTCGCCTTCAAGAAGCGCACGTCGTTGGTGGCGACCACGGGCACCCCTCGCCGCCCGGCGAGGCCAACGGCGGCGGCGATGTAGCCTTCCTCATCGGCGCGGCCCAGGCGCTGTAGCTCGATGTAATAACGGTCGCGAAACAAGGCCAGCCAGTAATCGAGGGCCCGTAGGGCATCCTGCTCGCGGCCGTTCACGAGCGCACGCCCGACTTCTCCTTCAGTGGCACAGGAGAGTGCGATCAGCCCGTCGAGGGCTTCGGTGGTGAGCCATTCACGCTCGATGAGCGGCACGCCGCGCTGCTGACCCTCGAGGTAGGCGCGGCTCACCAGGCGGGTGGCATTGTGGTACCCGGTCTGGTTCTGACAGATGACCGTGAGGCGCGAGGGCTGCTGGCGCTCGCCGGGCTCGCGCACCAGCAGATCGACGCCGATCACCGGCTTGACGCCGCGCGCCAGGGCGGCGCGGTAGAACTTGACCATCGCGAAAAGGTTGCTCTGGTCGGTCGCCGCGACTGCCGGCATGCCGGCGGCGGCAACCGCCTCGATCAGCTCCGGCACGCGCACGACGCTGTCGATCAGCGAGTACTCGGTGTGCAGGCGCAGGTGTACGAAGCCGGCCGACATGTCAGGACTCCGTGTCGGTGCCGGTCAGGGGCAGCTCGCATGGCGGCGCCGACAGCGCGCCGAGCGCCACTCTCACCGGACTGAAGGAGCGGCGGTGCTGTGGCGAGGGCTCGCGGGTCCGCAGCGCCTCGAGGTGCGCGGGAGTGCCATAGCCCTTGTGTGCCGCGAGGGCGAAGCCCGGATAGCACGGATCGAGCGCCTCCATCATGGCGTCCCGATGCGTCTTGGCGAGAATGGAGGCCGCACTGATTGCGGCGACGCGCGCATCCCCCTCGATGATGGCCTCCGCCGTGCAGCCGAGCGGCAGATCCGCGAGCGGCGGCAGCTGGTTGCCATCGACCTGCACATGGGTGGGACACACGGGCAGGCGCAGCAGCGCGCGGCGCATGGCGAGGAATGTGGCGCCGAGGATGTTGAGCGCATCGATCTCGTCACGATCGGCCCAGGCGACGGCCCAGGCCAGGGCGCGCGTGCGGATGATCGGCGCGAGACGCCCACGCTCCTGCGGCGAGAGAACCTTGGAGTCGGCGAGTCCCTCGATGCGGCGGCGCGGGTGCAGGATCACCGCCGCGGCGACGACCGGGCCCGCGAGCGGGCCGCGTCCGGCCTCATCAACACCGGCGATTCGGCGGCAGCAGCGTGTCATCTTCGCAGCAGCGTCAGAATGGCCTCGGCCGCACGGTCGGCGGCCCCGCCGCGCAGGGTCTCGTGCACCCTGCGGAATTCCTCATCGAGCTGGCGCAGATATTCGCGATCGCAGAGTCGGCCGAGGAGCGCCTCACCGAGGGCGGCGCCGCTCACCTGCTCCTGCAGGAGCTCGGGCACGAACGGCCGCCCGATGAGCAGATTCGGTTGCGAGAAGTACGGCACCTTGACCAGTCGCAGTGTTCGCAGCAGGAATGCAGTGATCGCGGCGAAACGATACGCCACGACCATCGGGCGGCGCGACAGCAGCGTCTCCAGTGTAGCGGTTCCGGAGGCGACGATCGCCGCATCGCAAGCTGCCAAGACCTGCCGAGCACGATCCTCGAGAAGTAAAATATCAGGCGCATCATGAACTTTCGCCCGTTTCCTCTCGAAAGCCTTACGAGCGCGCGCCGTCGCCATGGGCGCTATGAATCTCAAATCCGGCCGGCGCTCGGCAAGCCATGCAGCGGCCTGCAGGAAGTCCACCCCCAGACGCTCGACCTCCCCCACGCGGCTTCCGGGCAGCAGCGCGATGAACGTGGCAGATGCGTCCAAGCCAAGTGCCGCACGCGCGGCTTGCCGGTCGACCTCGAGCGGAATCTGATCGGCGAGCGGATGGCCGACGAAGACCGCCCGCACGCCGTGGCGCGAATAGAAAGCGGTCTCGAAAGGCAGCAGGCAGAGCACGAGGTCGCAGGCACTGCCCATGTCGCGGACGCGCCCCTGACGCCAGGCCCAGACCTGCGGGCTGACGTACTGCACCGTCGTGAGCCCCTTCGTGTGCAGGCGCCTGGCGAGGCCGAGATTGAACTCCGGCGCATCGATGCCGACGAATACGTCGGGACGGGTCGCGAGGAACCGCTTGGTGAGCGAAGCTCGCAACCGCAACAGCCGCGGCAGATGGCGGACCACCTCCGTCAGGCCCATCACGGCGAGCTCCTCCGCGCCCGCCCAGGCGTCGCATCCCGCGGCGATCATCTTCGGTCCGGCGACCCCGAAGCACTCGAGGCCGGGGACGCGTGCCCGCAGCGCCGCGATGAGCGCGGCGCCGAGTTGGTCCCCCGAAGATTCTCCCGCGACGATGCCGACGCGCAACGGCGCCGCGCCCGTCACCTGACGATGCTGCGTGTGGAGCCGCGGATGAAGTCGACGAACAGCCGCAGCTCGGGCTTGCCGCTCGCGGGCTCCTCGAGTCGCCCGAGCGCCTCGCTGAGCTTCAGATCGCAGCGATAGACCAGGCGGTATGCATCACGAATACCGCGGATCTGCTCCTCCGTGAATCCCCGGCGCTTGAGGCCCTCCGAGTTGACCGCATGCGGCGTGGCGTGATTACCCGCCACCATCACGTAGGGAGGCACATCGCGAGTAACGATCGCCCCGCCGGCCAGGAAAGCGTGTGCGCCGACCCTGCAATGCTGGTGCACGGCCGACAGGCCGCCGAGAATGACCCAGTCGCCGATCTCGACGTGGCCTGCGAGAGAGACGCAGTTGGCGAACACGGTGTTGCAGCCCACCACGCAATCGTGCGCCACGTGCGAGTAGGCCATGAAGAGATTGTCGTCGCCAACCCGGGTGACACCCCGGTCGTGAATCGTCCCGCGATTGACCGTGCAGCTCTCGCGAAAGACGTTGCGGTCGCCGATCTCGAGCCGAGTCGGCTCGCCGCCGTACTTCTTGTCCTGCGGCGCATCGCCCAGCGAGGCGAAGGAATGGATCCGGTTGCCGGCGCCGATGGTGGTCGGACCATTGATCACGACATGCGGCCCGACGACGGTGCCCGGGCCGATGCGCACCTGCGGGCCGATCACGCTGAAGGCACCCACGGCGACGTCCGCCGCCAGCTCCGCCTGCGGCGAGATGATGGCGTGGCTGTCGATCATTTTGCCGTCTCCGGCGCCACCATGATCTCCGCGTGTGCCACTTCGTTGTCGCCGATGAGCGCCGCGGTGGAGAAACGCCAGATGCCTTTCAGGTAGCGCTCCACCTGGGCGGTGAGCACCAGCTGATCGCCGGGCTCCACCGGCTTGCGGAAGCGTGCCTTGTCGATGCCAACGAAGTAGAAGCGGGTCTCCGCGTCCGGGATCACGTTGGCGCTGAGGAACGTGAGGATGCCCGCCGTCTGGGCCAGCGCCTCGATGATCATGACGCCGGGCATCACCGGCCGCCCGGGGAAATGCCCGGGGAAGAACGGCTCGTTGTACGTGACGTTCTTCAGCGCCCGGATGTTCCTGCCGTTGTGCCACTCGAGCACGCGGTCGACCAGCAGGAACGGATAGCGGTGCGGCAGGTACCGCAGAATGCCTTGGATATCGAGCTGTGTGGAATCAGTCATCGTGCTCTTCCTGATCGGGGCCGCGGGAGGGGTGGCGCTCCAGCGCCTTGAGCCGTGCAGCGAGCGAGTCGATGCGCTTGAAGCGCGCGACCAGCCGGCGCCAGACATGAGCCTCTTCGAGCGGAATACCCCCGGAGTATACGCCGGGGCGGGGAATGGAATGGCTGACCATGGTGCAGCCTGTGATGATCACGTTGTCGGCGATCTTGAGGTGCCCGCCGATGCCGACCTGGCCGCCGATCATGCATCCCCGGCCAATGCTCGTGCTGCCGGAGACACCGACACAGGCGGCGAGCGCGCTGTGCGCGCCCACCCTCACGTTGTGGGCGATCATGATCAGATTGTCGAGCTTCACGCCTTCTTCGATCACAGTGTCGCCGATGGCGCCGCGGTCGATGGTAGTGTTGGCGCCGATCTCGACATCCGCCCCGATACGCACCGTGCCCGTCTGCGGCACCTTGATCCAA
>DASYGA010000309.1:0-19342 GCA_036000265.1 Steroidobacteraceae bacterium | reverse complement strand
GCGCCGCTCGAGCTCCGCGAGGAAGCGCTCGTATTGCGGCTCACCGCTGCCGAGCGCGACGAAACCGAGATCCCGCCATTCCAACACCTCCGGCAGCGAATCGAACATCAGCTCGATGCCCTTCTGCGCGGCCAGCCGGCTCACCATGCCCGCGAGCGGCGTCGTCACGGGCGTCTTCAGTCCCAGCCGCTCGATGAATGCGCTCTTCAGCCGCGTTTTGATCGCGAGGGTGTCCGGGCCGTAGTGCTCCGGCAGGTAGGCGTCATTGCGCGGATCCCAAACCTGATAATCGACGCCATTCAGGATGCCCGTCAGCGCCTCCCCCCTCAAGCGCAGCGAGTCCTGCAAGCCCATCCCATACTGGTCCGTGCAGATCTCGCGTGCATGGGTGGGACTGACGGTGGTGATCGCGTCCGCGTAGAGGATGCCGTGGCGCAGCGGATTGATCTTCCCCGCGCGCAGGTCGTCCTGGTGCAGCAGATAGCTCCTGGGGCCGAGCTCCAGGTCAGCGATGGCCGCGGAGCTGAAAATTCCCTGGTAGCCGATGTTGTGGATCGTCAGCACCGAGCGCGTGCGCGCGAAGAGCGGCTCGCCCTCCAGTAAGGTCTTCACGAACAGCGGCCCGAAGGCCGTATGCCAGTCGTTGTAATGCAGGATCTGCGGCGACCATTGCATGCGCCGGCACGCGTCCAGCACCGCCCGCGTGAAGGCGAGGAACCGCAGATGCTCGTCCGGGTCGGTCGTGTAGATCACCGGCCGTCCGAACAACACCGGGCAGTCGACCAGGTAGACCAGGGCGTCTGACCCCGGAAGCCGCGTGGTCATCATCGAGTAGACGTAATGATGCGGCCCGATCTGCAGCGGCACGTGCTGCAGGCCGTCGACTGGCCGCATCGGGTATTTCGTGCTGTCGATGGACGCATAGAGTGGCGTGAAGAGCCGGACGTCGTGACCGGCTGCCGCCAGATACTTTCCCAAGGCGCCCGCGACATCGGCAAGGCCGCCCGTCTTGGAGAGCGGCGCCACCTCGGCGGAGAGCAGGCCAACGGCCAAACTCATGGCCGCCTCCGCGGGGCTATGATGGCGCCAGCAGATCCCAGCCTCATATCTTCCTCGATGCAACGATTTCTCATAGGACTCACGCTCACTCTGCTGCTCATCGTCTCGATCGGTATCGGCGTCGCCGTGGCCCGCTGGCCGGAGTGGCGGCACTTCGTCTTCTAAGACGAGCCACTTGCGGCGGCGGGGCACAGTGTCCCCGGGCTACCATTTCGTGCCTCTTTCCGCCCGTCCTCGGGATTGACCCCCCAATCGGAGTGTCAATCGGCGGGACGCGAACATAAGTCCATGATTTAAAAAGGATTCTATCTCGGGCGGCCCGGCTAGGGCGCCGCCCGCTGGTAGACTATGCCCATTCTCTCGCTTCCGGCCACCCCCGTTCGGGCCTCGACGCGCCGTTTTCGGGGGCACCTTCCGGGCCGTTTTGGCCTGGCACGGAACGAAAGGACGAGCACAGACCATGTCAGCTTCGCCATACAAACAACTGGAGCAGGAGTTCAAGCGACTCCATGCATTTCGCGGCGCCCTGGCGCTCCTTCGCTGGGACGCGGCAGTGATGATGCCGCGCGGCAGCGCGGATGTGCGCGGCGAGCAGCTTGCCGCCCTGGAGACCGAGCACCACGCGCTGCTCACCGCGCCGCGCATTACCCGCCTGCTGGATCGCGCGCAGGCCAATACGCAGGGCCTGCAGGACTGGCAAGTGGCGAACCTGCGCGAGATGCGCCGCCAGCGCGATCACGCCATCGCCACGCCCGTCTCCCTCATCTCCCGGCTGGCCCGCGCGACCTCACGCGCCGAGGTCCGCTGGCTCGAGGCTCGCCAGCAAGGCAAGTTCGAGCTCTTCGCGCCGCACCTGGAGGAGGTCGTCCACCTGGTCCGCGACAAGGCGGCACTCCTCGGACAGGCCCTGAACCTCGCACCTTACGACGCGCTCGTGGACGAGTTCAGTCCCGGCATCACCACGGCCGACATCGATGCCATGTTCAGGGGGCTGTCGCGGCGTCTGCCGTCACTGATCCGCGATGCGATCATCGCCCAGGAGAGCCGGCCGCCTGCGCCGCTCAGCGGCAAGTTCCCGGCCGCCAAGCAGCGGGCGCTGATCGTGGAAGTGATGAAGCAGATCGGCTTCTCCTTCGAGCGCGGCCGCCTCGACGAGAGCGAGCACCCCTTCACCGAAGGCGTGCCGGGGGACATCCGCGTCACCACCCGCCTCGACCCCAACGACCTCTTCTCGGGCCTCTTGGGCGCACTGCACGAGACCGGCCACGCGATGTATGACCTCGGGCTGCCGCAGGACTGGCGCGACCAGCCCGTCGGCCGCGATCGCGGCATGGCCCTTGAAGAGAGTCAGTCGCTGCTCACGGAGATGATCATCTGCCGCAGCCGCGCCTTCGTGCGCTACGTGCAGCCGCTCATCGTCAGGCATTTCGGCGTCAGCGGACCGGAATGGGACGTCGACAACATATATGCTCATCTCACGCGCGTGCACCGCGGCCTCATCCGGGTGGATGCCGACGAGCTGACCTACCCGCTGCACATCATGCTGCGGTACGAGCTGGAGAAGCAGCTGCTCAGCGGCTCACTCGCCGTGCGCGACCTGCCGGAAGCCTGGAATAAAGGCATGGAGGAGCGTCTGGGAATCCGGCCGGCGAACGACAGCGAGGGCTGCCTCCAGGATGTGCACTGGGCCGTCGCATCCTTCGGCTACTTCCCGTCCTACGCCTTGGGCGCCGTCATAGCCGGCCAGCTTTACGAGAGCCTGCGTGACGATGTGCCCGCGCTGGATGAGCAGATCGCCCGCGGCGAGTTCTCCGGCTTGCTCAGCTGGCTGCGCAACAACGTGCACGGTCTCGGCGCCAAGGTCCCGGTGCAGGACCTGCTGCGCGGGGCCACCGGCAAGCCCCTTTCCGCCTCCGCTTTCATCCGCTACATCGAAGCGAAATACCTGGAAGCGACGCCCAGCGAGGCCGCGGCGTAGTGCCTGGCTCTGCCGGGTCTCCAGCCGGGCTGCCGTCGCGAGCCCCGGAAAATTCCCGCACGCTCGTGCGCCTGCAGGCGCGCCTGCGCGGCCTGGCCGGCAAGGCGATCGAGGACTTTCGCATGATCGCCCCCGGCGACCGCGTCATGGTATGCCTGTCGGGGGGCAAGGATTCCTACACCCTGCTCGACATCCTGCTGTCGTTGAAGCGCAGCGCGCCGGTCGACTTCGAGCTGCTGGCGGTGAACCTCGACCAGAAGCAGCCCGGCTTTCCGCAGCACATTCTGCCGGACTACCTGACAGCCCTCGGCGTCCCGTTCCGCATCATCCAGCAGGACACCTACAGCGTCGTCAAGCGCGTCATCCCGGAGGGCCGCACCCTCTGTGGCCTCTGCTCGCGCCTGCGCCGCGGCGCCCTCTATCGTTTCGCGGCCGAGAACGGCATCACCAAGATCGCTCTCGGCCACCACCGTGACGACATCGTGGAGACCCTCTTCCTCAATCTCTTCTTCGGCGGCCGTCTCAAAGCCATGGCGCCGAAGCTCCTTTCCGAAGATGGCCGCCACATCGTCATCCGCCCGCTCGCCTATGCCGCGGAGCGCGACATCGACCGTTACGCTCGCGGCCGCCGCTTTCCCATCATCCCCTGCAAGCTCTGCGGCTCGCAGGACAACATGCAGCGGGTGGCCATCAAGGGCATGCTCGCCGGCTGGGAGCGGGCTCATCCCGGCCGCACGGAGAGCATCTTCTCCGCCCTGCGCCACGTGGAGCTCGCGCACCTCGCCGACCCCCGCCGCTTCGACTTCGCCGGCCTCGACCAGCAGCGAGTCCGGCCAACGGCCGTCTCTGCGCCCATTGCGGCCATGACTCTGGAGGAGGAGGACAGCTTGATCGAGGCTGCCGCCGCGACGTCATAATTGGCAATGGAAGTCGCGCCGCCGCTCCCGAACTCCTACTGGGTCATCCCCGGCTTGCTCCTCGCCGGCGAGCACCCCTCCGGCCTCACCCCGGAAGCCACCCGCCAGCGCCTGGGCCAGCTTCTCGCCGCCGGCATCGAATGCTTCCTCGACCTCACCCATCCCAGTGAGATCGAGCCCTACGATCAGAGCCTGCCCTTTCACATCGAGTATCTGCGCAAGCCCGTCCGCGACCACGGCCTGCCCGAGCGGCGCGAGCACATGATGGAGATCCTCGACTGCCTGCACGATGCGCTGCGCTCCTCGAGGCCCGCGTACGTGCACTGCCGTGCGGGCATCGGCCGCACCGGCACCGTGATCGGCTGCCTCCTGGTCGAGCGCGGCCTGACCGGAGAGCAGGCGCTCGATGAGCTCGCGCGTCTCTGGCAGCAATGCCAGCGCTCGCAGTTCTGGCCCAGCGTTCCAGAGACCGAAGCGCAGACCGACTACGTCCGCCAATGGCCTCCCCGGAAGCTCGATGCTCTGCTCGCCGCCCCCGGCGCGCCAGCGCTCGCAGCCGCCTCTACGTCCGTGCAGGCGGCGCCCGCCGCTCAGGATCCTCTCCTGGACCCCGCCACTCTCGCCGCGGCGCACAGCCTGCGGGAGCGGTTTCTCGGAGCCTTGCTCGGCCTCGCGACGGGCGATGCCGTGGCGGCCGCGACCCAGTACCGCCGTCCCGGCACCTTCACCCCGGTGGGCGATCTGATCGGCGGCGGCCCCTTCGCGCTGCCCCGAGGCGGCTGGAGCGACGACACTGCCATGGCGCTCTGTCTGGCCGACAGCCTGCTTGCCGTCGATGGCTTCGATGCGCGCGACCAGGTGGAGCGCTACACCCGCTGGCAGCGCGAGGGCTACCTTTCCGCCACCGGACAGTGCCTCGGCATCACGGCGAGCACGGCCCGCGCCCTCGCCGTGGCGCAGTGGCGGCGCCAGCTCTTCTCCGGCTCGCATGCGCCCGAGCAGCTCGATCCGGAGCCGCTGTCGCGCGTGGCTCCGGTGGTGATGTTCTTCTTTGCCATGGAAGAGGAGGCGGTGCAGCTCGCCTGCGATGCCGCCCGCACCACCTGCCAGGCACCCGCGGTGCTCGCTGCCTGCCGCGATCTCGCCCGGGCGGTCTTCCTCGCCCTCGCGGGTCAGCCGAAGGCGCGCATCCTGGCGGCGATTTCTGCCGCGGCCGAGCAGCGGGCCGCCCCGCTCTCGTCCGCGACCGCTGCTCGCGAGACGGAAGCGCCCCGAGTAAACGCCACCGTGACCGAGGCGCTCGCGATCGCCCTCGAAGCCTTCGCCACCACGGACAATTTCCGCGAAGCCGTGCTCCACGCCGCCAACCACGGCGGCAATTCCGACGTGGCCAGCGCAGCCTGCGGACAAGTCGCCGGCGCCTTCTATGGCGCGGCCGCAATTCCCGCCGCCTGGCGGCAATGCCTCCTGCAGCGCGAGCTCATCGAGACCTACGCCGACCGGCTGTTGCAGCATTTTGTGCTGGGAATGAGCTGAGCCCCGCCCCGCCGTCCCTGACACTCTCCGCAAGCGCTCCTTGGAATGCATGTGCGCCCAGGATACGCTTTGCGGTCACTGACCCCGTAACGCGGCCGCGCCTCCCGAGTGATGAAAAAGCTGGCATGGACTCGTCTCTCCGACGAGAGCCTCCTATCCCTGCGGTTCTGTGATCTCGGCCTGCGGCTGCCGGGCTCGCGCATCGAGCGCCGCGTCCAGCGCCTCTATTCGGAGCTCGCAGGCCGCGGCATCCGTTTCCACCCGCACGTCTGGTTCTCGGAAGAGTGGTTCTCGCCGGACGGCGTTCCCGGTATCGCCATCCCGTTCTATCTCGCGCATCCGCGCCTCGAGCGCCTCGAGCGCCGGATCATGCGGGAAGCGGAAGGCGGCAATACACGCTGGTTCATGCGCATCCTGCGCCACGAGGCCGGACATGCGCTCGACAATGCTTATCGGCTGCGCCGCCGCAAGCGCTGGCGCGAGGTGTTTGGCCCCGCATCTCTACAGTACCCGGCACGATACAGGGCACGCCCAGGCAGCCGCCGCTACGTACATCACCTGGGGGAGTGGTATGCGCAATCACATCCGACGGAGGACTTCGCAGAGACGTTTGCGGTGTGGCTGCAGCCGAGGTCCGGCTGGCGCAAGAGCTACGCCGACTGGCCGGCGTTCCAGAAGCTCAGTGTCGTCGAGGAGCTGATGGCCGAGGTGGCAAGTCACCGTCCGCTGGTCCGCAACCGCATCCGCATAGAGCCTCTGGAGACGAACACTCGGACGCTAGCGCAGCACTATCGGCGCAAGCTCGCCCGCCAGCGTCACTACCGCCGCGGTCTGGCGGATGAGTATCTGCACAGACTCTTTGCGCCGGGGCCCGCGCGTCGCGGCGCGGTTCGCGCCGCGACTCTGCTGCGCGCCAACCAGAAGGCACTCATTGCGGCGGTGTCGCGCGAGCTTGAGCTCGAGCGCTATAGTGTGCAGCAGATCGTCCGGATGCTCATCGAGCGCAGCGAAACCTTGAAGCTCTTCGTCCGCGGTAACCGCCGCGATGCCGTCCGCAATGCCCGCTGGCTCCTAGAGCGGCTCGCGAGTCTCTATGCGCAAGGTGAGACGCCTCATCTTCGCTTATGAAAAAACTGCGCACGCTCGTCGTCGTGCACGCGAGCCTGGTGCCGCCGGAATCCCTCGAAGGCCGCAGCGACAAGGAAATCGAGGAGTGGCGGACCGAATACGACGTCACGAGCACTCTGCGCGCCAGCGGCCACGACGTCCGCTGCCTCGGCGTGCTCGACAGCCTCACCGAGATGCGCAGCAGCATCGCGGATTGGAAGCCTGACATCGTCTTCAACCTGCTGGAGGAATTCAACGGCATCGTCACGTACGACCAGCACGTCGTCGCGTTCCTCGAGCTGCTGCGCCAGCCCTACACCGGCTGCAATCCCCGAGGCCTGCTGCTCTCGCGCGACAAGCCTCTGTGCAAACAGCTCCTCGCCTTCCACCGCATTCCGACGCCGCAGTTCGTCGTCTTCCAGCGGGGTGCGCGCATCCGCGTGCCGCGCAAGCTCCGGTTCCCGCTGTTTGTGAAGTCCACCGTCGAGGATGCCTCGCTCGGCATCGCGCAGGCTTCCGTGGTGGAGGATGCCGCGCGCCTGAAGGAACGGATCGAGTTCGTCCACGAGCAGATAGGCTCCGATGCGCTGGTCGAGGAGTACATCGAGGGCCGCGAGCTCTACGTCGGCGTCATGGGCAACGACCGGCTGACGCGCCTGCCCGTCTGGGAAATGGTGTTCGGCTCCATGCCCGAGTCCCTGGCGGCGATCGCCACCCGCAAGGTGAAATGGGACAAGCGGTATCAGACCAAGTACGGCATCACCACCCGCGCCGCGGAGGATCTGCCGCCGCCGGTGCTCGCGCGGCTCGACAAGCTGTCGCGGCGCATCTACCGCGTGCTCGGCCTTTCCGGCTGCGCCCGGATGGATTTCAGAGCCACTGCCGCCGGCGAGGTCTACGCGCTCGAGGCCAACGCCAATCCCAATCTGGAAGCGGCCGAGGACCTTGCCGAGTCCGCCCGCGCGGCCGGGATCGAATACCGGGAGCTGCTGGAGCGGTTGATGTCGTTGGGAATGTCTTATCGAGCGGAGTGGCGGGCTACGTATGGCTAGCCACCTCTGGTTAGCCCACCTCACTCCCTTCCAGAATCCACGGCTCCGCCTTGGCAGCAGCCAGCCACGACTGCAGGGTTGCGTCCTCGAGCGCCGCGGCCATGTACCAGCGCGCCGTCTCCGAGATGGGGGCGCCGTAGGTATTGAACCGCAGCACCACCGGCGCGTACATCGCATCGGCGATGGAATACTCCCCGAACAGCCACGGGCCCGCCGCCCCGAAGCGCTGCCGGCAGTCGTTCCAGATTTCATCGACGCGGTCGATGTCCGACTCCAGCCCCGGAGTGAGGACGGTGTGCCGGTTGCGCGCGCGGGCATTCATCGGCCATTCCGCACGCAAGTTGACGAAGCCCGAATGCATCTCTGCGCACACCGAGCGCGCTACCGCACGCGCGTTCTTCTCCCGCGGCCAGCCGCGCCCGCTGAGCTCCGCCACGTACTCACAGATCGCCAGGGAGTCCCACACGCGCAGATCCCCATCGAGCAGCACCGGCACCCGCCCGCTGGGGCCGTACTGCTCGATCTCGTCCTTCGTGGTCGGCGTATCGAGCGGGATCAGTACCTCGCGGAACTCGAGCCCGAGTCGCTTGAGCAGTAACCATGCCCGCAGCGACCAGGACGAGTAGTTCCTGTTGCCGATCACCAGGGTCAGTTCCGACATGAGATGATAACCTTCACAGCATGACTACCGGAACCTTGAGCTTGGGGCCGGCCGCGTTCCGGGCGGCGGCTGGGCTCGGCGAGCTGCGTGCAGTCGCCTTCGATCTCGATAATACACTGTGGGATGTTGGTCCGGTGATCGTTCGCGCGGAGCAGCGGCTGCACGCCTGGCTGCGCGAGCATTGCCCACGCATCACCGAGCGTGTGTCGATCGAGGAGATGCGCGCCGCGCGCGAGCTGCTCGCCCGCAACGAGCCCCACAATGCTCACGACTTCACCTATCTGCGCATCAGCGCGTTGACGGCGCACGCGCGCGAATGCGGCTACGAGGATGCCGTGGCGGAACGTGCCTTCCAGGTGTTCTTCGCCGCGCGCAACGAGGTGCAGCCGTATGCCGACGTTCAGCCCGCGCTCGAGCGTCTGCGTACCCGTTACACTCTGGCATCCCTCAGCAACGGCAATGCCGATCTGGAGCTGATCGGGCTCGCGCGCCTCTTCAGCATTTCCTTGAGCGCACGCCAGATCGGGGCCGCGAAGCCCCACCCCCGTTGCTTTCAGCAATTGGCGCGCGACTTGCGCCTCGAGCCGCGGAACATCCTTTACGTTGGCGACGACCCCTTACTCGACGTCGCAGCGGCACGCGCCTCGGGCCTTCGCACCGCCTGGATGAACCGCAGCCATGCGCCCTGGCCGCCGGGCCTGCAGCCGGCCGACATCAGTGTCGCCGACTGCACGCGCCTGACCGAGCTGTTAGCACTCGGCCCCGTCAGCTGCCAAACCTGAACGGCGAATAGACACGATCGCGCCATCGGAGCACTGCATCACGGTATTCCGCCCGCCTGTGGGGTGAACTTTAGGCGTGCGCTGCCGTTGTACTCCGTAGGAGGGTTGCTCAGGAGGTTCGTAACAGCCATGTCTGACACTCACACACCCTGCCGGGTCCAGCCGGTTGCCAACCTGAAGGAATATTTCAGGGACGCCCTGCACGGCGCTCTCGCCAGCCAGCAGCTCTCGGTCGAGGACCAGACCGAGCACTACGTCGTCAATCTGCTGACTCTGTTCGCGCGCTCCGAGGCCCTGTTCGACCTCACTCCCGAGGGCCCGCGGCTCAAGCCCCTCGTGGTCATGCTGTCCGAGGCGCTCGAGGCTCGCTCCGCCGGCGACCGCAACCGCAACCTGCAACGCCTGGGCGACGTCTCTCTCTTCGTCGCCGGTTTCTTCGCGCAGAGCTTCGCGCGCAAGCTCATCGACATCGATTACCACATCGCCATGGGCGGGCACGCCTACGGCGTGCTGGCGGAGACACTGTCGCGCGGCCGGGGCAGGGTGCTAGGCAACGTCTTCGCGGAGCTGTCGGAGAAATTCCAGCCCATGGTCGATGCGCTCAACGAGCTCGCGGAGAGCGCCTACGCGCATTCCGACAAGGACATCCTGCGGCTCTACGAGATATGGCTGAAGACCGGCAGCCGCCGCTCCTACGCGATCCTCAAGCGCCTCGGTGTGGAGCCGACCGCGGCCGGCGGGACGCAGTTCGCCCACTGACACCGTGATCCTGACACAACTGCAGCAGCTGATCGGCGGCATATACGACGTGAGCGTCGCTCACGACATATATGAGTTCCTGGTGACCGATCGCGAGCGCCTGCCGGCATCGGTCCGCGGCCGGGTGACGGCGGAGGATCTGATCATCGCGCAGCCCGCGGCCGCGGACGGCGAGGCGGCAGTCTCCCTCTATCTCGATCCGGGCCTGTTGGAACGGCTGCGGCGCGAGGACCCCATGGTGCGGCTGCACGACGGCAACGTCGCCGACTACTGCACGGCGCTCGAGGGCGTCAGTCACTTCCTGTACCTCGCCTGGAACGCCGGCCACGACCGTCCCGTCTCCATTCTGGAGCTGGAGATGCAGGCGGAGGTGGACAAGTACGTCGCCAGCTACTGGCTTCTGCGCCGGCAGCTGCCGGACCGATTCCCTGCCGAGCTGCGCCGCATCCTGTTCGAGCGCACACGCATCGATCCGCGGCTCGCGGATGGCCGGGAGGATCTTTACCGCGAAGCGAGCCGCTACGCCGAGAAGTTCTGCCGCCGCCTGGAGCAATCGTTGCGCCGCCGCGGCGCCGGGGCGGAAGGTGCGGTGCTCACCGAGCTGCGGCGCTTCTATCGCCTCAGCAACGCGCGCAAGCTGGCCCACATCGAGCGCTCCGCTCTCTGAATCGCACGTGTCGCGGCCGGACAGGTGCCTGATGACTCGACCTGATGACTCGATGAGATCCGCCGCGGTACGCGGCCGTCGGACCCTGGGGTGGTGAGCGCTATTCTTCGCTGCTGCCGCTGTCGTCGCTGCCGCCGTCGCTCGCGCCGTTGCGCTTGCGCTCCTCGAGCTCGCGCATCAGCTTGATCCACTCGGAGAGCTTGCGCAGGTCGGTACGGGTCGTATTGCCGCTCTTGCGTGCGACGCCGGAGTCGTTGGCGTACGGATCATAGGCGCTGCGCTGGCTGTCCAGCTGCAAGTCGCCCGGCTCGCGCTGGATCTCCAGCCGCGGGCGCTCCACCAGCTCCGCGGGCGCATCGACCCATTCGACGTACGCGTTGCCGCGGTCGTCATGGCGGACACGAGAGAGGCGGCGGCGCTCGCCTGTGCCTTCCTGCTTGCGGTCCGCCTCGCCCTCGATTTTCTTTGCGCTGGCGTCCAATGAAGCCACTGCAACGGCCGTCCGCCGGTTGCGGACACTCGGACCTTAGCAGTGCGCCTGTCGCCCTTCCGAGACATCCGTCACGAATCCGCAGCGGCTCAAAGGGTAGCGATCAGCCGGCGTCCCCCGCCTCCGCGCCACCGTTACGGACATAACGCGCCCGGAGCAGCCCGATCGCGGTCTTGCCATCGCGGATCCGGCCGCTTTCCGCCCACGTGCACGCCTCGGTGAACGGTACCCAGTGCACCTCGATGACCTCCGCCTGCTCGTGCGCCATCGCAGCCGGCTCGACGCCCGTCGCCAGGAAAAGGTGCAGCACCTCGGTGAAGATGCCGGGCGAGCTGAGGTAGGACCCGAGGTTGCGCCATTCGCGTGCGCTCACGCCCGCCTCCTCGATGAGCTCGCGCTGCGCCGTGGCGAGCGGCGGCTCGTTCGGCTCCAGCTTTCCGGCCGGCAGTTCCCACAGCCAGCCATCCGCGACGTAACGAAACTGCCGCAGCAGGCAAACGCGCTCCTGCGCATCGATGGCGACCGCCGCCGCCCCGCCCGGGTGGTGGACCACCTCGAGCGCAGCCAGGTGCCCGTTGGGCAGGCGCACCTCATCGGTGGTCAGCGAAATGATCCGTCCGCGAAAGTGCGTCGTTTGCTTCTCGGGCTTCATGAAGGTCGAGACTAGCACGGGCCCAGTTGGAACCGTGCGGCCGCGCCGGCGATGGGACCGCAGCATCCAGCGGCGGGCGCGCTCGAGGCCTACGCGCGGGCGCGTGACGCCATTCAGTGACAGCGGGTCACCCGATTCCGTATAGTCTCGCGCCGTCATGTCGACGGCATCACATTTGGCGAAGCTCAACGGTCCCCAGCGCCGGGCCGCGAGCTACGGCGAACCGCTGCCGGAGAAGGGCTTTAAGTCCGGCCCCCTGCTCATCGTCGCCGGAGCGGGCACCGGCAAGACCGACACCCTGGCCCATCGCGTCGCCCATCTCGTCGTGCAGGGCGTGGACCCCGCGCGCATTCTGATGCTGACCTTCACGCGGCGGGCCGCGACGGAGATGCGCAGGCGCGCCTACGAGCTCGCCAAGTCGGCGCTCAACGAGACGCTGGGCGGCGTCAGCCAGAGCATCCTGCAGCGCATGAGCTGGGCCGGCACCTTCCATTCCGTCGGCAACCGCCTGCTGCGCCACTATGCCCGCCATTTGAAGCTCGATCCGCAATTCAGCGTGCTCGACCGCGGCGACTCCGCCGACCTGATGGACGCCTTGCGCCAGGAGCTCGGCCTCGCCCAGAAGGAGCAGCGCTTCCCCCGCAAGGACACCTGCCTGCAGATCTACTCCCACCGCATCAACACGCAGCGGCCGCTCAAGGAGACCCTCGAGGGGCAGTTTCCCTGGTGCGCGCAGTGGGAAGCGGAGCTCACGCGCCTCTGCCGCGCCTACGTCGAGCGCAAGCAGCGTGACAGCCTGCTCGACTACGACGACCTGCTGCTCTACTGGCAGATGATGATGTCCGATCCGCGCCTCGCCGCGCACGTGAGCGGCCACTTCGATCACATCCTGGTCGACGAGTACCAGGACACCAACAGGCTGCAGGCGGAGATACTCCACGCGCTCAAGCCCGACGGCGCCGGCCTCGTCGTCGTCGGCGATGACGCGCAGGCGATCTACTCCTTCCGCGCCGCCGCGGTGGAAAACATCCTCGGCTTCCCTGATCGCTTCACGCCGCGAGCGGAGGTGGTCACGCTGGCCCAGAACTACCGCTCGACCCAACAGGTTCTCGACGTCGCCAACGCCGTCATGGCGGAGGCCCCCCGTCAGCACCGCAAGCACTTGCTGTCGAGCCGCGGCGAGGGTCCCCGGCCGCGCCTCGTGACCGTCGAGGACCTGCAGGCGCAGGCGGAGTGTGTCTGCGGCGAGGTGCTGAAGCGCCGCGAAGCCAGCGTGCCGCTGCGCAAGCAGGCGGTGCTGTTCCGCACCTCCAGCCACAGTGACGTTCTCGAGGTAGAGCTCGGCCGCCGTCAGATCCCCTTCGTGAAGTATGGCGGCCTCAAGTTCCTCGAGGCCGGCCACATCAAAGACCTGCTCGCCGTCCTGCGCTGGGCCGACAACCCGCGCAACAGCCTGGCAGCTTTTCGTACCTTGCAACTCCTGCCCGGCATGGGGCCGGCCAATGCGCGCCGCGCGCTCGATCATCTCGAAGCCAGCGGCGGCTCCCTGGCCGCCCTGCAGAGCTTCACGCCACCGCCGGGATCGGCCCAGGACTGGCGCAAGCTCATCGAGCTGCTGCTGGCGCTTGCGGAGCCGCAACGTGCATGGCCCGGACAGGTGCATCTAGCGCGGGAATGGTACCGGCCGCACTTCGAGCGCCAGTACGAGCACTTCCACACCCGCCTCGGCGATCTCGACCAGCTGGAAATGCTCTCCGGCCAGTACCCCTCGCGCGAGCGCTTCCTGACCGAGCTGACCCTGGATCCGCCGCACGCCACCAGCGATCTCGCCGGCCGCCCCACGCTCGATGAGGATTACCTGATCCTGTCCACCATTCACTCCGCCAAAGGCATGGAGTGGGACACCGTCTACCTGCTCAACGTGGTCGACGGCAGCTTTCCCAACGAGTTCTCCACCGGCAAGCCCGAGCTCATCGACGAAGAGCGGCGCCTGCTCTACGTCGCCCTGACCCGTGCGCAGAACGACCTGCTGCTGCTCGCCCCCCTCAAGTTCCACCTGACATCCCAACACCGGCTGGGCGATGCGCATGTCTACGGCGGCCGCAGCCGTTTTCTCACCGACAAAGTCCTCAAGACCCTGGAGGCCACCGCCTTCCACGGCTCCCGGGTCACCGGCGATGCACTCACCAGCGACAGCGGCGACGCCACCCTGGACGTAAGCGCCCGCCTGAAGGAGATGTGGTAATAACCAGCTCAGGCCCGGGGCCTCGCTTCGAAAGGCACTCCCCGGGCCGCCGTGAATACATTCCTGTAGGCTGCGGGAAAAACGTCCTGTTTTTCACGCCCCGGGGAGTGCCTTTCGAACCGAGTCCCCGCTGAGTGATCGTGCCGTTGCGAGCATTTCGGGCGCTCCTGAGCCGCAATGGTCCAACCCGTTCAGCGCGGGATCGATTGCAAAGGGATTTCCCGGGGGCGTGAAAAACAGGGATGTTTTTCCCGCAGCCTACAAGGACGTACTTGCGGCGGCCCCGGGAAATCCCTTTGCAAGCGGTCCCGAGCCCCCCTTGATTTCAGTCTCGAGTCTCCCTCTCACGTCCCCGGCTTGATGAACTTCAAAGTGAACCGATCGCTTTCCCCGATAGCCTGGTACTTCGCCCGATCGATGTTCCCCAGCCGGTAATCCGGCGGCAGCGTCCAGACCCCAGCCGGGTAGTTCTTCGTGTCCTTGGGATTGGCATTGATCTCCGAGGCCGCCACCAGCCTGAAGCCCGCCGCCTCGATCATCCGTATCGCATAGTCCTGCCTGACATACCCGCTCTTTGCCCGCGGATCCTGCGGCACCCCCGGATCGCCGCGATTGTCCACGATCCCGAGCACCCCACCTGGCGCCAGCGCCCGATAGATCGTGGTCAGTGCCTCCGGCGCATCCCCCAGCGCCATCCAGGTGTGCAGATCGCGGAAGCTCAGCACCATGTCCACCGACCCCGCCGGTAACACATCGGCTCCATCCAGCGGAAAATTCACCACCTTCACCGGGCCGAGCACATCCGCCGTGGAGGCGAGCAGCCCGAGATAGCCGGCGCGGCGCGCCTGCAGGAAACGGCTGCCCGGGTCCGGCGCGATCAGCCCCGCAAAGTAGCGGCCCTTGGCCCGCACCAGCGGCGCGATGATCTCGGTATACCAACCCGACTCCGGCCAGACCTGCAAGATCCGCATGTTTGGCCGGATGCCGAAAAAGAGCAGCGTTGCCTTGGGATGGCGATACCGGTCGCGGGCCCGGTCCGCCGCCGTGCGCTGGCTGCCGGCGAGTATGGCGTCCAGGGCGCTGGCGGTTTTCTCCCTGCCCCCCGTGCTGACACAGCCTGCAATCAGCGCCCCGGCGGCAAGCAGGCACGCCAAGGCGATGGCACGGGGAATGATCTTCGGCTGAGGACGCATCCGCCTGATTCTGGAGCGGCGCTCCGTCAAAAAAAACCCCGCCGGTGCGGGGTTCGATTCAAAGGGTGCGACGGACGCTTGTCTTAGCGGCGGAATGGACCGCCGCCCTGGCGCGCACGCGGCGCGCGCTCCTGGGCCTCATTGACCCGTAGTGCCCGACCGCCCATCTGGAAGCCATTGAGGGCCTGAATGGCCCCCGGGGCATCGCTCTGCGACATATCGACGAAACCGAAGCCGCGTGGGCGGCCGGTTTCCCGATCGTTGATGAGCTTGACCGATTCCACCGTGCCATGACGCTCGAACAGCGCTTTGACGTCCTGCTCGGTGGCATTGAAGGGCAGATTGCCCACGTAGATCGTCGTCATCCGGAAGTCTCTCTTCGCAATGCGCACAGCGGCGAGCCGCACCAGGCGGTCGCATGTGCCGCGTGATCGTGGATTACGTGATGGGGAGGGGATTCGAACGAAACAGTGCAAATCAAGCGTACTCATCCCTGCGGGATACCAACGCGACACCATGCTACTCCCGGCTTTTGCCGATGGCAAACACCAGTTGTAGTGGCGCCGCAACATCCGCTTTCGGACGGACTGCGGCCAGGGATTGCCGCTAGCTGCCGGCCGGTTCCAGATACGCGTACCCGTTGAGCTCTCTCTCGTAGAACCGCTTCAGCATCTGGCTTTCCGCGATGGTCATGCGGCCGTCGCGGATGGCCCGCTCACAGTCCCGCGCCAGGGCGGGGTAGAGCTCCGCCACGTCGTACTCCATGTACTCCAGGACTTTGTTGGCGGTGTCGCCCTTGACGATCTCCTCGATCCACCAGCCGCCCTCGTCATGCAGCCGCACATGGACGACGTGCGTGTCGCCGAACAGGTTGTGCAGATCCCCGAGTGTCTCCTGGTATGCCCCCACCAGGAACACGGCCAGATAGTACTTCTCTCCGGCCTTCAGCTCATGCAGCTCCAGGGTCCGCTTCACGTCCCGCAGCGATACGAAGTGGTCGATCTTGCCGTCCGAGTCGCACGTGATATCCGCCAGCACGCCCGTCCGTGACGGCCGCTCGTCCAGCCGGTGGATGGGCAAGATCGGGAACAGCTGGTCGATGGCCCAGCTGTCGGGCAGCGACTGAAATACCGAGAAATTGCAGAAATACGTGTCGGACAGGATCGACTCCATTCCCTCCAGCTCCTCCGGCAGGCGATCGAGCCGGCGGCAGCAGTCCCGCACCTTGGCGCAGGTCGCCCAGAAGAGCCGCTCCGCCAAAGCGCGGAAATCCAGCGACAGCAGGCCCAGGTTGAACATCTGCAGCACCTGGTCACGTGCCGTCAGCGCATCGTGGTAGCACTCCACCAGCCGGCGCTCGCTCACGGAGCGGAACGCGTCGAACAAATCCCGCACCGGCTGCGGCAGCTCCTCTTCCCCGGCGTAGTCCTCATCCTCCCGGCCGGTCACGCGGAATTTGTCCAGGGCCGACGAGCCCAACGCGTCGAACACCAGCACGCTGTGGTAGGCCGCGATCGCCCTGCCGGACTCGCTGATGATCATCGGGTGCGGGATCTCGCGCGCATCGCAGACGCTCGCGATCCGGTAGACGACGTCGCTCGCGTACTCGTTGAGCGTGTAGTTCATCGACGAGGAGTAGTTCGTGCTGCTGCCGTCGTAGTCGACGCCCAGGCCGCCGCCCACGTCGATGTATTGCAGCCCCGCCCCCATCAGCTTCAGCTCCGCATACACGTGTGCCAGCTCGTTGATGGCGTCCTTGACGCGGCGGATGTCCTGCAGCTGGCTGCCGGGGTGGCAGTGCACGAGCTGCAGGCAATCCAGCATCCCGCGCGCCTTCAGCACCCCGAAGAGGTCCAGGATCTCGGTGATGAAGAGGCCGAATTTCGACTTCTCTCCGGCCGACTCCCGCCAGCGGCCGGACCCCTCCGTGAAGAGCTTCACCCGCACGCCGATGCGCGGCCGCACCTGGTAGCGGTCGGCGTGCTTCAGGATGAGCCCGAGCTCGTCGAAGTTCTCCACCACCGGAATGATGGTCCTGCCCAGCTTCGTGGCGAGCGTCACCGCCTCGATGTAGCTGTCGTCCTTGAAGCCGTTGCAGACGATCAGCCGTTCCGGCGCGTTCTCCGTCATCGCCATCACCGCCAGCAGCTCGGGCTTGGAGCCGACCTCGAGGCCGAAGCCGAACTCCTTGCCGTAGCGGTAGACCTCCTCGACGACCAGCCGCTGCTGGTTCACCTTGATGGGGAAGACCGCGGCGTAGCGGTTGCTGTAGTTGTTCTCCGCGATCGCCTGGGCGAATGCACCGTGCAGATGCTTCAGCCGATGCGCCAGGATATCGGAGAAGCGCACCACCACCGGTGTCGTCAGGTCCCGCGCCTCCAGGCCCTCGACGACGTCGTAAAGATCGATGTCCCGCCCCGGTTGCGCATCCGGCCAGACGACCACGTGGCCCGCCGGGTTGATGCCGAAGTAACCCTTGCCCCACGCATTGACGTGGTACAGCTCCAGGGAGTCCTCTATGCGCCAGGGTTGGGCGGGATTGAACTTGCGAGCGCCGCTCAGGGCGTTCTTCGGATCTACGGCCACGTGTGAGAGTCCGCTGGCGGTCTCGGTGAGTTCACTGGCCGCGCACGATAGCAAAACTGGGCGACATGTCTATGCCGTGTCACTGGCGACCGGCCGCTTCCCGTCTCTGATCCACTCGCTCCAGGAGCCCGCGTAGAGCCGCGCGCCCTGCAGACCCGCCACTTCCATCGCCAGCAGGTTGTGGCACGCGGTCACGCCAGAGCCGCACATGCAGATCGCCGCGTCCGGCGGCACCCCTTCCAGGGTCTTCGCGAACCGCTCCCGCAGCGTGGCGCGACCGAGGAATCGCCCGGCGCTGTCCAGGTTGTCGGTGAACGGATGATTGCGCGCGCCGGGAATGTGGCCCGCTACCGGGTCGATCGTCTCCCCGCGGCCGGCGAACCGGTCGGCGCTGCGGGCATCGATCAACACCAGGTCCCCGCAGGCGATCTGCCGCGCTGCGAGCGCCTCCTCGAGCTCTGGGGTGCTCAGCACCATCTCGGCATCCGGCCGCGGATCGAAGCGCCGTGGCGCCCGCGCCGCCCCGACCTGCGATTTCAGTACCGCCGTTTTCTCCAGCGGCAGCTTTTCCTCTTGCCAGGCCGCGAGGCCGCCGTCGAGCAACGCGACCTTCGTATGCCCCAGCCAGCGCAGCAGCCACCAGAGCCGCGCCGCGTAGGCGCCCGGACCCTGGTCGTATGCGACCACCTGCACCTGGTGCTCGATGCCCCACCGGCCCAGCCGTGCCGCGAGCTCATCCGGCTGCGGCAGCGGATGTCTGCCGGTCGAGGCCGAGGTCCGCCCCGACAGGTCGTGGTCCAGGTGCGCATACAGTGCATGCGGGATGCGTGCGCTTGCATACTCCTCTTGGCCCCACTGCGGGCGCGTGAGCTCGAAGCGGCAATCGATGATCGCGAGGTCCGCATCCTCGAGCCGGGCGGCGAGCTGCCGCGGAGTTATGAGCGTCGTCTGCGACATAAGCTACAATTCCCCACGATGGCGATAGACCTTTACTGGGGCAGCGGCAGCCCTTACGCCTGGCGGGTGCTGCTCGCGCTCGAATACAAGCATTTGCCCTACACGAGCCACCTGCTGCAGTTCTCCAAGCAGGAGCACAAGTCCCCGCAGATGCTCCACCTGAATCCCCGCGGCCGGGTGCCCGTCCTCAAGGACGGCGAGTACGTGTGCTTCGAGTCGCTGGCGATACTCTACTACCTCGACCTGAAATATCCCGACCCGCCGATCTTCGGGCGCAACCCCGAGGAAGCCGGCACCATCATGCGGGTGATCTGCGAGTACCAGGCGTATATCGAGCCGCACCTCGCGAGGATAATCGACGCGGTGTTCTCCCGCAGCGCCGACCTGCGCAGCGACGAGATCACACGCGCCATGCATGCGGCCGCGAGCGAGGCGCGCACGATCGAGGGCCGCCTGTCGAAATCCGACTGGGTGGTCGGTGAGAGCTTCTCGGCCGTCGACATGGTGATCTTTCCCGGCTTTCAGCTGCTGAAGCGCGCGCTCGAGCGGCCCGAAGCGCGCGAGCTTGCTTCCCGCTTCATGCCGGTCGAGGTTCATTACCCCGCGGTCGGCCGCTGGGTCGCACGCATCGAGTCTCTCCCGGGTTACGAGCGCACCTATCCTCCTCATTGGCGGGGTTGATGCGGTAACCTATCGGGATC
>DASYGA010000228.1:0-6067 GCA_036000265.1 Steroidobacteraceae bacterium | reverse complement strand
CGGCCTCTCAACTGACGTCCATCACGTCCTGGTTCGCTCGCACGACCCGCGCCACCGTGGACACGACCAACGCCACCGGCGCGCAATTCGGCGGATTCGGCAATCCGCGGGGCCCGGCGTATCCGACCTCTTACGCAGATGCCGTCCCGACGCAGATCGGCGGGCATCAGTATCAATTCACGCAGGAGGTCCGGCTTGCATCCGGGGACGGCGCGGCACCCGTGAGCTGGCTCGCGGGGCTCTTCTATGCGCGCGTGCGCCAAAGGACCGCGAGCGTCTCGTACTCCGTCCTCGATCCACAGGCACCGTATATCACCTACCAGACTCACGATGGCAGTACGGACATGGCTGCCTTCGGCAATCTGACATTGCGCTTCTCTTCGCAGTGGCGTGCGTTTGCCGGGGCGCGCCTCACGCGCGCTCGAACCGAGGTCGCCACACAGGCGCTGGGGTTCGTCTACCCGGTTCCCGGGCTGGTGCATGCCGATCTGCATGAGACACCGCTCACTCCCCGCTTCGGGCTGACGTACGAGGACGGCCCGGAGCACCTGTTCTACGCCACGGCCGCGAAGGGATTTCGCACCGGCGGGACCAACCCCGTGCGGCCGGACATGTGCGAGCCGACCTCGATCCATCCCTACGGAGGTGATTCGCTCTGGAGCTACGAGCTCGGCACCAAACACGAGCTGCTCGATCGTCTGCGCCTCGACGGCAGCCTCTTCTACATAGTTTGGAAAAATATCCAGAGCGATGCGCTGGCGCCTTGCACCTATCCCGACATCGTCAACGCGGGCAGCGCGAGGAGCAGGGGATTCGACCTGACGATCGATCTCGCCGCCGGAGCACGTACCGATCTGAAGCTCGCCGTCGCCTTTGTCGACGCCCGTTACTCCAGCACGGCGAGATCGGGAAGCGACGTGATCGTCGCGAGAGGAACCGTGGTGGGGGGAGCGCTGTATTGTCCCGCCCCATGGAGCGCGACTTTATCCGCGGAGCACCATGTCGAGCTGGGGGCAGGCCTAGCGATCTATGCCGGCGCCGAGTACGTCGTGCACTCGCACAACCCGGGGCCCTTTCTCGAAGGCGACCGCGCATCGAGCAGCTACAACCCTGGTCTGCGGTCGGACCCGGCGACACAGCTTCTCGATCTTCGCATCGGGGTGATCCGGGCGGGCCTGGACATCGAACTGTCGGCCTTCAACGTGCTCGATGCCACACCCATTCTGCTGCGGGACAATGATGCGGTGAGCTCGCCCCTCTACTATGGCCAGACATTGCGGCCACGCACGCTGGCGCTGAGCGTCAGCCGACGGTTCTAGGGCGCGCCAGCGACTGATGGGAGGCTGCGGCCCCGTACGGGTCGCCGTTGCGGATGAAATCCCAGTGCGAGGGCATGGCCTCGACGCAATCCCTTACCGACGAGCGCAGCTGCTCCAGCCGCGATTGGATCTGGTGCGGGTCCAGCCCATCCACCAGCGGGTCGTAGCGGCGCGGAACGATGTCTTGGCCCAACATCACGGCGAGCCAGCTGAGCACCGGGAAGAGCTCGGCTTCGTCACGCAGGATCCGCCCGTGGCTGCGGAACAGCTCGATCTTCTCGCGCAAGCTCTCGGTCAGGGGGATGTCGCGGCAGTGCCCCCAGAACGGGCCGGCGCGCTCGGTATGGCGGTAGTGCATCAGGAGAAAATCGCGTACCTGACCGAATTCCAGCTCGAGCATCCTGTTGTAGCGCTCGATGTCGGCGGCGGCGAAATCGCGGTCCGGGAAGAATTTGAGGAGCATGGCGATGCCACGCTGGATCAGGTGGATCGATGTGGCCTCGAGCGGCTCGAGAAACCCGGCGGCGAGCCCGAGGGCAACCACGTTCCTGTTCCAGGCGGCGTTACGCCGCCCGGGCAGGAAGCGCATCGCGACCGGCTGGCTGAGCGGGCGTCCCTCGATGCCGCCCAGCAACAGGGCGCGCGCGACATCGTCCGCGCAGAATTCGCCGCTGTAGATATATCCGTTGCCGTCGCGATGCTGGAGGGGTATCTGCCATTGCCAACCGGCTTCGCGGGCGGTGACGAGCGTGTAGGGATTCGGCGGCGCGGAGCGCTCGCTATGCACGACCATGGCGCGATCGCAGGGCAACCAATGGTTCCAGTCCTGGTATCCGGTGTGCAGCGCCCCCTCGATCAGCAGGCCCTGGAAGCCGCTGCAATCGATGAACAGATCCGCGCCGACGCTCTCACCGCTCTCGAGCGTCACCGAGTCGACGAACCCATCCGAGCCGCGCAAGGACACGTGGCGGACGTGACCCTCGGTGCGCACGACGCCGCGCAGCTCGGCGTAGCGACGCAGATACTGCGCGAAGCGTCCCGCATCGAAGTGCAGGGCATAGGTGATTTTGTTGAGCGGTGTGTTGGGAGCGTGCACGGGGCGGGCGAATCGCCCGCGCAGGGCGGCCGCCGCCTGGATCGAGTATTCCTCCAGCCGCTGCGCCTTGCCTTCCAGGAGCATCTTCAGCCAGTAGGCCTGGAACGGGATGCTGCCGATCCCCGGGGCCACGGGGCCAAAGGGATGGAAATAGAAATGCCCCGCCCGGGTCCAGTCGCGATAGCCGATACCCAGCTTGTAGGTCGCCTTGATGTCCCGGACCAGCTCGGCCTCGTCGATGCCGAGCTGATGGATGAAGTCCATGATCGGCGGAATAGTCGCCTCGCCGACACCGACCGCGTCGATTCGCGGCGATTCGATCAGCCGCAGCTGTATGCCCATTCCGACCAGCGATTTCGACAGCGCAGCGGCGGCCATCCAGCCGGCGGTACCACCGCCGACGATCACCACGCTGCGGATTCGTCTGTCGTTCATGAGCTTGCTCCGGCGCCACGATAACGTAATACTGATGGTGCCGCACGCGCTCGAGGGCCGTGCCGGAAACCCACTTCGACCATGTCGAGGCGCCAGAGCGCGGTGCGCTCGCGGGCCGATGCCTGCCGGCGCGCGAGGGTCCGCACGCGATGCACGAGCTCTTCCTGTTTGCCGACCGCCGCAGCCCGGCCGCGTTCTGGCTGGGCGCCCTGCTGGCCGTGGCCGGCGTGCTGCTGCACATGCCCATGTTCCTCATGGCCCGGTCGATGCATTACCAGCTCGCCGGCATGTCGATGGGGACCGGCATGCTGTGTGGGATGGCCCTCATAGTCGCCGGTATCGGCGCGGCGCTGTACGGGCTGCGGCCCAAGGAAGCCAGCACCGAGATCTCGACCTTCCACGAGCGGATCGTCGCTCCGGAAGATGCGCCGCTGACCGTCTGGCACTGGATCGCGGGCGGCGCGCTGGTCATGGCGCTGGTGGTCGACACGATGAAGATCAGCAGCCTGGGATTCGTGATGCCGGGGATGCGGGTGGAGTATGGAGTCTCCGCGGCGGGGGTCTCGCTCCTGCCGCTCTCGGCGTTGACCGGAGCCACGGTGGGCTCGTTCGTCTGGGGGGCGCTGGCCGATCAGTACGGCCGCCGCGCCACCATCCTGCTCTCCGGCGTTATGTTCATCGGCACCTCCATCTGCGGAGCCATGCCCTCCTTTCGCTGGAACCTCTTCATGTGCTTCCTCATGGGCGGCTCCGCGGGCGGCATGCTGCCCGTCGCCTATGCGCTCCTCGCGGAAGTCATGCCAACACGCCATCGCGGCTGGAGTCTCGTTGTGATCGGCGGCGCGGGTACCCTGGGCGGCTATCTGATCGCCTCCGGCATGTCGGCGCTGCTGCAGCCGGAATTCGGCTGGCGCATCATGTGGTTCCTCAACCTGCCCTCGGGGTTGCTCCTGATCGCGCTGAGCCCGCTGATTCCGGAGTCGGCGCGCTTTCTGCTGCACATCGGCAGGCCGCAGGAGGCGCGCGCCACGCTCGCGCGGTTCGGCTCGGTGGTCGTCCGTGAGGACGAGGACTGGGACGAGGAAGCCAAGCTCGATCATTCCCATCTGCCGCCGACCGACACGCGCTATCTCGGCACCACGGTCGCGCTCAGCCTGGTGGCGCTCTCCTGGGGCCTGCTCAGCTATGGCGTGCTGCTGTGGCTCCCGGGCCAGCTGATTGCCGAAGGCCATGACATGGGCGTGGCGGCGGCGATCATCGCCCGCTCGACGTTTATTTCGGTGCCGGTCATCGCCATCGCGGCGCTGCTCTACTCGCGCTGGAGCACCAAGGGATCGCTGCTCGTCATGATCGGCATCTCGGCGGCCGGCCTGCTCGCACTGGTGCTGCGCGAGAGCGGCGTGCACGCCGCGGCCGATCCGGTCATCGCGCTGACGCTGCTCATCGTCGGCTCGACCGGTGTCATCTCCATCATCCTTCCCTACACCGCCGAGAGTTATCCCATCCGCATCCGTGGCCGTGCCACCGGCTGGGTGGCGGGCGTCAGCAAAAGCGGCGGCCTGGTGTGTCAGGGGTTGGGCAGCCTCGCCCTCGTGCCGGCGATCGGCACGGCGGCACTCGAGACCGCCGTACCGGTGGCGCTCGCTCTGGCGCTACTCTGGGCTTACGGCCGTGAGACCCGCGGCCGCGACCTGCGCGAGCTGGAGAGCCCGCAGACGACGCAGGCGTAGGGCTACGCGCCGACCGCTTGGCCGATCCGTCTCCCGTCAGGAGCGGCCAGTCGTGCCGCCGGTCGTCTCCGTCGGATTGTGCATGGACTTGGGCGCGGGACCACGCTCACCCGCGCCGCGCTCGAGCCGGGCGGCGATCTCGGCCACGTGCCGTCCCTGGAAGCGCGCTCCCTCGAGCTCGTTCTCGCTCGGCTGCCGTGAGCCGTCACCTTTGGCCAGCGTTGTGGCGCCGTAGGGGGTGCCGCCGCTGATCTCATCCATCCGTGTCAGGCCGGGGAAGGAGTATGGCAGACCAACGATGATCATCCCCTGGTGCAGAAGCGTGCTGTGGAAGCTGGTGATGGTGGTTTCCTGGCCACCATGCTGGGTCGCGGTCGAAGCGAACACGCTTCCAACCTTGCCGACGAGCGCTCCCTTCACCCACAGGCCACCCGTCTGATCCAGGAAGTTGCGCATCTGCGCCGTCATGTTGCCGAACCGGGTGGGCGTGCCGAAGATGATCGCGTCGTAAGCGGCGAGCTCGTCGACGCTGGCGACCGGCGCCTGCTGCTCGAGCTTCATGCCCGCTTTGCGGGCGACATCATCCGGTACCAGCTCGGGCACGCGCTTGACGGCCACCTCCGCTCCCGGCACGGAGCGGGCACCGTCCGCCACCGCCTGCGCCATGCGCTCCACGTGGCCGTATGCGGAGTAGTAGAGGACGAGGATTCTGGCCATGGCTGCCTCCGCGCGCAAAATGCCGCGGTTCAACGCCGCGCGAAGTGTCAGGTTCCTTCAGGTAGCTGGATCAGGTGTTCGCGTCCAGGAACGCATGCAGCTGCGATCTGCTGAGGCTGCCGACGTGCGTCGCCACCGGGTGCCCGTCCTTGAAGATCATCAGCGTCGGAATACCGCGAACGCTGTAGCGCGTGGGAGTGGCGGGATTCTCGTCCACGTTCAGCTTTGCGATCGTCAGCCGGTCGCCATACTCGGTCGCGGACTCCTCGACGAGCGGGCCGATCATCCGGCATGGGCCGCACCACTCGGCCCAGTAGTCCACGAGAACGGGCTTCGAGGACGCGAGGACTTCTGCCTGGAAGTTCTGGTCGGTCACGGTCTTGGTGGCTGGGCTCATCGGCTGGGTTCTCCTCGGTTGGACTGGCTGGGGATAACCTATTGGCTATGAAAGCAGAAATAAATGGTGCTATTCTGAATTCATTATTCAGTAATCCGAATAATCAATGGACAAGCTCCGCGCAATGGCGCTGTTCGTCCGGGTGGTCGAGACCGGCGGAATGGCTCGCGCCGCCGAGAGCCTGCGGATTCCGAAGGCAACGGCCACGACCCTGATCCAGAAGCTGGAGGCCGCCCTGGGCGCGAAGCTCCTGAATCGCACCACCCGGCGGGTCACCGTTACCCCGGACGGGGCGGCCTACTATTCACGCGCAACCGCCATCCTGGCGGAAGTGCGTGAAGCCGAGGAGGCGCTGTCGCAGCGCGCGGTGGCG
>DASYGA010000306.1:0-2203 GCA_036000265.1 Steroidobacteraceae bacterium | reverse complement strand
TCAGATGGGGCACCTCGTCGCGGGCGAGCTCGCGCTTGACGAGCCGCGCGTCGGGATGGCGGCGCAAATACGCCTCGACAAAGCGGTTGGCCAGCTGCGTCGATTGCCCGCTGCCGTTGTAGATGCTGCTGTTGATCTGCAACAAAGTCTTCATGGCTCGCCTCTATGGTTGACCGGAGTCATCTCCGCTGCCCGTGATTTAGCCATTGACTTTTTAGATAAAAAAGATCATTTATTCGGCTGTACTCATCGATTTTGTGAATAATGAACCCGGTAATCACGCTGGATCAATGGCGCGCGCTGGTCGCAGTGGTCGACGGCGGCGGCTACGCGCGCGGCGCCGAACTGCTGCATAAGACGCAGTCGACCGTCACGTATGCGGTGCAGAAGCTCGAGACACTGCTCGGCGTCAAGGTGTTCGAGGTCGTTGGACGCAAGGCCCGCCTGACGCCGACCGGCGAAGTCCTGTACCGGCGCGCGAAGGCCTTGCTGGATGAGGCCGGATCCCTCGAAGGCGCGGCGGCAACGCTCGCTGCAGGCTGGGAACCGGAGCTTCGGCTCGCGGTCGATATCATCTTTCCGACGTGGCTCCTGCTGCGCTGCCTGGCGCAGTTCGCCGGCGAGCACCCGCAGACGGCCATCGAGCTCCACGAGACCGTCATCAGCGGGACCGAAGAGGCGCTCACGTTGCGGAAGGTCCATCTCGCGATCGCGGGCACCATTCCGCAGGGCTTCACCGGCGAAGCGCTCCTGCGCCTGCGCATCATTGCGGCTGCGAGTCCGAGTCATCCACTGCACCAGTTGGGACGCAAGCTAACGCTGCAGGACCTGCGCAAGCACCGCCACCTCATCGTGCGCGATACCGGCACCCACCGACGGCCCGGCAGCGCGATCGGTGCCGAGCAAACCTGGACGGTTGGCAACAAGGCGACCTCGATCCATGCCGCTTGCATGGGCCTCGGCTTTGCGTGGTTTGCGGAGGACACCATCCGCGGTGAAATCGAGCGTGGCGAGCTCAAGCCGCTGCCGCTGCGCGATGGCGCCGAGCGCTCTGCCGAGCTGTACTTGATTTTCGCAGATCGCGATTACGCCGGACCCGGCGCGCTGCGTCTGGCGGACATCATCCGCGAGCACGTCCGCGGCGGGTGCGCCTCGCCTGCGCATTGACAGACATATAGCCTGCTGGTTATGCTTAATCGCATAACTGATTGGTTATTGATAAAGTGAAGCCCGCTTCCGGAAGCGTATTCAGAGCCTTGGCCGACCCCACGCGCCGCTCGCTCTTCGAGCGGCTGTGCCGGGAGGGCGAGCAGACCGTGTGGATGCTGACCCGGCATGCCCGCATCTCGCAGCCTGCCGTCTCGAAGCATCTCGCCGCGCTGAAGTCCGCGGGTCTCGTCCGGGACCGGCGCGAGGGACGCGAGATGCACTACCGCGCCGAGGCGAAGGGCCTCTCCCCGCTCGTGGATTGGCTGGGCCTGTACGGCGCCTTCTGGCGCGATCGAATGGATCGACTCGAGGATCTGCTGAAGAGGATGGACCAATGACCGAAGCTACTGCCGCCGCTCGCTCGATCGTGATCGAGCGGATGATGCCGCATCCGCCGGAGAAAATCTGGCGCGCCCTCACCCAGTCCTCCCTCATCGCGGAGTGGCTCATGGAAAACGACTTCGAGCCGCGCCTGGGCGGCCGGTTTCAATTCCGGGCGAAGCCGATGGGCAACTGGAACGGACTGGTGGATTGTGAGATCACCGCCTTCGAGCCGCCACGCCGGCTGGTCTACACCTGGAAGGGCGGCTCCGTGCAGAACCTCGGCCACGGCACGGCCCTCGACAGCATCGTGGAATGGACACTCACACCCCTGGAGGGCGGGACCCGGGTGCGGATGGAACATTGCGGATTCGGGCCGCAGAACGCCTCGGCTTACGACACGATGTCCGGAGGCTGGCCCAAAGTACTCGAAAGGCTCGAGCGCGCGAGCGGCCGCCAGGGATGACCGGGGTGAGCGGGGTGAGCGGAGCGGGCGATCGGTACTGGTACGAGCCGCAGAAAGGTCATGGACTGCCGCACGATCCGCTCGGATCCATCATCGCGCCTCGACCCATCGGCTGGATCTCCACCCACGATGCCCGCGGCCGCAGAAATCTCGCGCCCTACAGCTTCTTCAACCTTTTCAACTACCGGCCTCCCATCATCGGGTTCG
>DASYGA010000265.1:0-7639 GCA_036000265.1 Steroidobacteraceae bacterium | reverse complement strand
GGACTCGTAAGAAAACGCGAGCTCCTGGCCGGCATCGTCGAAGCGGGGGTTCTCGATGCGTCCATCATCGAGACCGGGCGGCTTGAGTTGCAGGTTGCGCAGCGTATCGAGAACGGTCAGTTGGCTTTGGCCGTCATCATTCACCACATATGCGACGTAGTGGCCCCCGGAGCTGATCGCGAAGGACTCCACATCCCACGGCACGTCGGCAGAGACGCGGCGAATGGCATGGGTTATGGGGTTGTAATAGAGCAGCTGCTCGAAATCGCTCTGCGCGTCCGCGAGCAGGTCGAAACCGACGCCGTCGGGAGCGAACTTCGCGGCGATGATGCGGGATTCGGGCACTGCCACCGGGGTGAGCGCACCCGTCGCCACGTCGGCGACGAAGAGTGCGCTCTTCTGCGGCGATACGGTATTCAACAGCAGCAGCTTGCGGTCGTCCTGCGACCAGTCGAGCGGCCGCCAGCTGCCGCTGGAGCCGGCGATGGCCAGCTGCGGGCGCGTTCCTGCGGAAATGTCGACGACGTAAATATCGTCATTGATGCCGGTGCGGTCCGTCCCGTAGAAGGCGATGCGCTTGCCGTCATGGGACCAGACGGGACTGCCGTGCAGGTAGTTGCCCTGCGTGAGCTGGCGAGCCGCGCCGGCGGCATTGCCAGCATACGGATAATAGAAGAGCTGGGGATGGCCGCCGGTCTCGCGCACGAACACGAAGCCGTTGCCGCTGTGCGGCGCCCGTGCCGCGAGCACGGAGCCGGCGCCGAAGGTGAGCTGCTGCCGCATGCCGAGTGGCGATACGACGCGATGGACCTGGCTCTGCGCGCCGAAGCGCGTCGCGACCAGCATACTGCCGTCGGGCAGCCAGTCGAGGAAGGCGGCTTGCCGCCATGCCTCGTAGCGCCCCACCCTCGCGGCGAGGCTGGCATCGAGCGGCGGGATGCCGTCGAGGACCAGGGTGCCGTCGATGCGGTGCGACGGAACCGCGAAAGGCTGAGCGTGGGCCGCGAGACCGAAGGAGAGCAGCCACGAGACGAGGGCCGGGAGCAGGGCCGCCCGGCGCGAGACGAGGAATTGGGTCATACCCTCAAGCTTGCCTGAATTTGCAGTTCCGGAGGAGTGCGGCGGTCACCGTGTGAACCGGGCTACCGTACCTGCTACCTAGTTGCTACCCTAGTTGCTACTCTAGTTGCTACTCTGGGCGGCATGCCCGGACACTCACTCGCACGCCCGACCCCTCGGTTATTCCGTCATCCGGACGGCATCACCGCCGTCGATACGGAGTACGTTCATCCAGGACATGCGGCGGCGCATATCGTTCAACACGGCGGCCGCGCTGCCTTCGTGGATGTCGGCACGAATGACTCCGTGCCCTATCTGCTTGCCGCGCTCGATGTTCTGGGAATCGCGCGGGACACGGTCGACTACCTGCTGCTGACACACGTCCACCTGGACCACGCGGGCGGTGCGGGGCGGCTGATGCGGGAGTTACCCCAGGCCACCGCGATCCTGCACCCCCGCGGGGCGCCGCACATGATCGACCCGGCCAAGCTGATCGCGGGGTCGCAGGCGGTTTACGGCGAACAGCGCTTCCGCAGTCTGTATGGCGACATCCTGCCCATCGCAGCGGGGCGGGTGCGGACGACCCGGGACGGGGAGACGCTGAGCCTGGGCGGGCGGCAGCTCGAGATTTTGCATACACCCGGGCACGCGCTCCATCACCAGGTGTTCGTCGATCGGGCGCATGAGTGCATCTTCACCGGTGACACCTTCGGCCTCTCCTACCGGGAGCTCGACTCCCCGCGGGGCGCCTTCATCATCCCGACGACGACACCTACGCAGTTCGACCCCGAGCAGCTGCTCGCCTCGGTCGACCGGATGCTCTCGTACGCGCCCGCGGCAATGTACCTCATGCACTTCAGCCGGGTGACGGACGTGCCGCGGCTGGGCGAGTCACTGAAAGGGCAGATCCGCGAGCTCACCCGCATCGCCGAGCAAAGCGCGGCCGCACCGGACCGTGCCGCCGCCATTCGCGCGGGAATGGGCGGACTGTGGCGGGAGCTCGCCGCCCGCCACGGTTGCCCGCTGCCGCCGGAGCGCGTGCTCCAGCTCCTGGCAAGCGATCTAGAGCTCAACACTCAGGGGCTCATCGCCTGGCTCGACAGGCGAGGCCGCTAGTCCAGCGGCGCTATCCTTGCTGGCGGCTTGCTGGCCGAAGGAACGTGCCAATGGCCGTCCCCGGCGGTAGGCAGCGCTGAGGTCCGCATGGGCGAGACGGCCAGGCAGCGCGAGCCCTTAAGCGTCATTTAAGTGTCCCGCGCCTATCCTCCGAGCCGTACATCCGGACAGAGCTTTGGGAGTGAGTCATGAGAGTGAGGAACGCAGTTCGCAATCCACTGGTGGCGGGAGTGCTCGGCGTGCTACTGGGCGCAACGCCGCTGGCTGCCCTCTACAGCGCAGCCGCGCCGACCACGGCGCACGCGCAAGGAGCCCCGCCGCCGGCGGCGGTGACCTCGGCCCAACCACGCGGCGGCGTGGCCGTGATGCTGCCCGACTTCACCACGCTGGTGAAGAAGTTCGGCCCGGCCGTCGTCAACATCCGCGTCATCGAGAAGGCGCCCGAGAGCCAAGGCAATGACAACCCCTTCGGGCCCAACAGCCCGTTCGCGCCGTTCTTCCGCGGCATGCCCTTCCAGGGACCCCAGGAGCAGCAGCCGATCCGCGGCGAGGGCTCCGGCTTCATCATCCAGCCCGACGGCCTCATTCTGACGAATGCGCACGTGGTCGAGGGCGCGACGCGCGTGACGGTGCAGCTCACCGACCGGCGTGAGTACAGCGCCAAGGTGATCGGCGAGGACAAGACCGCCGACGTCGCGGTCATCAAGATCGCCGCCAACGACCTGCCGACGGTCAAGCTCGGCGATTCCAACTCCATCGAGGTCGGCCAGTGGGTGCTGGCGATCGGCGCGCCGTTTGGCTTCGACAACAGCGCCACCGCCGGCATCGTGAGCGCCAAGGGGCGCACGCTGCCGGACTCCGGCTACGTGCCCTTCATCCAGACCGACGTGCCGATCAATCCCGGCAACTCCGGCGGCCCGCTGTTCAACATGCAGGGCAAGGTGGTGGGCATCAACTCGCAGATCTACAGCCGCAAGGGCGGCTACATGGGCGTGTCCTTCTCCATCCCGATCAATGTCGCGATGCAGGTTGCGCATCAGCTCATGACCACCGGCCACGTGGAGCGCGGCAAGCTCGGGGTGGTGATCCAGAACGTCGATCAGGGCCTCGCCGATTCGTTCGGCCTACCGGAGCCGGAGGGCGCGCTGGTCTCCAGTGTCGAGGAGAACGGGCCGGCGGCGAAGGCGGGCGTCAAGCCGGGCGATGTGATCCTCGCGCTCAATGGCCAGCCCGTGCAGACCTCCAGCCAGCTGCCGGTGCGGATCGCCAGCCTCATGCCCGGCAAGACGGTGAGCCTGACCATCTGGCGCGATCACGCCACGCGGAACATCGACGTGAAGCTCGGGTCGATGGGCAATCAGACCACGGCCTCGGCGCAAAGCCCGCACCACCAGGGCGGCAGTCTTGGCCTCGCGGTTCGCCCGCTCACCGGTGACGAGCAGGCGCAGGCCCACACCCACGGCGGCCTGCTGGTCGAAGGCGTCAGCGGACCGTCGGAGGATGCCGGCATTCAGCCGGGCGACGTGGTGCTGGCAGCCAACGGTGTGCGAGTCTCCACGGTCGAGCAGCTGCGCGCGGCGGTGGAGAAGTCACGCGGGCACGTGGCCCTGCTGATCCAGCGAGGCAGCACCCGGATCTTCGTGCCGGTGCAGGTGAAATAGCCTATCGGATGAAGAGATGAAGAACGGGGCCGGGGCCGAGCGATGGCGGCCTGGGCCCCGCTTCTTCAGTTGCTTTCCGCCTTGGCGGAATGATCGGTCCAGCGGAAGAAAGGCCGGGACTCCGTATGAAGTCCGGGCTTGAGGCTGCTGAAGTAGCCGGCGATGGCGGTGATGTCCGCGGGCTTCAGGGATGCGACCATGCCATTCATGATGGGATTCATGCGATACACCGGCTCGGCTTCCCCGACGAGGGCGCCGTGGCTGCGATTGCCCGCTTGATATTCCTGGATCGCGCGAGCCAGGTAGCTGGCATGCTGACCGGCGAGTGACGGGTACATCGGCGTCACGCCGATGCCGTCCCTGCCATGGCAGGAAGTGCATACGAGCGCCGGCTGCGGGATCTGCGGCTGGCTGGCGGCGGTGGTGCTCGGCGCGACGAGCGGCTTGCTCGCGAGGTATGCGGCGACGTCGGCGATATCCTGGTCGGACAGCGAGAGCGCCTGCAGATGCATGGTCGGGTAGTCGCGGGCGTCGCTGCGATACTCTTTGAGGGCCGCCTCGAGATACTCCGCGTGCTGACCCGCCAGGCGCGGTACCGCATAATCCGGATAGGCGTTGCGGTAGCCCTCGATGCCATGGCATCCGAGGCAGGTCGAGGCCAGGGTCGCCCCCCGCTGCGCATTGCCACCGGGCTGCGGTTGCTGCGCGAAAGCCGCAGCAGCCGCGAGCGACCCGAGGCCGATCGCCGCGCCGACTTTGAGGGCCGTCATGGCAATCCGCATGTTAGAACCCACCCGTGAACGCAACCAACGTCCCGCCATCGTGATCTCCGGCCGTGTGCGCAAAACCGCAGCGCATCTTATCGGACCCGGCGCATCGGATGCCAGTCAACCGAAGCTCAGGGGGCTGAAGGTGGCAGGCGGGGCGTCCCGGCAGAGCGTTCCATGATCGGCCTCATCCAACGCGTCTCGCGGGCATGCGTCAGCATCGGCGGGCGGCGCGCGGGTGAGATCGGCGCAGGCACGCTCGCCCTGATCGGCGTGCGCCGGGATGATGATCGCGCAGCGGCCGATCGGCTGCTCGAGAGGCTGCTGGCGTATCGGATCTTTCCCGATGCAGAGGGGAAGATGAACCTGTCACTGTGCGCGACCGGAGGCGGCCTGCTGCTGGTCCCCCAGTTCACATTGGCCGCCGATACCCACAAAGGCACGCGCGCCGGCTTCAGCACCGCGGCCCCCCCGGAGGCCGCCCGGGAGCTGTTCGCGTACCTGCTCGAGCGGGCCAGAGCCACGCACTCGCCGGTGGCGGCGGGGGAATTCGGCGCCCACATGCAGGTGGAGCTGGTGAATGACGGGCCGGTCACCTTCTGGCTGCAGACCTGAGCCAGAGCCGCGCGGGATGGCAGCGGCGGCGACCCTCGAATGTGCGAACTTTCTCGGCCAAAATGGCTCGTTTGGCCTATGATCCATCGTAGTAAGTGTTCTCTCACGCCTAAGCGGAGCGGAGTCCAAGCTTTATGGAAATGAAGGAGCTGCTGATCATCCTGGTCGTGGTGCTCGTCGTGTTCGGGGCCAAGAAGCTCCGCAGCGTCGGTGAGGATCTGGGCCATGCCGTGCGCGGCTTCAAAAAGGCGATGAACGACGGCGAGCAGGAGGAAGCCGCCGCATCGCCCCGGCAAATTCACGCGCAAGGTCCCGATGCCGAGTTCCCGGAGGCGAAGATCGCCCCCAAGGCCGAGGCGGCCGTCAAGACCGAGCGGAGCGCCTGAGCCGAGTGACCCAGGATAGAGGGTCCGGCGCGCCGTCGCAGCGCGCGGGATCGGTGTGGCCTGGAGACGCTCCCTGCGTTAGCGCATTTCGACGCTGAAGCCAGCATGTTCGATATTGGATTCTCCGAGATCCTGGTCATCTTCGTCCTGGCGCTGATCGTGCTGGGACCGGAGAAGCTGCCCAAGGTAGTGCGCGAGGTCGGTCGCTGGGTAGGCCGGGCACGCGCCATGGCGCGGCAGTTCCAGGAGCAGCTCGAGGAGGAGGTCGACCTCGATCGGCCGCGGACCATCCGGTCGCAGCCCGTACGGCCGGTGGGCGGCACTTTGACGGCGAGCCCGCCGCCGCTGATTGCGGAGCAGACCGGGCCGGCGCCGAGCCTCGCCGCCGGGTGGCAGGCTGCCGCCGAGCCGGCGCTGGAGCCGGCGCTCGAACCGGCCGCCCTGCAGCCGGGCGAGCCGCCTGAAGCCCTCCCGGCACAAGGAGGCGCTGACCCCAACCCGGGCCAACCCGGGCAGCCATGAGCGAGGAACCCGAGAAGCTTGCCGAAGGCACGCTGATCTCCCACCTGCTGGAGCTGCGCGACCGCTTGATCCGGGCGCTGCTGGTGGTCGGGATCGTGTTCGTGCCATGCGCGTTCTACGCCAATCCCCTCTTCACCCTGGCCTCGCAGCCGCTCATCCAGAGACTGCCGAAGGGCACGACGCTGATCGCAACCAGCGTCGCTGCACCCTTCACGACACCCTTCAAGCTGTCCTTCTTCGTCGCGCTCTTTCTTGCGATGCCCTACGTGCTCTACCAGCTGTGGGCATTCGTCGCGCCGGGACTTTACCGCCACGAGAAGCGCTTCGCGCTGCCGCTGCTCGTCTCCTCCATCCTGCTCTTCTATGGGGGGATGGCGTTCGCCTACTTCTTCGTGTTCCCGGCGATGTTTCATTTCTTCGCCAGCACGACTCCGCAGGGCGTGACCATGATGACGGACATCTCGCAGTACCTGAATTTCGTGCTGCTGATGTTCTTCGGATTCGGCGCCGCCTTCGAGCTGCCGGTCGCGGTCGTGCTGCTGGTGCTCACCGGTCTGGTGGAGCTCGACAAGCTGAAGAGTTACCGCGGCTACGTGCTCCTGGGCGTCTTCATCGTCGCGGCGTTCCTGACCCCTCCCGATGCCGTTTCGCAGTCGCTGCTGGCGATACCGATGTACCTCCTGTTCGAGGGCGGTCTGATCATGGCGCGCATTCTGCAGCGCTCGAAGCGGCAGGACGCCGAGCAGCCACAGGCGTCGTGATGCGGCGCGCTCACGCATGAGCGGCGATATCGAGACTGGGCCTCAGGCAGAACGGACAAATGAGGCTGTGCCACTGGCCATTCATGGCGGCAGGCCCTCCGGCCCGCGCATCCGTGCGCGAGCGTTCGCGCCGGGCGAGGACACGTTAAGTGTCCTCGCCAAAGTCATCGGCGCTCACCCCCGCGGTCTCGCGACCCTCTTCCTCACGGAGATGTGGGAGCGGTTCACCTTCTATGGCATCCAGTCGATCCTGATCCTGTTCCTGGTCGCCGCCAGCGGCCGCGGCGGATTGGGATTCAACGATCAGAACGCCAGTGCCGTGTGGGGGCTGTACCTCGGGGGCACCTACCTGCTCTCGCTCCTCGGCGGTTGGGTGGCGGACCGCCTGATCGGCGGACAGCTCGCGGTGACCGCGGGCGGCGTGCTGATCACGGTCGGCAATACCCTGCTCGCCTCGGGCGGCACACGCCTCTTCTTTCTCGGACTGGTCTTCAACGTGCTCGGCGTCGGGCTGCTCAAGCCCAACGTAAGCACCACGGTCGGCGAGCTTTATCCCGAAGGAGGCTCGCGGCGTGACGCCGGCTTTTCGATCTTCTACGTCGGCATCAATGTCGGGTCGCTGTTTGGGCCGATGTTCGTGCCCATCGTGGCGCAGCGCTACGGCTGGCACGCCGGCTTCGGACTGCCGGCCCTCGGCATGTTGCTCGGCGTGGCGCAGTTTCTCGTCACCCGCCGCTATCTCGGCCGCGCCG